>NZ_JACCCA010000009.1:0-199275 GCF_013408815.1 Rhodanobacter sp. K2T2 | reverse complement strand
CTGTTCGTCGGTAAATCGCTTCTTCACGTCCAATCTCCTTCGATGGTGGGATTGGACTCCAAATCATCGTGCTACTCAAAACCGGGGGGACGTCGAGCACTCACCGCAGCAGCTAGCTCACAAAAGCAGTTCCAGGCGAGCATGCTCGTTACCGGCTCCATTGTCGTGGCGCCCGACGGGACCGTTAGCAGCTTTACGTTGGACCAAACCAGCAAGCTTCCCAGCGCTGTTGTGGATCTGATGAATAAGGGCGTTCCGTCATGGCGATTTGCGCAGACGAAGCGTGACGGCCAGCCAGTCGCCGCAGCGGCAAGAATGAGCGTCCGCATTATTGCCCAGCCTCAAGACAACGGAAATTACGTTCTCCGGATGAGCGGAGCCCAATTCGATCAAAATACGAATGCCAAGGACTCCCTACATGCAAACCGAATTCCTCCAACGTACCCTGCTTCGGCAATCCGGGATCATGTTGCCGGCTCGGTGTATTTATTAGTTCGAGTGAATAAGCAGGGGCAGGCGGTCGATGCCTTTGCCGAACAAGTCAACCTTGATGCCCAACCAGGGGGTATGCCTTCTGAGTCGACTATGAAAAGGTGGAGAGCCCTCCTTGCCAATGCCTCTCTTGAGGCCGTTCGCAAATGGACATTCCGTAGCCCTGGATCAAACGACCATTCCACGGATGGCTACTGGTACGCACGAGTACCCATAAACTTTAGTTTTTGCGGACTCACTTGAGCGTCCGACACCCGAGTACGGCAAGTGGGAAATCTACGTGCCTGGCCCCGTGGAAAAAATCCTTGGTATAGCCAAAGCCGGATAGCGGATCGCGATATAGATGCACTTCCGGATGGAAGCGTCTCTCTTGCCGATCAGAGGCTGCATCTGGTGACGCCACTTGGGGGCTCCTAAATAAAGATCCCTAAAGGCGGCAGTCGACCCGCGCTTTTCCTCGCACCTCATTCTTAAAGTCTTTTTCCAAAATCCAAGCGGTTGGAAGCAGGCTTTATCTGCGAATAAAGTTTCAATTGCACCTATTGACGCCATTGCTGCATCGCATCTATGTTCGACTCATGTCATCGAACTTGCTGCCCGCCCGCACGCACTTTGCACCGGTTAACGCCGGCGCCTTGCTGTTGCCGGCAGGCACCGTGTCGAGCGGCATTTCCTCGTCCACCATTACGATTACCACCACGACCGGTACCGGTACGGGCTGGGAGTCGGTGCGCGAATAGGTTTCAACAAACGCGCAACGGCTCCGCCCTCCAGAGGCGAGCCGGCACAGACCGACCCGCTTCCAAGAGTCGGGGCCTCATCCGGAGGCTACTGTGAACACCTGTGCACCCCAACTCGCCGAACAACCCCTCAAACGCCGCGCGGCTTTTCCGCTGGCGCCACCGTCGCTGCGCCAGCGCGTGCTGGCCGTCGGCCTGATCGGCCCCGGCCGGGTCGGCAGCGCTCTGCTCGATCAGCTGCGCACCGCACAGCCGCGGCTGCTGCGCGACACCGGGCTGGCGCTGCAGCTGCGTGGCGTAGCAGCCAGCAAACGCATGTGGCTGGACTGCGACGACGCCGAGCTCAACGGTCGCCACGGCGGCGCGCAGACCTGGCGACCGAACGATCTGGATGCCTTCGCCGAGCACGTGCGCAACAGCGGGCGCCATGCACTGCTGATCGACTGCAGCGCCAACGACGCCATCGTGTCGCGTTATCCCGCTTGGCTGCAGGCCGGCCTGCACGTGGTGACGCCGAACAAGCTTGCCGGCAGCGGTCCGCTGGAGCGCTGGCAGGCGATTCAGCGCGCCTGCGCCGATGGCGCGCGCTTCCGTTATGAGGCCACGGTCTGTGCCGGGCTGCCGGTCGTGCAGACACTACGCGACCTGCTCGATACCGGCGACGAGCTGCTGGCCGCCGAAGGCATGTTCTCCGGCACGCTGGCCTGGCTGTGCAGTCGCCACGACGGCGCCCAGCCGTTTTCCGCACTGGTGCGCGAGGCGCATGCGCTCGGCTACACCGAGCCCGATCCGCGCGACGATCTATCCGGCATGGACGTGGCGCGCAAGCTGGTGATCCTGGCGCGCGAGGCCGGCTGGTCGCTCTCGCTGGACGACGTCTCGGTGGAAAGCCTGGTACCGGAAGCGCTGGCCCAGCTGCCGCGCGACGAATTCATGCAGCGGCTGGACGAGCTGGATGCGCCGATGGCGGCCAAGCTGGCGGAGGCGCGCGCCTGCCACGGCGTGCTGCGCCACGTCGCCCATCTGGACCATGCCGGCCAAGCCAGCGTACGCCTGATGGTGCTGCCGGCGTCGCATGCGTTCGCCCATACGCGGCTGACCGACAACGTGGTGCAGTTTCGTACCCGGCGGTACTGCGATAATCCGATGCTGGTACAAGGTCCGGGCGCCGGGCCGGAAGTGACGGCAGCCGGCGTGTTTGCCGATCTGCTGCGCATCGCCGAATCGCTGCAGGTACACGCATGAGCACCCTGTCCTCAACCATTGCATCCGTCAAAAGCCCCGCTCAGGAAGTCATGAAGTCCGCTCCGCCACGCGCCCGCCGCGCCCTCGCCTTTGCCCCCGCCTGTGTGGGCAATGTGGGCGTGGGCTTCGATATCCTCGGTCACAGCATGGCCGGCGCCGGCGACCGCGCCGACGTGCGCCGCATCGAGGAGCCGGTGGTGCGCATCTCGGCGATCCACGGCAGCGTGGTCGACCTGCCGACCGACGCGCTGGGCAACACCGCCGGCGCCGCACTGATCTCGCTGCGCAAGGCGCTCGGCCTGCGCCACGGTTTCGACATCGTGCTGCACAAGGGCATTGCGCTGGGGTCGGGCATGGCCGGTTCGGCCGCCTCGTGCGTGGCTGCGCTGGTGGCCGCCAACGCGCTGCTGGAAAAGCCGCTGCCGCACGAAGCGTTGTACGGCTTCGCCCTCGACGGCGAAGCGGTGGCCAGCGGCAGCCGACACGGCGACAACCTCGGGCCGATGCTGCTCGGCGGCCTGGTGCTGGCCACTCACGATCGGTTGCTGCGCATACCCGTGCCGGCCAGCTGGTACTGCGCGCTGGTCCATCCGCATTTCGTGCTGGAGACGCGCAAGGCGCGCGCGGCGCTCGCCGGCGAGTACCCCCTCAGCGCGTTCGTGGCGCAAAGCGCCAACCTCGCCCTGGTCCTGGCCGGCTGCTATCGCAGCGACGCCGCGCTGGTGCGCGAAGGCCTGAAGGACGTATTGGTCGAACCGCGTCGCGCCTCACTGGTGCCGAACTTCGCCCGCGTCAAGCAGGCCGCGCTCGATCATCGCGCACTGGGCGCCAGCATTTCCGGCGCCGGTCCCAGCGTGTTCGGCTGGTACGAGCACCGCAGCGAGGCCGAGGCCGCCGCCGCGGCGATGCGCGCCGCATTCGCCGAAGCGGGCCTCGACAGCGACACCTACGTCGCACCAGTCGATGGACCCGCCGCGCGACTGATCGATGCCATAGATGAAAAGACCTGGGCCGACGCCCCCGCTGGCGAGGGCGCATGACCGCAGCGAGTTTGAAAACCCAGGCCGCTGCCTCACCGATGCGGTATGTGAGCACGCGCGCCGGCAGCCCCGCCGTATCGATCAGCGCCGCGATTGCCGCCGGCCTTGCGCCCGACGGCGGACTCTACGTTCCCGAAACGCTGCCACGGCTCGATCCTGCCGCATTCGATCCCGGCGGCGCACTGGCCGATACCGCCGCAACGCTATTGGCGCCGTTTTTTGTCGGCGATGCGCTAGCCAGTGAGCTGCCCGCCATCTGCGCCGAGTCGTTGAATCTCGAGATTCCGCTGCGCGCCCTGCCGCAGGCCAAGGCACACGTGCTCGAACTGTTTCACGGCCCCACGGCGGCGTTCAAGGACGTCGGTGCGCGCTTCCTCGCCGCCTGCATGCGGCGCCTCCCCCGTGCCGACGCCCGGCCGCTGACGATACTCGTCGCCACCTCGGGCGATACCGGCGCCGCGGTCGGCGCAGCGTTCCATCGCCAGCCCGGCTTGCGGGTGGTGATCCTGTACCCCGACGGCAAGGTGTCGCCGCGCCAGGCGCATCAGCTGGGCTGCTTCGGCGACAACGTGCACGCGCTGCGCATCGACGGGCGCTTCGACGACTGCCAGCGCATGGCCAAGGCGGCGCTGGGCGATGCCGAACTGCAGGCCGCCGTGCCGCTGACCTCGGCCAACAGCATCAGCCTCGGTCGCCTGCTTCCACAGATGAGTTACTACGCGCATGCGGCGCTGGGCTGGTGGCGCGAACGGGGCGAACCGCTCAATGTCATCGTACCGACCGGCAACCTCGGCAACGCGATGGCCTGCCTGTGGGTGCGCGAGATGGGTCTGCCGATCGGCCAGGTAGAGTTGGCCTGCAACGCCAACGCGACGCTGCCTGACTATTTTGCCGGCGGCGAGTACGAGCCCCGCGCCGCCATCACCACGCTTGCCAACGCGATGGACGTGGGTGCGCCGAGCAATGTCGAGCGTCTGCGCTGGACCTTCCCCGACGAGCGCGCTTTACGGCAACTGCTGCAAGCACGCAGCGTCGGCGATGAGGCCATTCGACAAACCATCACCGCCCATGCGCGCCGGCACGGCGAAGTGTTCTGTCCGCACACCGCCACCGCCATGCACCGGCTCGACCAACTGCGCGCCGCTGGCGACACAGACGCCTGGACCGTGGTCGCCACTGCTCATCCAGCCAAGTTCGACAGCGTGGTCGAGCCGCTGATCGGGCATGCCGTCGATGTGCCTGCGCCCCTCGCCGCGATGCTAGAGCGGTGGGCGACGGCCGATCCAATGGCAGCAGATGATGACGTACTGAAAATGTACTTGCGGCGCTGACGCTCAATTCGTCACGTGATTGTAGGCAGCTTGACAGGCAAAGCCGGCTTGTCTGCTAGCCTTTTGCGCTAAACACTATGGAATACATCAGATGACGTTGAGCGCCAAGTTCGCCACAGCCCTTGGTCTTGCCACACTTTTGGTCTTCGCCGGCCTCATCCCTCTGGGCCGCTGGCACGATGAATATTTCACGCTTTACCATTTTCACGAATCCGGCATCGCATACCTTGGCGAGCGCCTGCTGCATTGGAGCCCGCGTCCGTTATCTGAATTTTTCGCCTACATGTACGGTCTGGCGGTCTACCGTTTTGACTCACCTCTAATTGCCGAATTTCTGGCGATCTTCTGGCTTATGTTCGTGGCCGCTGCACTGTGGCCGGTGTTGCACGACGGCAAAGGCTTCCTGTGCGCATCGGTACTGGTGGCTTTGCTTTTACTGGGTCACCCGGTCGCCGAAGTTTTCTAGTGGCCCTTCGCGACGGTCGCCTATTTGCCGACGGTCGCAGCCGCACTACTTCTGCTGACCCTCGACTGGGGCGGTCAAATCGAAGGTCCTTCAGGCAACGCGTGGATTTTCCTGGCCCTGACGGTTTCTGCCGCGAGCTCCGAAGTTGGGGCGCTTTTTACGGCAATCTACGTCGTACTGCTGTTTGCCATCCGCAGCGTAGAAGACGGTTATCGCTGCCTGATCTTCACCATTCCATTGTTGCTTTCGGCTGCAGTGCTTTACTTGCAATTCACTGGGCGTGTCGCGGTTGGTGGCGAGGTTTTCGGTGACCCATCCGTCGCGCACCATCCGGTCGCGACCATGTCAGCCGTCGCGAAGCATTTGCTTTTCGAGCTTTTGAAAGGTGATAGCGGACATCACGCATTCACACTCCTCATTTCGGGCCTGGTCACAAAGCTTTTATTTTTCTGCGGCGTCTACATCGTTATATCCACGAGGAGGAAATTTGCTCCGCGAGTTCAGAAGCTAAGACTGATTCTCGCCATCGCAGCGATTGCGACAGCTGTGCTGACGCTCGCTGCTGCGCTCTATAATTTTGGATCTCCCTGCTGCGAGCGGCATGCCACGATGCGCCAGGAGTACGTCTTTATCACTATCGGTTCGATAGCCAGCTATATGGCAGCACGCTGGCCGATTCGCGGTCGCCGGCACGCCGGAATACTTCTGGTCTGTTCCATGCTGATTCCATTGGCGGTAGCCATCCCGAAACTGAAAACGGAATATCTTGGCTACGCCGAAACGTGGCGAGCGGATAACCAGACTTGGCGATCCGGTCGCTCCGCCGGATCCTCTATGCAAATAGAACAAGCGGTGCCTGGACCTATCAGCGGTGGCCTAGTTATTACCCCGGGCACCTATCAAAGCGGATCATCGGCGAGAAATGATGTGCCTTGGATGCTTGTCTTTTTCGGCAAACAATCGGCCATCGTCTCTGCGCCAAATGGAGCGCAAAACAACGATACCCGGCAGTAAACGTGCTCTATGCACCGATGAACGCGCTTTACTTAACGCAAACCAGTTGCATCAATCGAGCGCGCGGCGACGAGAAGACTCGCTAATTCACATTTTCGCTTTGAATCACACGCTTACAAAAGCGTCTGGACGCCCAGCCGTCCAAACGACTATTCGGTCGCACGAAAAAAGTTTCTAACGAAACTACCTCAGAAAAAGGTTGACAGGCTTTAGCAAGGTGCCTTACGGTCAGGGACATGTCGCAACGCACAAGCCACCGCAGCAACAACCAAACCCGTCCACTCATCGCGGTCGATGCGCTGCTGCAGCTGCGCGGCAAGCTTCTTCTTACCCTTGTACTCGTACTCCTTATTACCAACGGAGGTGCGGGCTGAGGGCATGTGTCCAGGTAAATAGAAACAAACCTGAAGACTCCCAAAAACCCCGCACCGGCAACGGAGCGGGGTTTTTTTTGCCTCCAGCAACGCACACACAGCGGAGCCATGATGAAAAATCCAAATCAACCATCTGACGACGGCATTAGCGACGTAGCGGCCGATCACGTGCGAATTTTCGACACCACCCTGCGCGACGGCGAACAGGCGCCCGGCTTTTCGATGGACCGCCGGGCCAAGTTGCGCATGGCGCAGGCGCTGGAAGCGCTGGGCGTCGACGTACTCGAGGCCGGATTTCCGCAGGCCTCGCCGGATGACTTCGCGGCCGTGGCCGACATCGCCCGCCTGCTGAAGACCACGACCGTCTGTGGCCTGGCACGCTGCCAGACCGGCGATATCGACACCACCGGCCGCGCGCTGGAAAAAGCATGGCGTTCGCGCATCCACGTATTCCTGTCGACCAGCCCGCTGCATCGCGAGCACAAGCTGCGCATGAGCAAGGCGCAGGTGCTCGATGCCACCGTGATGGCGGTCGAGCGCGCTCGCGGCCTCTGCCACGAGGTGGAGTTCTCGGCCGAGGACGCGTTACGTACTGAACCCGAATTCCTGGTGGAAGTGTTCAGCGCCGCCATTGCGGCCGGTGCCAGCACGGTCAACGCGCCGGATACGGTCGGTTACACCACGCCGTCGGAAATCTTCGAGCTGTTCACCTACCTGCGCAAGAAAGTCAAGGGCGCGGACAAGGTGGTGTTCTCCAGCCATTGCCACGACGATCTGGGCATGGCGGTGGCCAACAGCATGGCCGCGATCAGCGCCGGCGCGCGTCAGGTGGAATGCACCATCAACGGCATCGGCGAGCGCGCCGGCAACGCCTCGCTGGAAGAAATCGTGATGGCGCTGAAAGTGCGCGGGCACTATTTCGGCGTTGACACGCGCATCGACACGCGCAAGCTGCATCCGACCTCCCGTCTGCTGACCCAAATCACCGGCCAGCACGTGCCGCGCAACAAGGCCATCGTCGGCGATAACGCCTTCGCGCACGAGTCGGGCATTCACCAGCACGGCATGCTGAAGCACCGCGGCACCTACGAAATCATGCGCTCGGAAGATGTCGGCATTCCCGAAGTGCGCATGGTGCTGGGCAAGCACTCCGGCCGTGCCGCCCTGCGCCAGCGTCTGGAAAGCCTGGGCCACGCCGTGGAGGAAACCGCGATGGACGACATCTTCGCGCGCTTCAAGACGCTGGCCGATAAGAAGCGCGAAATCCACGACGAAGATCTGGAAGCGATCGCCATGGGCCTGGATCCCGACATGGCCGGGCCGTGGCGGATCGTGCAGCTCACCAGCGCCACGCATCTGGGTGGCGGCGCCTCGGCATCGGTAAAGCTGGCGCACGACGACGGCCGCGAAACCAGTGAAGCGGCGATCGGCGATGGTCCTGTCGACGCCGTATTGCGCGCGATCGAGCGTGCCGCCGGCAGCGACATGAAGCTGACCGATTTCTCCGTGCGCTCGGTCAGCGAGGGCGGCGACGCGCAGGGCCATGCGCAGCTCACCGCTCGCCACAACGAGCGCGACTGGCACGGTCACGGCATCAGCACCGACATCGTCGAGGCAACCGCGCTGGCGGCGCTGGACATCGTCAACCGTATCGAACGACACACGCCGGCCACGCAGCGCGTTGCCGTCGCACATCTCTGATCACACGCACCGCACTTCTTTCGGAACTCGTCATGACTACACCTTTCATCTGGCACAACGGCCGCATCAAGCCCTGGGCCGAGGCCACCGTCCACGTCAGCGCGCACGCGCTGCACTACGGCTCCTCGGTGTTCGAGGGCGAGCGCGTGTACGCCACGCACCGCGGGGCGGCGTATTTCCGTCTGGCCGATCACACGCAGCGGCTGTTCGAGTCGGCCCGTATGTACGAGATCGACATCGGCTACACCGAAGAGGAGATCAACGCCGCCTGCATCGAACTGATCCGCGCCAACGATATGGCCTCGGCGTACGTGCGACCGATCGTGTTTCGCGGCGCCGGCGGGCTCGGCGTGCTGCCGCGCGACGGTTCGCCGGTGGACGTGTCGATCATGGCGCTGGACTGGGGTGCGTATCTGGGCGATGCGCTGGAGGTCGGTGCCGACGTCTGCGTGTCGTCGTGGAATCGCGCCGCGCCCAACACTTTCCCTAGCTGGGCCAAGGCCGGCGGCAACTACCTCAGCAGCCAGCTGATCGCCTTCGAGGCACGCCGCGGCGGCTACGACGAAGGCATCGCGCTGGGCCATAACGGCTTGCTCAGCGAGGGCGCCGGCGAGAATCTGTTCCTGGTGAAGAAGGGCCGGCTGTTCACCCCGCCGACCAGCGCCGGCATTCTGGCCGGCATCACCCGCGACAGCATCATCACCCTGGCCGAAGACATGGGCCTGCGCGTGGAAGAGCGCGACCTGCCGCGCGAGGCGCTGTACTCGGCCGACGAAATCTTCATGACCGGCACCGCCGCGGAAGTCACGCCGGTGCGCTCGGTCGATCGCAAGCCGGTGGGCAAGGGCGAACCCGGTCCGATCACGCGGTCGCTGCAGCAGGCCTTCTTCGGCCTGTTCGATGGTCGTACCGAAGACACGCGCGGCTGGTTGAATTTCGTGAGTAAGGCCTCCCCCAGCGACGAAGAATCGTCGGCGGATTCCCGCGCTCATGGAAGAGCGCATAACCAAAAGGAGATCGCGGCGTGAGCGCGAAAACGCTATTCGAAAAAGTCTGGGATGCCCATGAGGTCGTGGCCGAAACCGAGGCCACTCCGGCAACCCTCTATGTGGATCTGCACCTGATCCATGAGGTGACCACACCACAGGCATTCACCGAACTGCGCCAGCGTGGCCTGCCCGTGCGCCGGCCCGACAAGGTACTGGCGACACTGGATCATTCCACCCCGACCACGCCAGCCGATACGGCCGGCCACTACACCTATGTCACACCCGAAGCCGAACAGCAGGTGCACATGCTGCAGGCCAACTGCGCCGAATTCGGCATCGAGTTGAACGGCTGGGGTAGCGATCACCGCGGCATCGTGCACGTGATCGGGCCCGAGTACGGCGCCACCCAGCCGGGCATGACGATCGTCTGCGGCGACAGCCACACCGCCACGCACGGCGCGTTCGGCGCGCTGGCCTTCGGCATCGGCACCACCGAAGTCGGCCACGTGCTGGCCACGCAGTGCCTGCTGCAGCGCAAGCCCAAGACGCTGGCCATCCACGTCAGCGGCAAGCTCAAGCCCGGCGTCGGCGCGAAGGATCTGATCCTGCATGTGATCGGCAGCATCGGCGTGGGCGGCGGCACCGGCCAGGTGATCGAATACCGCGGCAGTGCCATCGAGGCCTTGTCGATGGAACAGCGCATGACCGTCTGCAACATGTCGATCGAAGCAGGCGCCCGCGCCGGCCTGATCGCCCCCGACGAAACCACGTTCGCCTGGCTCAAGGGCCGTCCGCGCGCGCCGCAGGGCGCCGCCTGGGACGCCGCCGTCAAGCACTGGAAAACCCTGGTGACCGACGAGGGCGCGCGCTACGACAACGAGGTATTCATCGACGCCGCCGACATCGGCGCCACCATCACCTACGGCACGCATCCGGGCATGGTCACGCCGATCGGCGCGGCGATTCCCGCCGCCCGCGATGCGCAGGAAGAAAAGGCGCTGGCCTATATGCAGTTCAGCGGCGGCCAGCAGCTGACCGGCGAGAAGGTCGACGTGGTCTTTGTCGGCAGCTGTACCAATTCGCGCCTGTCCGATCTGCGCGAAGCCGCCAGCGTGATGCGCGGCCGCAAGGTCGCCCCCGGCGTGCGCGCCTTGATCGTGCCGGGCTCGGTGCTGATCAAGCGCGAAGCCGAAGCCGAAGGCCTGGACGAAGTGTTCCGCGCCGCCGGCGCGGAATGGCGCGAGGCCGGCTGCTCGATGTGCATCGGCATGAACGGCGACATCGCCCAGCCGGGCCAGCTGGTGGTGTCCACCAGCAATCGCAACTTCGAAGGTCGGCAGGGCAAGGGCGCGCGCACCGTGCTGGCCAGCCCGCTGGTGGCGGCCGTCGCTGCGGTCACCGGCCAGATCACCGACCCGTCCGCCTTTCTGGAGCAGGCCGCATGAAGCCCGTCACTGACATCCGCTCGCGCACCGCGGTGCTGTCGTTCGAGAACATCGATACCGACCGCATCATCCCGGCGCGCTTTCTAACCACCACCGAACGTTCGGGGCTGGGCAAGTTTGCTTTCAACGACTGGCGTTACCAGGCCGACGGCAGCGACAACCCGGACTTTCCGCTCAATAAACCGGAAACGAAAGGCTGCGCCATCCTGGTCGCCGGCCACAACTTCGGCTGCGGCTCGTCGCGTGAGCACGCGCCGTGGGCGCTGCTGGATTTCGGCCTGCAGGCGGTGATCTCGTCCGAGATCGCGGACATCTTCCGCAGCAATTCGCTGAAGAACGGCCTGCTCACCATCGTGCTGCCGGCCGATGCCCATCGGCGTCTGCTGGAACAGCCCGGTATCGAGCTGAGCATCGACGTGCGCGAGCAGTTCGTCGCGCTGCCCGACGGCAGCCGCATTGGTTTCGAGCTCGAGCCCTTCGCCAAGCACTGCCTGCTCAACGGCGTCGATCAGCTCGGCTACCTGCTGCAGCAGGACGAGGCCATCAGCGCTTATGAACGTCAGCACGAGCGGCAGGAGATCGCCGCATGAAGGCGCATATCGTCACCCTGCCCGGCGACGGCGTCGGCCCCGAGGTCACCGCAGCGGCGGTCGCTGTTCTGAATGCGGTCGCCAAACACGGCGGCCACGAATTCCGGTTCGAGGAGCATGCGATCGGCGGTACCGCCATCGATGCGTTCGGCGAGCCGCTGCCGGCCGCCTCGCTTGACGCCTGTAAGCGCGCCGACGCGGTGCTACTCGGCGCGGTCGGTGGCCCGAAGTGGTCCGACCCGAACGCCAAGGTTCGCCCGGAGCAGGGCCTGCTGGCGCTGCGCGCGGCGCTGGGCGTGTACGCCAACCTGCGCCCGCTGCAGGTGCATCCGTCGCTGGCCAACCTGTCGCCGCTGAAGAACGACAAGCTGAAGAACGTCGACGTGCTGTTCGTGCGCGAGCTCACCGGCGGCACCTACTTCGGCGCCAAGACGCGCACCGAGGACACTGCCACCGACGAGTGCAAATACACCGTGCACGAGATCGAGCGCGTGGTGCGCCGCGCCTTCGATCTGGCGCGCGGCCGCAAAAAGCACCTCACCTCGGTGGACAAGGCCAACGTGCTGGAAACCTCGCGGCTGTGGCGCAGCACGGTGCAGCGCATCGCGCCGGACTATGCCGACGTCACCGTCGAGCATCAGCTGGTCGATTCGATGGCGATGCTGCTGCTGACCCAGCCCTCGCACTACGACGTGGTGGTCACGGAGAACCTGTTCGGCGACATCCTCACCGATGAAGCAGCCGCGATTGCCGGTTCGCTCGGCCTGCTGCCGTCGGCATCGCTGGGCGACGGGCGCAACGGGCTCTATGAACCGATCCACGGCTCGGCCCCCGATATCGCCGGCAAAGGAATTGCCAATCCGACCGGCGCGATTCTTTCGGCCGCGATGCTGCTGCGTTATTCGCTGCATCTGGACGCCGAAGCAACGGCGATCGAGGCTGCGGTGAACCAGGTGCTGCGCGACGGCCCGCACACCCGCGACATCGGCGGCGACGCCGGTACCGACGCGGTGCGCAATGCCGTGCTGCGCGCACTTGAGCATCACGTCAAAACCTCCAACGCCTCGTTCGCCGATGCCAGCGCGTGAGGCCAGAGTTTCAACGCCTTTTCCCTTCCCCGATTGGACACAGGGACGCGTCCAGTTTTTTTCTGCCGCCATTTCGGCCGATACCCCGCTGCCTCGCGTCATTCAAAACTTCTGGAATCCCTCATGCGTAGTGATCAGATAAAAACAGGCCCCGACCGGGCTCCCGCCCGCGCGATGCTGCGCGCTACCGGACTGGACGATGAAGCGATCGCCAAGCCGCTGGTAGCGATCGTGCATACGTGGTCCAACGTCAGCCCGTGCAACCTCAACCTGCGCGAACTGGCCGAACATGCCGCGGCCGGCGTGCGCGCCGCCGGCGGTACGCCGATCGAGTTCAACACCATCGCGGTGACCGACGGCATTGCCATGGGCACGCCGGGCATGCGCGCCTCGCTGATCAGCCGCGAGGTGATCACCGACTCGATCGAGCTGGCCGTCGACGGCCATTGCCTGGACGCGATGGTGGTGCTGTGCGGCTGCGACAAGACCATTCCCGCCGCGGCGATGGCGATGGCGCGACTCAACATCCCTGCCGTCGCGCTTTACGGCGGAAGCATCGCGCACGGCACGCACGACCATCATCCGATCACCATCCAGCAGGTGTTCGAAGCCGTCGGCGCGCACGGCGCCGGCAAGATCAGCGACGCCGAGCTGACGTCGGTGGAGAAAGACGCCTGTCCCGGCGCCGGCGCCTGCGGCGGCCAGTTCACCGCCAACACGATGGCGATGGTGCTGACCACGCTGGGCCTGTCGCCGATGGGACTCAACGACATCCCGGCCACGCACCCGGCCAAGGGGCACGCTGCGTTTCGCTGCGGCGAGCTGGTGATGGAATGTTTCAGGCAGGACCGCAAGCCGCTCGATCTGCTCAGCCGCACTTCGTTCCGCAATGCCGCGCGCATGGTCGCCGCAACGGCAGGTTCCACCAACGCCGTACTGCATCTGCTGGCGATCGCCCGCGAAGCCGACATCGAATGGAACCTGGAAGACTTCGAGCCGGCCTCGGCGCATACGCCGGTGATCGCCGACCTGCTGCCGGCCGGCCGCTATACCGCAGTGGAACTCTTTGGTGCCGGCGGCAGCGGCCGCGTGGCGCAGGAGCTGATCGCCGTCGACATGCTGGACGACGCGCCGACGGTCACCGGCCGCAGCCTGTTCGAGGAAGCCGCCGCCGCACCGCGCGCGGACAAGCAGGACGTGGTGCATCCGGTCAGTAGCCCGCTGAAGCCGCGCGGCGGCTACTCCATCCTGTACGGCAACCTCGCGCCGGACGGCTGCATCCTCAAGCTGGCCGGCAAGGAAAGCGGTCAGTTCGAGGGTAAGGCGCGCGTCTTCGAGAGTGAGGAAGAAGCCTTCGCCGCCGTGCAGGGCGACCAGATTCACGCCGGGGACGTCATCGTGATTCGTAACGAAGGCCCGGCCGGCGGCCCGGGCATGCGCGAAATGCTCGGCGTCACCGCCGCGCTGATCGGACGCGGCATGGGCAACGACGTGGCCCTGATCACCGACGGCCGTTTCTCCGGCGCGACCCATGGCTTCATGGTTGGCCATATCGCACCGGAAGCGGCGCGCGGTGGTCCGATCGCGCTGCTGCGCGAAGGCGACAGCGTGATCATCGACGCCGAAAAGCGCGAGCTGCGCACCAGCGTCGATCTGGCCAAGCGCCGCGCCGACTGGCATCCGCCGGCACCCAAAGTCACCCATGGCGCGCTGGCCAAGTACGCGCTGCTGGTCGGCTCCGCCTCCGATGGCGCCACGACCCAACCGTCCAATGCCTCCAGCCGTCCGGCCATTCAGACGTCCAAAACCTCTTCCACCCCAACAACGCCTACCCCATCGAACCCAGGAGCCACCGCATGAGCAACGCCACCACCAACGACACTCTCGCCAAGGCGCGCATCGCCGTGCTCGGCTACGGCAGCCAGGGCCGCGCCCATGCGCTGAACCTGAAGGATTCCGGCCTCGATGTGGTGATTGGCCTGCGCCCCGGCGGTCCGACCTGGAAAAAAGCCGAGGCCGACGGCTTCGCCGTGGTCGAGCCTGCCGAAGCGGTGAAAGGTGCCGACCTTGTCGCCGTGCTGACGCCGGACATGGTGCAGCCCACGTTGTACACGGACGTGATCGAGCCGAATATCAAGCCCGGCGCTGCGCTGCTGTTCGCGCACGGCTTCAATATCCACTTCGGCCAGATCAAGCCGCGCGCCGATATCGACGTGATCCTGGTCGCCCCCAAAGGCCCTGGTGCGCTGGTGCGCAGCGAGTACGAGCGCGGTCGCGGCGTGCCGTGCATCTGGGCGGTGTATCAGGACGTCAGCGGCCACGCCGAGGCCACCACCAAGGCCTATGCCGACGGCATCGGCGGCGGTCGCGCCATGCTGATCCAGACCGATTTCAAGGAAGAAACCGAGACCGATCTGTTCGGCGAGCAGGCCGTGCTCTGCGGCGGCGCCAGCGAACTGGTCATCGCCGGCTTCGAAACCCTGGTCGAAGCCGGCTACCAGCCCGAGATCGCCTATTACGAAGTGATGCACGAGCTGAAGCTGATCGTCGACCTGTTCTACGAGGGCGGCATCACCCGCATGCTCGAGTTTGTCTCCGAAACCGCGCAGTACGGCGACTACGTCAGCGGCCCGCGCATTGTCGATGCCGCCACCAAGCAGCGCATGAAGGACGTGCTCACCGACATCCAGGACGGCACCTTCGCGAAGAACTGGACGGCCGAATACAAGGCTGGCCTGCCGAACTACAAGAAATTCAAGCAGGCCGATCTCGATCATCCGATCGAGAAGGTCGGCAAGGAGCTGCGCGCACGCATGCCGTGGCTGCAGTCCGGCAAACAGGCGACACCGGCCGCCGAGCCGCTGAAGAAAGTGGGCTGAAGCCAAAACGCCACGGCCGCCGAGCGATGCCATCCGCGCGGCGGCCGTCACACCCAACCGCAACATCTCATCAAGGAATGCTCATGAAACGTTTCCATATCGCTCTGGCTGTGCGCAACCTCGATGACTCCATTGCCGATTACAGCGCGCGACTCGGCCAGCAACCGCAGCTGGTCGTACGCGATAAGTATGCCCTGTGGCGCACCCGGCAGTTGAATTTCTCGATCAACGAAATGCCCGAGCAGGCCGGCCAGGTCCGGCATATCGGCTTCGAGGACGACGAAGCCAAGGGCTTCACCATTTCCAAAGACCCCAACGGGATCGAATGGGAGAATTTTTCCGTCACCGATCAGGAGGCGCTGATCGAGTCAATCTACGGCGAACCGACCTACGCCATGGTCAATATCGACATGGATGCGCTCGAGCTCATCCGCAACTAGACGTCCAAACGATCGACGCTCCGAATGGGCTCGCCAATAGCAAGCCGATATTCCGCACACAGCCGATACGTGCTGACTCAGGACAATTCACGTGACTACGCAAACGCTGAAAGCGCACAAGCCGACACCCTCCATCGCCATCGACGACGCAAGGCATCCGCTCGCCGGCACGCCGATGAGCGGTGCCGACGTGGTAGTACAGGTGCTCGCCGACGAGGGCGTCGAGGTGATGTTCGGCTATTCCGGCGGTGCCATTCTGCCGGTCTACGACGCGCTGTACCGCTACAACGCGGAGCACCTGCGCGCCGATGGCAGCGAGCCGATGCCGCTGATCGTGCCTGCCAACGAGCAGGGCGCCGGCTTCATGGCGTCGGGTTATGCACGTGCCTCGGGCAAGGTCGGCGTGGCCGTGGTCACCTCCGGCCCCGGCGCCACGAATATGGTGACCCCGGTGCGCGACGCGATGGCCGATTCCACGCCGATGGTGGTGATCTGTGGCCAGGTCGCCACCACCTCGCTGGGCAGCGACGCGTTTCAGGAGGCGCCGGTCAGCAACATCATGGGCGCCTGTGCCAAACACGTGTTCCTGGTCACCGAAGCCGAGGCGCTGGAAGCGACGCTGCGCACGGCCTTTGAAATTGCGCGCAGCGGCCGGCCGGGTCCGGTGGTGGTGGATATTCCGAAGAACGTGCAGAACACCGCGCTGACTTTCGACGGCCAGTCGCGGCTGCCGATTCCGGGCTATCGTGCGCGCCTTCGCGCGGTGGAAGAAGCGCGGCTGGACGATGCGGAATGCGCCGCTTTTTTCGCCGCGCTGGATGCGGCGCAGCGGCCGCTGATCTACGCCGGCGGCGGCGTGATTGCCGCCGAAGCTTCGCAGGCGCTGCGCGCCTTCGTCGAGGCTTTCGGGCTGCCGGTCACCACCACGCTGATGGGACTGGGCGCGCTCGACACCGGTGACGCGCTGTCGCTGCACATGCTCGGCATGCACGGCACGGCGTATGCCAATTACGCGGTCGAGGACTGCGATTTCATCCTGACGCTGGGCGCCCGCTTCGACGATCGCGTGGCCGGCGTGCCGGACAAATTCGCGCCGCGCGCCAAGTTCATCGCGCAGATCGATATCGATCCGGCCGAGTTCGGCAAGGTCAAGGCGATCCAGTGGCATCACTGCGGACCCATGGTGCGCACGTTGCAGCGTTTGACCCAGTACGGCAAAACGCACGGCAAGCGGCCCTCGCTGAAGGCGTGGCACGCGCACATCGCCGAGCTAAAGCGCGTGCATGCGATGAACTACGACCGCGCCAGCAGCTTGATCCAGCCGTATGCGGTGATCGAGGAGATCAACAAAACCACGCACGGCCGCGCCATCATCAGTACCGGCGTCGGCCAGCACCAGATGTGGGCGGCGCAGTATGCGGCCTTTCGCGAGCCGCGGCAGTGGCTGACCTCGGGCTCGATGGGCACGATGGGTTTCGGCCTGCCGGCGGCGATCGGCGCGCAGTTCGCCCGGCGCGATGCGCTGGTGATCGACATCGACGGCGACGCCAGCATCCGCATGAATATCGGCGAGCTGGAGGTTTGCACCACCTACAACCTGCCAGTGAAAGTGCTGGTGTTCAACAACCTCGGCGACGGCATGGTGCGGCAGTGGCAGAAGCTGTATTTCATGGGCCGCTTCGCCGCCTCGGACAAAAGCCTGCGCACCAAGGATTTCGTCAAGACCGCCCAGGCCGACGGCTTCCAGTGGGCGAAGCGGCTGGAGCATCCACAGGACGTGGCGAGCACCGTCGCCGACTTCCTGCGCTTCGAGGGCCCCGCCTTTCTCGAAGTGATGATCGACCCCGATGCCGGCGTCTATCCGATGGTGGGCCCCGGCGCCACCTATGCACAGATGATCACCGGCGAACACATCGCGGCGCGCGATGCCAGCGCGGCGCCGCCCGTGACGTCCACGCCGCTCGTCGACATGTTTTGAGGTTGAATCCATGCGCCACACGCTTTCCATACTGCTGCAGAACGAATCCGGCGCGCTGGCTCGCGTCGCCGGCTTGTTTGCCGCGCGCCACGTCAATATCGACGCGCTCAACGTCGCCGCCACCATCGACCCGGCGATCTCGCAGCTGACCCTGGTGCTGCACGGCGACGAGGCCACGCTGGAGCAGATCGTGCGGCAGACGCGCAAGCTGATCGACGTGCTCGACGTGATCACGCTCACGCCCGACGACAGCGACAGCGTACGACTCGCCACGGTAGCCGCACACTCGTGATTGCTCGCGTCGAACCCCTCAGTGCCTCAGCCCCGCAGCCGGTCCAGACTGTCGATACGCCGACCGACAGCGAGATGGTCAGGCGCGCGCAGTCGTCGCAGGTCTATGACGTGGCGCGCGAATCGCCGCTGGAATTCGCCCCGCTGCTGTCCTCGAAAACCGGCAGCGACGTCTGGCTGAAGCGCGAAGATCAGCAAACGGTGTTCTCGTTCAAGCTGCGCGGCGCCTATAACCGCATGGTGAAGCTGGACGACGCGCAGCGCGCGCGCGGCGTGATCGCCGCATCCGCCGGTAACCACGCGCAGGGCGTGGCGCTGGCGGCGGCCAAGCTCGGCATCCAGGCTACCATCGTGATGCCAGTCACCGCGCCGCAGGTGAAGATCGACGCGGTGTATCGCTTTGGCGGCGTCTTCGTGAAGGTGCTGCTGGCGGGCGACTCCTACAGCGATGCCCAGGTCGAGGCCGCGCGCCTGCAGCGCGAGCTCGGCAGCGTGTTCGTGCATCCGTTCGACGATATCGACGTGATCGCGGGACAGGCCAGCGTGGGCCTGGAAATCCTGCGCCAGCATCCCGAGTCGCTGCACGCAGTGTTCGTGCCGGTCGGCGGCGGCGGCCTGCTGGCTGGCGTGGCCACCTGCATCAAGTCGCTGCGGCCGGGGATCAAGGTGATCGGCGTGCAGGCCGCCGACTCCGACGCCATGGCGCAATCGCTGGAAAGCGGCGTACGGGTCGCGCTGGAGGAAGTCGGTCCGTTTGCCGACGGCACCACGGTCAAGCAGGTCGGTGCGCACACCTTCGAACTGTGTCGGCGCCACGTCGACACCGTGCTGCGCGTGGATACCGACGCCATTTGCGCGGCTATCGGCGACATCTATCAGGACACTCGCAGTGTGGCGGAGCCGGCCGGCGCGCTGGCGCTGGCCGGACTCAAGCAGTATGTCGCCACGCATGGCGCTAGCGACGGCGCACTGGTGGCGGTGGTCTCCGGTGCCAACATGAATTTCGATCGGCTGCGCTTCGTCGCCGAGCGCGCCAGCATCGGCGAACAGCGCGAAGCGGTATTCGCGGTCACCGTGCCGGAGGAGCGCGGCAGCTTCAAGCGGTTCTGTGCCGCGCTGGGCCAGCGCAGTATCACCGAGTTCAACTACCGCATCGGCGATGCCGCCTCGGCACATATTTTTGTCGGTGTGCAGATCGGCATTCGCGCCGACCGCGAGGCGCTGCGCGAGGCGTTCGAGGAGCAGGGTTTTGGCGTGCTCGACCTGACCGACGACGAGCTGGCGAAGCTGCATCTACGCCACATGATCGGCGGACGCTCCGCGCTGGCCCGCGACGAGCAAATCTACCGCTTTGAATTTCCCGAGCGGCCCGGCGCGCTGCGGCGCTTTCTAGAACACATGCACCCGGACTGGAACATCAGCCTGTTTCACTATCGCAACCACGGCGCCGACTACGGCCGCATCCTGGTCGGTATCCAGGTGCCGCCGCACGAGCGCGCCATGTTTCAGCAGTTTCTCGGCACGCTGGGTTATCCGCATTCCGATGAGAGCGAAAATCCGGCCTATCGGCTGCTGCTCGGTAACGATACTGCCATCGTAAACGGCACTTAGCCGGCTTATCGAACGGTAGTCATCGCTATCCTCACTGTGCAATCGCATGCCGTTAACGTGCGCGTCGCCAGTCTTGGAGCTCCCAGACAACGTGGAGCACCGTTTCATGCCAGGCAATCCGATGAATCCGCAACCGCCCTTCGCCGAGCCCGGCAAAGGCTTGCCGGAGCGAGAGATAGACAGTCCGGGACATTCGCATCCTGAAGTCGACGCTGATCCGGATCCATTGGAGCCGGATAGCGACGACGACGTTCTCTAAGGCGATCGGCGGCACGCCTTAGGCCTGCCGCGTACGCTTCATCCGTTTGGGCAGCCCAATCAGAGCGATGAGGATTGAGCTGCCTGAATTAATTCAACGCTATCGTTAACTCCGCGCCACCGCGGGAGCTTCTGCTTGGGGTCGCACTGGCCACGGACGGCCAGGTCGACGACTCGGGCATCGACAGGCCGAAGCCTCACGTTAGACTGTCGGTATGTCGCCACCGCCCCGCAAACGTCAGCCGCGCAAAGCCGCACCTTCGTCCACGCCGCGCACGCGGCCCGGCGCCCCGAGGCCCATAGAGAAGAAACCACCACGGCCGGCCGACAGCTCGACGCGCGCCACGCGCGTACTGAACTGGCTTTTGCAAAAGCTGCCGCCGCGCTACCGTGAGAAGGCGCTCGATTATCTCGTGCTCACGCGCATGGATCGGCCGATCGGTGCGCTGCTGTTGCTGTGGCCGACGTGGTGGGCGCTGTGGCTGGCCGCCGGCGATTTTCCGCCGTGGAAACCGCTGATCGTCTTTACCCTCGGCGTGTTCGCGATGCGCGCGGCCGGCTGCGCCATCAACGACTATGCGGACCGCAAGCTCGATCCGCAGGTCGCTCGTACGGCAGGGCGACCGATCGCCAGCGGTCGCGTCACTCCACGCGAGGCGCTGATCGTTTTCGTCGCGCTGCTCGCGTTCGCGTTCGTGCTGGTACTTTTCACCAATGCGCTGACGATCAAACTGTCGTTCATCGGCGCTGCGCTCGCGGCGGCCTACCCGTTTACCAAGCGCTACACGCACATGCCGCAGGTGGTGCTCGGCGCCGCGTTCGGCTGGTCGATCCCGATGGCCTTCGCCGCAGTTGCCGGCGCCGTGCCGCCGGTGGCGTGGCTGCTATTCATCGGCAACATCCTGTGGTCGGTGATCTACGACACGGAGTATGCAATGGTCGATCGCGAGGACGATATTCGGGCCGGTGCGAAGTCCACCGCCATCCTGTTCGGCGATGCCGACCTGCCCATCCTAGGTATCCTGATGGGCACCTTCCTGCTGGCCATGCTGTTTGTCGGCCAGCGCGCCGCGCTGGGGTGGCCGTACTGGGTCGGGCTGCTCATCGCTGCCGCCCTATTCGGCTACCAGCTATGGCTGATCCGCCACCGCGCCAGGGACGCCTGCCTCGCGGCCTTTCGTCACAACAACTGGCTCGGCGTGACGCTGTGGATCGGCATCGTGCTGGCGCTGGCCGTGCGCTGATCTTCGGCCAACACAGCGGCCACGTAGACGCTTCGCGGCATCAGGATCACTTGCGCTGGATGGAGGCGCTGCGCAACAGCAGGGCAAGTTTGCGCGCATCGACACTCTCGCCACTTTCAGAAGGTGATCGGGCCTGGTCGAACGTGAAGCGTAATGCGATGTTGCCGTCCGTTTGCTTCAGGGCGCTCGGCAGCGGCAAGGTCGTGTCCGGCGGTGGCTTGCCTCGCTCGAACTGCCAGCGCGCAAGACGATGCCCGTTCATGTCCACGTTCACTGTCAGGTGTGGAAAAGCCTCTGGCAGATAGGCATCCACATTCAGAACAATCTTCAAGTCAGCATCGCCCGGCGGCACATGAAAAGCCAGAATTGCCGATGGTCCCACCGACCAGGTAGCGTCATCCCCTGGCTCGCCCCATCCGGCCAGCATATACGGTATGCCATTGCCGTCTTTACCGAATACGCAGGTTTCTCCGATCGCGGCATCGGCAAAATCGTTAATGTCGAATCGATGCAGATAAGGGGCTGACGCGTTTTTGAACCAGCCGGGAGCAACGATCGTCATTCCGTCGATCAGCCCCATGCCGGTGTCTGGCGGAAATAACCGCTGCGCTGTTTTCAGCGACCCAAGGGCTGATGATTGCATCAGATAAAGACCATTGGGATCGAGTAGGCCCTCGAAAAACCGTTCGTGTCGGATCTGACGAGGCTCCTGCAACGCGGCGGCAGGTAGCCGCGCGGCATACGCTGTATCGATGGCAAAGCCATGTGCGCCTGCCAAGGACTCATAAGCAATATTCTCGCCGTCTTTATATTGCCCGGGGATCACGTAGATATTCGCGTAGCGCGATCGGGCCTGCGCCCAGAACGCCGACGGAAAGACAGGAAATTTACTGTTGGCCACCGTGGCTGCGGAAGCACGATTGATCGCATGATAAAAAGGAAACAGGTCAAATAGCTGTACGACAAAAAACAACAGCAATACACGGATGCAGACAGGCCGTGAAAAGCGCAACGTGCTTCGTACGGCAGCCAGCATCAACAGATAGTAAACGGGCCAGAACAACCTTCCCGACGCCCGAAATACGTTCATCGCCGATGTGATTTTCGCGGACATCGGCAAGACAAAAAGCACGCGGGAGCCCAACGTCACTTCATTGCTTATCGCCAGCAATGTCAGAACGGCGCAGCTGAGGATGAGCGCCAATTCCGGTGCTTTTTGCCAGTTTCCCGCCGCGCTGCCGGGTTGCCGAAAGTGTGTGGCGATGGCATGAAAAATCCCAAGCATCAACGCCATCAAGATACCCATACCGAGATGGTTGAAACCCTCGTACTGGCCCGAGGTGGCGCCCTGCGGCGAGTTCGGCAGAACCGGCCCCGCACCTATCCACGAGAAGGGCGCAAGCAAATTCATCGAGAAATAACCAAAGCCGCCGCTCGATACATCCATGTCGAGGAAATAGCCGGCCAGCCACATGATCGAGACCGAACCGGCGACCGAAAGGACCGCCGCCGTTGCCACGCGGCCGATCGACCACCGGCGATCCAGCACGCCGTATCGAAGCAGGTAAGCTGCCCAGATCGCGTACACCATGAACATAAGATAGGCGTGTACCAATGGCGCCAGCCAAAGCAAGGCGAGCCAATGCAGGGTCCGCCGTCCTTGTGGAGGCGCGTAGTAGAGATAGAGCGCCGCCACAATGAACCAGTGCGCCGTCAACGCCAGATGCCACTGCGCCCGGAAGAGCATGATCGGGCTGAGCAGAAAAAGCAGAACGCCTAGAACCAGCACGGATCGACGGCTGGTAAACAACGCCAGCAGGCGCAGCGCAAAATAGCCCTGCAGGGCATAGCAGGCACACAGCCACAATCCGTGATACTGAAATGCTTCCGGCAGCCATGCACGCAGCAACTTGAATGTGATGGCCAGCAGCGGGATGGAATCGGAATAGACGATCGAACCGGCTTGCTCCATACCCATCGTGTGCGTGAGGCCCAGCGGGAGCGACCACGGCTCGTGCCGAAAAAACAGCCAACCCAGATAACTTTGCGCGGGGTCGCCACTGGCCAGCCATCCAATCCGGAAGGGATCGACAATCGACGGATCGAGCAGCAGAGTGAAAACGATCGCGCCCGTCAGAGCGGCGACAAGCGCCAGTTTTTGCACGACCCGCTCTTGTTCTGCGTCAAAAGATAGTTGTACTTTCATCAACGTCGGTCGTTCCGATGGATTGTTCGGTGAATGTTCCGAACGGACCCCTGCAGGGAATCAATCCGCTGCCGGCTCGCAACGATTCCGCCGAGAGAAACAGCATCATACACAGCGCGAATCTGTAAATTCGCTCGTCAGCATACTGAAGCCTTGAACGATTGCGAACAGGTTCGGCTGAACCACTTGGGACCATGCCCCACCGCAAGAACGTGAACCCGTGGCAGGCCGCCCGCGCATGCTTGGACAACACACGGCGCGGCCTTTGGCATCTGCGCGCTTGTCGACTGTCGCCACCAAGATCGCACCTTGTTCGAGCGTGTGTCGGCGGCTATTTCATGGCGCTGTCATGAAGGCTCATTAGATTTGTGGATTCGGAAACAGTTGCCGGTCGATCTCTCCCCTGTGGACATGCCTTTGAAGCTGGACCATGCCCACGGCTTTTCGCGCCTGTTTTCCGAACAGCGCGCGCCGCTGAACAGCTATTTCCTCAAGCGCACGGCGCACGCGTGGGACGCGCAGGATCTGGTACAGGAAACCTATCTGCGCTTGCTCGCCGCCGATCAGCACGGCGCGGAAAGCATCCGCAATCCCGAAGCCTACCTCTATACCATCGCCGCCAACCTGATGAAGAAACATGCGGTGATGCGGCGCAGTGCGCCCGTGGGAACTGAGGGCCTGGAGGACATCATCGAGCGACTGGCCACGCCGTGCGACGCGGCCGCCGGTGTGGATCGCGAGGTGCGACGACAGCGCCTGGGCGAACTGATCGGACGGCTGTCGCCGAAATGTCGGGCGGTCCTGGTGATGCATTACCGCGACGAACTCAGCTATCGCGAAATCGGCGCGCAGCTGTCGATTTCAGCCAGCATGGTGAAGAAATATATCGTCAAGGCGCTTGCCGTGTGCCGTCAGGGAATGGGCCGCTATGACTGATCGATCCACACGGGATGTCTCCGGCGCCGATATGCGCCGCGCGACCGAGCAGGCGGCCAGCTGGTATCTGGATCAACGCCAAGGATTGTCGGCAACCGAGCAGCTCGCATTTCTGCTCTGGCTGAAGCAGTCGCCCCTGCATGTGGGCGAATACCTCGCCATCGCCCGCATGCACGGCGACCTGCGCGGCGCCGCCGCGATGGAGACGATGGATACCGCCGAGCTGCGCACGCTGGCGGCGAGCGAGCCGGCGGTCGTCACGCTGCACGGCGAACGCAAGACGCCGTGCGTCCCGGCCAAGCAAAGGACGCGCGGCGAGGGCCCTCGCCGTCGTCGATCAAAACGCTGGCTGGCTGCCGCAGGCATCGCTGCGTTAGGACTTTTCACGAGCGGTGCGCTGCTGTTTACGCCCGGCCGGCCAAGCGGCGATGTCTACGCCTCGACCAATGGCCAGGGGCATAGCCTGGAACTGCCCGATGGCACTCTCGTGCAGCTGGACCGCAACAGCGCTATTGCGGTGGACTTCGGCCCAAGCTTGCGCCGTATCGAGCTGCTGCACGGCAATGCGCTCTTCGACGTAGGCAAGGATCCTTCGCGGCCTTTGCAGGTACGTCTGGGCGCGAGCATGCTGCGGGATATCGGCACCGTGTTCGCAGTGCGCCGCGACGATGCCGGCAATGCGGTGACGGTCATCAGCGGGCGGGTCGACGTGCTCTCGCCCACCCATCCATGGCTGGATGCGCTGGCGCGCCGGCTTGGCCGTTCGTCCGGGCCGAACCACGTGGTCGCGAATCTCGGCTGCGGCGAGCAGGCCGTAGTTGCCGCCGACGGTGCGGTGATCGCCTCGAACAAACGCGCCGATATCGATCGGGCCACGGCGTGGCTTCCGGCGGATATCCAGTTCCGCAACAGCACGGTGGGCGACGTGGCGCGCCGCTTCAATGCGTACACCACCACTGCGCTGATGATCGACGATCCGCAGGTTTCCCGCATGCGGATCAGCGGCCGCTTCCACGCGCACGATGTCGATGCCTTTCTGGCGTACTTGTCCAGCCTGCACGGCGTGCAAGTGAAGCGCGATGGCGCCCGTGTACGGGTGGTCGCGGCCGCTTCGTCGAAACGCTGACACCGTCGGCTGTAAGAAAAAATTCATCAAATCAGCGGTACCCGGTTCGCTGGCCGGGCACTCGTAGATGGTCATGTGGCGGCAAGCCGCGCGTCGCGCGCTGTCGCCAGCCATGCATTCAACCATCAAGGGTCACCGCCATGCGTAGACAACTCGCCATCCATATCGCGCTACTGCTCGGCAGTGCGCTGCCCATTCTTGCATCGGCGCAGAGCCTGCCAGCCGAGACGGCGGATTCGCGCCAGAGCCAAGCGATCGGCGCCATGCCGCTGACCGAAGCGTTGGACGTGCTGGCCCGACGCAGTGGCCTGCAGCTGGTCTATCAGTCCGAGGTTGCCAGCACGGTGCGCAGCAACGGTGCGGCGGCAGGCCTGAGTGCGAGGCAGCAGCTGCATCTGCTGCTGAAAGGCACCGGACTGGATTACCGCTTCGTCACACCGACTACGGTGACCATCGTGGCGGCGCACGCGGCGGGAAACGCGCCCGCCGCAAGCGCGCGGGCGCCACGCAGCATTCCGCCGATCGAGGCTGCGGCCAATGTTCCGCATGACCTGGCACCGGTCAGCGTCAGCGCCAATGCGGTCGATACGCTGGCGCCGAGCGCCGCACCGCTGGACGCCATCCAGCCCACCTCGGTGATCGACGAGCGCTTTATCCGCGACGGCCTGCGCTTCAACGCAAACTTCGACGACATCATCAAGTACGCGCCCAGCGTCACGGTGACCTCACCCGAAGGCCCGGGCCTGGGCAAGAACGAAGGCATCAGCATCCGCGGCTTTCAGGACGGCCAGTTCAACATCACCTTCGACGGCATTCCCTTCGGCGACGCCAGCGATCTGCACCACACGACCTCGGCGTACTTCAACAACCACGTGCTGGGGCAGGCCGAAATCGACCGCGGCCCGGGCGGCGGCAGCACGATCGGCAACGCCACCTTCGGCGGCACCGTGGGCCTGCGCTCGCGCGATCCCAGCAGCGTACCGGGCGTCACCGCGTATCTCACGCTGGGTAGCTGGAACACGCGCGCCGGCGGCGTCAGCGCGGACGGTCAGCTCGGCGCACACACCCAGGTATTCGCCGACGTCTCCAAGGAGTCCAGCGACACCTATCTGAACGGCACCGACGATCAGCGCAACCATATTTTCCTGAAGACAATCACCGACCTTGGCGCCGACACCGCGCTGACCTTCGTCACCAGCTACAACGAGGAACACCAGAACACCGTACAGGGCGCGACGAAACAGGAGATCGCGCAGTTCGGCTGGCGCTACGGCCTGTCCGACAACCCCGCGCTGCAAAGCTACAGCGGCTACAACAACGCCGCGTACTACTCCAGCTTCAACTACCTCGGCCTCACCAGCCGCATCGGCGACTGGAGCGTGGACAACAAGGTCTACTACAACAGCTTCGATCACTGGTCGCGCAAGACCACCGATGCCAGCGACAACAACTCCGCCGACAACGGCGTGACCTTCTACAACGCCGCCGGCAAGAAGGTCGGCAAGGCCGCCAATGACGTGCCCGGCAAGCTCGCCGACGCCGGCTTCCATGCATTCGGCGACGTACTGCGGCTGAGCCGCGATCTGGGGCCGGGCACCCTGCAGGCCGGTGCGTGGCTGGAGCGCAACATCGACGCGCGCTACCAATATCCGCTCGACCTCACGACTGGCCAACAGACAGGCACCAAGTACGGCTATCTCGACAACTACCTGTTCGGCGATCGTACCGACACCGTACAGCCCTACCTGCAATACGACTGGAAGGTCAGCGACCGGATTACGGTCAGCCCCGGCCTGCGCTACTCGGAAGTGACCCGTTCGATCAACGCGGCGATCAACAAGACAACGCCAGTGCCGCTGGATGCCGAGGCGACCTATCACTCCACCCTGCCCTCGCTCAGCGTGCACGACCAACTGAGCGATCAGTGGGCGGCCTACGCGCAGGCGGCGAAAGGTTTTCTGGCGCCACCGATCGACGTGATCGAAACCAATGCCTCGCGCGGGCTCAAGCCGGAACAGACCACCAACTATCAGCTCGGTACCAGCTTCGCCTCCCGCAGCTTCACCTTCGGCGCGGACGTCTACTACATCGACTTCACCAACTATCTCACCGAAACCCAGGTAGCCACGACCGAGGGCAACGAGCTGACCTATATCAACGGCGGCGGCGCGATTTACCAGGGCGCCGAGGTGGAGGGCACCTACGCGCTGAACCACGAGTGGAGCCTGTACGGCAACGCCAGCTACAACGAGGCCACCTACAAGCACAGTAGCGTGCAGGTGGCGGCCACGCCCAAGGTCACCGCGGCGTTGGGCCTGCTCTACAGCGGCGAAAGCGGCTACTTCGGTTCACTAATGGGCAAGTTCATCGGCAAACAGTACGGACTGGACAACACCACCGACGCCAACGGGGATACGGTATTCGCCAACGGCCAGCGACTGGGTGGCTATGTCGCGGTGGATGCGGCGCTGGGCTTTCGCTCCGAGCACGGCGGCGTGTCGAACAAGGGCTACTCGATCAGCGTGGACGTCAACAACTTGTTCAACGTGCACAAGCTGACCGGCTACGCGGGCACGCAGTCGGTCAGCGGCAATGCGTTGTATTTCGGCCTGCCCGGCCGCGGCGTATTTCTCGATCTATCGATGAAGCTCTAGCATGCGCCATCCTTCGGCCTTTCTACGGGGCAGGCCACCTCGCCGTGATCGCGATCCGTACTCAGGAAATCCTATGACTCGCTATTTTCGCTCAAGCCGTTTTTATGGCATCGCGCTGGCGCTGCTTGCTGCATCGGGCGGCACATCTGCCTATGTCGAGGCCGCGCACGCGGCGACGCCGGAGCGGATCGTGCAGCAGATCGTGCTGATCCGCCACGGCATCCGTTCACCCACGGCTTCGCCGGATGCTTTGGCCGTCTATGCGTCCGAACCGTGGCCGGCGTGGCCGGTCGAACCGGGGCAGCTCACGCCGCACGGTGCCCAGCTGATGCATTCGCTGGGCAGCTGGTATCGCCAGCGGCTGATGTCCGAAGGCGTCACGACAGGCGCCTGCGACACGCCGGCCAGGATCAAGCTGATCGCCGACAGCACGCCTCGCAATCGCGACAGTGCCGCCGCCATGCAGGCCGGACTGTCGCCGACGTGTGCGCGCGGCTACTTTGCCTTTGCCGCCAATCAGCCCGACCCGCTGTTTCGCGGCAACGGCGATGACGACGCCGATACGCCGGTCACCAACCCACCGGCCATGCCCGCACTGACCGATCTGCAGCAGGTGCTGCTGGGCTGTCACGACGAGTCCTGTCTCGGCAAGGCAGCGGCCAGCGGCAAGAAGCTGCTGCTCGGCACGGCCCCGGCCAAGGCGCTGAAGAGCGCCGGCACGCTATCGGAAAACCTGATGCTGGAATACGCCCAGGATTTTCCTGCGGCGCAGGTCGGCTGGGGCCGGCTCGATGCCACCGGCGTAGGAAAAATCATCACCCTGCACAACCTGCAGTTTGCGCTGGCCAAGAAGACGCCCGCCGCCGCCAATGCACGCGGCGGCAATATGCTGGCCCATATCGCGGCAACGCTGGCCGCAGCGGCAGGACAGCCGCCCAAGCTGCCGCCGCTGGCACCGGCCGATACCCGGGCGCTGTTTTTGCTCGGCCACGACACCGATCTGGCCAGCCAGGCCGGCCTGCTCGGGCTGGACTGGCACAACACCACACAGCCAGACGACTATCCGCCCGGCGGCGCGCTGATTTTTCAGCTGGTCGAAACGCACGGTGAGTATGGCGTGCGTCTGCAGGTCGCTCTGCCCACGCTCGCCGCGCTGCGCGCCGCTGACGTCAGCGGCGCCCGCGCCATGCATCTGGCCACCTTGCGCCTGCCCGGTTGCCCGCCGTCCGACGTCTGCCCGCTGGCGGCGTTTCAAGCTCTGGTGAAGCGGGCAGTAAGGCCGGGGACTATCCTTGCCGGAACCGGCGGCGAACCTGCCGCGCAATGACGCCCGCTCCGTGATCGGCGGGCGGCGAGTTCGAGTCCGAGCCTGCACGTTTCGGCTGACCATGCGAGACTGCGGCGTCCGGATCAACCCGCTGGATCCGCCCAATCAAGCATTGAGTGAGCCTGCGCCTTGCCTTCCATCATTGACAAGCTACGGCAGCGTATCCACTTGGCATCGGCTGGCGCGGAAGTCTTCGAGGTACCGATGCCGGATATGTCGCTCGCTGGCGTCTGCCGCAGGATCGAATCGCAGGGGCTTTTCGTCATCGGCGCGGCGCGCACCGGAACGACGATTCTGCAGAATGCGCTAAACGATTCGCACGCGATTTTTCTCTTCGGCGAACCCGCCTTTCATAACGAAGGCGACAGTGAGGATTTCGCAGCACGCTACAACGCCATGCACCGAAGCTGGGGCAATCAGGAAAACAAGAGCACTTATTGCCCGCCGCTATTTGAAGAAGACGCTAGCTGGTATGCATATCTTGCGCGCCTGGCCCAGACGTATCGCTACGTCGGGTCCAAGATCGTGATCAATCCTTTGGAGGCTGAAGATCGCGCGAGCGAACTTTTCGACTTTCATTGCCGTCACTTCTATGCGTCGCGCTACCTTTTCACCTTCCGCAACCCGCTGGACGTGCTGATGTCGACGCGTGGTCTGGCCGAACTCAACGGCGGCACGGTATCGACGTATGCCGAGGTGATTAAAAGCTATTTCGTGGTTGTGCAGCTGTTCTTCCGCGCATTGCGCAACCTGCCGCACGTCGAGGTAGTTTTTCATGAAGCCGTGGAGCCGGCCACTTTCAGAAAGTTGGAAAGCTGGCTGGCCACGCCACTGCAGCACGCCGGCGACTATTACAGCGGCAGCAAGGTGCGTCACTACGAACTGACGGCGGTGCCCGAACCCCATCGTCCATTGGTCGCCGAAGCCGTCGATCTCTACGACAAGCTGAAGCGCGAGACGCTAGCCGGTTTTGAACTGATCCAGATCGAGCAGAACTCCGGTCATTTCGATCAGAACCACTTCACTGCGCTGGGCCAGCTGTCGCGAGACGTGTCGAACTTTCTACGGACGATCGACGCACCCAGCTAGGGTTGCCCGCGCGGCGACGGCGCCCGCGCCAGTGCCCATACATCCACGCGCTTTGCGCCGGCGCGCTTCAGGACGCGGGTGCATTCGGCCAGAGTGGCGCCGGTGGTCATCACGTCATCGAGAATGGTTACGTGCTTCGGCAGCGGCACAGCCGAGCGCACGGCAAAGGCACCGCGTACGTTGTGGCGCCGGGTGATGGCATCGAGTTCGGTCTGCGCTGGCGTGGCGCGCTGGCGCTGCAGCAGATCGTGCCGCAATGGGATGCCCAACGCTTTGGCCAGCGGCTTGGCCAGTTCCAGCGCCTGATTGTAGCCGCGCCGACGCAGGCGACCGCGATGCAGCGGCACGGGCACGATCAGATCGGGCAGTAGCGCCGCTCTTGGTTCGGCCTGCCATAGCGTGCTCAATACGCGACCGGCGGCGAGGTCGCGGCCGAACTTGTAGCGCGATTCCAGCCGATCCAGCGGCCAGGCGTAGCGGAACGGTGCCCACGCGGCGTCCCATGGCGGCGGCCGACGCTGGCATTCCCCGCACAGCGCTGCGGGAACGGCCAACGGCAGGGCACAGCGTGCGCAGCAGGAACGATTTCGCGGCAGGTCGGCGACACATCCAGCGCATAGATCGATGCCATTGCTACCCGGCGCGCCGCAGAGCAGGCAACGCAGTGGCAACAGCCAGTGCTGCAGCCGCCTGCCGAGGTTCGAAAGCGCCTCCCTGCGCGTGGTCATGGTCCGCCCTCAGCGCTTGAACATCGCCGCGTCGATGATCGACCAGATATGGATGATCCAGCCCATCCAGACGATCCACAACAAGCCGGCCAGCACGAACATCAGCAGGGCCTTCAGCAGTCGTCCCTGCACCAGCTGGCCGAGGCCGGGGATAAAAAAGCTGCAGATCGCCGCCAGCACGTTGCCGCCGCTACCTTGTCCAGAACTCATGTCTATCGCTCCCATTCTTTGAATACACGATGGTAGCCGCAGCAGCTGCGCGGGGTCACGTCAACTCGAAATCAGCCTGCGCGGTTGACTGGTGGCCGGTTCGCTCACACACTTCCCGGCTTACTGATGGGAGTTTTCCATGGCCGAAGCTGTGATCCGCCACGACTGGACCCGCGAAGAAGTGACTGCGCTGTTCGCCCTGCCGTTCAACGAGCTGATGCACCGCGCGCAAAGCGTGCACCGGGAGCACCACGACCCGAACGCGGTGCAAGTGTCGACCCTGCTGTCGATCAAGACCGGCGGTTGCCCGGAAGACTGCGCCTACTGCCCGCAGGCCGCGCGCTACGACACCGGCGTGCAGGCGCAGAAGCTGATGAGCGTGGAGGCGGTGCTGGAGCGCGCCAAGGCGGCCAAGGCCGCCGGTGCCAGCCGCTTCTGCATGGGCGCTGCCTGGCGCAGCCCGAAGGATCGCGACGTGGTCAAGGTCGCCGAAATCGTCAGCGCGGTGAAGAGCTTGGGCCTGGAAACCTGTGCCACGCTGGGCATGCTCAGCGACACCCAGGCGCAGTCGCTGAAGGCGGCCGGGCTGGATTACTACAACCACAACCTCGACACCGCGCCGGAGTTCTACGGCGAGGTGATCCACACGCGCCAGTATCAGGATCGCCTGGACACGCTCGAACACGTGCGCGCGGCCGGCATGAAAACCTGCTGCGGCGGCATCGTCGGCATGGGCGAATCGCGCGGCCAGCGCGCCGGCCTGCTGCAGACGCTGGCCAACCTGCCCGAGCATCCACAGTCCGTGCCGATCAACCAGCTGGTGCAGGTCGAAGGCACACCGCTGGCCGGCACCGAGGTGCTCGACCCGTTCGAATTCGTGCGCACGATCGCCGTGGCGCGCCTGCTGATGCCGGCCTCGATGGTGCGGCTGTCGGCCGGCCGCCAGCAGCTGGGCGACGGCATCCAGGCGCTGTGCTTCCTGGCCGGGGCCAACTCGATTTTCTATGGCGAAAAACTGCTGACCACCGGCAACCCGGACGTGGCCGACGACCGCGCGCTGTTCCGCCGGCTCGACCTGCACCCGCTGGAGATCGTCGAGACCGACAGCACCGTGCACGCCGACATTCTCGAAACGGAAGCTGCGCAAGCGGGTTGCGGGCAAGGCTGTGGCTGCACCGCCGCGGCCTGATCTGCTCGAGCGTTTGGCCGCCCAGACGGCCGAACGCGAACGGGCGAACCTGCTGCGCCGCGTTCGTACCGTCGATCAGGCCGACGGACCCTGGCTGGACATCAGCGGCAAGCGCCTGCTCTCGTTCTGCAGCAACGATTATCTCGGTCTCGCGCAGCACCCACAGCTGATCGCTGCGCTGCGCCGCGCCGCCTCGGAATGCGGCGTAGGCAGCACGTCGGCGCATCTGATTTGCGGTCACCGCACCGAACACGCTGAGCTCGAAGAGGCACTGGCGGCCTGGACCGGCCGCGAGCGCGCCGTGCTGTTTTCCACCGGCTACATGGCCAATCTAGGCGTGATGCAGGCGCTGCTGGCACGTGGCGACGTCTGCGTGCAAGACAAGCTCAACCACGCCTGCCTGATCGACGGTGCCAGGCTGAGCGGCGCCGAGTTGAAGCGCTACCCGCATGCCGATGTTGACGCCGCCACGCGCCAGCTGACCAGCAACGACAGCGCCGCCACTGTGCTCGCTACCGATGGCGTCTTCAGCATGGACGGCGACGTGGCCCCGCTGCGCGAGCTGGCGGCGCTTTGCACGCGCGAGCACGCGACGCTGATGGTCGACGATGCGCATGGCTTTGGGGTGCTCGGCCACAGCGGCGGCGGCAGCCTCGAAGCATCCGCGCTGAACCCATACGAGGTGCCGGTGCTGATGGCCACACTGGGCAAGGCGCTCGGTTGCGCCGGGGCCTTCGTCGCCGGCTCGCATGCGCTGATCCAGGGCCTGATGCAGTTTGCGCGGCCGTACATCTACACCACCGCGATGCCTCCGGCGCTGGCCGCGGCGGCGCTGGTCGCCACGCAGCTGGCGCAGGCCGAAACCTGGCGCCGCGAAAAACTCAACGCGCTGATCGCACGTTTTCGCGCGGGCGCAGGCCAGCTCGGGCTCACGCTGTCATCGTCGACGACCGCGATCCAACCGATCGTGCTCGGTGACGCGCAGGCCGCGCTGGACGCCGCCAACACGCTGGAATGGCGCGGCCTGCTGGTTACCGCGATCCGACCACCGACGGTGCCGGCCGGCAGTGCCCGCCTGCGCATCACGCTGTCGGCAGCGCACGAAGACGCGCACGTCGACAAGCTGCTCGACGCCTTGGAAGCGCTGCGGCTGCCGCCGGCGAAAAGCTGACGCAAAAGCGCCACCAACACGCCCCGTATAATTACACGCTGCTCCAACCCTGACCGCGCATGTCCACTGTCAATATCTCCGCCTACAAATTCATCAGCCTGGATGACCTGCCCGCGCTGCGCGAGCGCGTGCTGGAACGCTGCACCGCACTGGCGCTGAAGGGCACCGTGCTGCTGGCGCCGGAGGGCATCAACCTGTTCCTGGCCGGCACGCGCCAAGCGATCGAGGGCTTCATCGCATGGCTGCACGCCGATCATCGCTTCGCCGATATCGCGCCGAAGGAATCACTGTCCGAGGCACCGCCGTTCGGCCGCATGCGCGTGCGGCTGAAAAAGGAAATCATCACCATGCGGCTGCCGACGATCCGCCCCGAAGGCGGCCGCGCGCCGGCAGTGGACGCGCCCACGCTGCAGCGCTGGCTGGCGCAGGGTCACGACGACGACGGCCGCGAGCTGCTGATGCTCGACACGCGCAACGACTACGAAACCAAAGTCGGCGCCTTCGACGACGCGGTGGACTACCGGCTGACCAGTTTTACCGGTTTTCCCGCTGCCGTCGCCGCCGATCGCGAACGCTACGACGGCAAGACCGTGGTGTCGTACTGCACCGGCGGCATCCGCTGTGAAAAGGCCGCGTTGCATATGCAGGACCTCGGCATACCGCACGTCTACCAGCTCGAAGGTGGCATCCTGAAATATCTCGAACAGACCGACGGTGCACACTGGCACGGCGACTGCTTCGTGTTCGACGAGCGCGGCGCGATCGACAAGTCGCTGCAGCCTGCGCGTCTTCTCTTCGACAGTGAGAAGGACGTTTCGGCATGACCGAGCTTTACATGGACGTCGTCGGCGACGGCCCGATCCCGCTGGTCATTCTGCACGGCTGGGCCATGCACGGCGGCGTGATGTCGCCGCTGGTCGATGCGCTGAAGGATCGTTGCACCATGTACGTGGTCGATCTCCCGGGGCACGGCTATTCGCGCGATTGCACGCTACCGCTGGAGCCGCGCGCCAGCGCTGCCGCGATTGCCGCAGCGACGCCGCCGGCGATGTGGCTGGGCTGGTCGATGGGCGGTTTGATCGCGCTCACGGCAGCGCTGGTGCTGCCACAGCAGGTACTCAGCTTGGCGATGCTTTGCGCGACGCCGAAATTCGTGCGCGACGACAGCTGGCCTTACGGCAGCGACGCCAAGCAGGTACGTCATCTGGCGACCGATCTGGAAACCGACTATCACGCCACGCTGGAGCGCTTTATGGCGCTGGAGACGATGGGCAGCGCCGATCCGCGCGCCGAACTTCGGCATCTGCGCACGCTGGTGTTCGACCGCGGCGAGCCGGACCTGCGTGTGCTGCAGGAAGGCATTCGGATTCTCGAAGAAGGCGACCGGCGCCCCGACCTGCCCAATCTCGGCATACCCAGCGCATGGATTGCCGGTCGCCGCGACCGGCTGATTCCACCGCGCGCCATGCAGTGGTCGGCCGATCGGTGCGGCGGCCGCTTTGCGGAAATCGAACATGCCGGGCATGCGCCGTTTTTCGGCCACGTCGACGCGCTGATACAGGCGCTCGAGCCGTTGCTACAACAGACTTTAGAGCGAATTTCATGAGCGATTTTCATCTCGACAAGCGGCAGGTGCGGCAGAACTTCGGCCGCGCCGCCACAAGCTATGAAAAACACGACGTGCTGCAGCAGGAGGTGCAGTCCGCGCTGCTCGAGCGTCTGGACTTCTATACGGCCGATCCTGGCCGTATTGTGGATGTGGGCGCCGGTACGGGCCGCGGTACGGCGCTGCTGAAAAAACGCTATGCCAAAGCCGAGGTGATTGCCGTTGATCTTGCCTTGCCGATGCTGCGCGCCGCCAAGCAGCACGCGAGCTGGCTCAAACCCTTTCAGCGCGTCTGCGCCGAAGCCACGGCGCTGCCACTGGCCGATCACAGCGTCGACGTGCTGCACTCCAACCTCTGCTTTCAGTGGATCGACGATTTGCAGGCTCTGTTCGGCGAGTGCGTGCGCGTGCTGAAGCCCGGCGGGCTACTCGCCTTCTCCACCTTCGGTCCAGATACGCTGAAAGAACTGCGTGCCTCCTGGGCTGAGGCGGATCAACAGCCGCACGTCAGCCGCTTTCTCGACATGCACGACGTCGGCGATGCGATGCTCGCCGCCGGTCTGCGCGATCCGGTACTCGACGTGCACCGCTACACGCTGACCTACAGCGAACCGCGCAAGCTGCTGGAGGAGCTGCAGGGTCTGGGCGCCACCAACGCCGACCAGACACGTGAGCGCGGCCTGACCGGCAAGGCGCGCTACAAGCGCATGCTCGCCGCCTACGAAAGCATGCGCATTGACGGGCGCATCCCCGCCACTTGGGAAGTCGTTACCGCCCATGCCTGGGGGCCGCCGCCCGGACAAGGCCGCCGCGGTACCGACGGCGGCGAAATCGCCAGCTTTTCGGTCGACAGCCTGCGCGGCAGTCGACGCTAGCACCGGCGCGTGCCGAGTCAGCCCCTGCAAACCGCTAGTGCCGCTCGGTATGTCTGGCAAGGTCGGATGAGGCTCTCTCCGATTGAAAGCAAATCGTAAGATTGCCTCAGCACGATAAGGAGCTGAATCTCTTCAGGTTCGGCTACCTGGAATCCGCTGATGCGTCGCTCATGCCTTATCCCGCGCCATCTGTGCGTTCGGCTTGCCGCGTATGGCGACCCGTTGCTTGCGCACGGCGACCGCAGGCTCGTCGCTGACCACGTTCGACGTGTCAGTCGCTGAGCAGGGGCATAGCCGTTGCTCCCGCTACTTGCCAAGCCCGATACGATCGTTTTCGCTTCTGTCCTCCAACAGGCGCCTACGCGCGTTGTTCTTCGGGGACGCATGGCGATTCGCCGCGATGCCGATGCGCATGCCAGAGACTCGACCCCGTGACCGCGCCATTCCAGCACAACCTCGATGGCGAAACACAAGCACTGCCGGGACGCGGCGATAGCAAACTCTTCGCCATCCTGCTGGCGCTGTATTTTCTGATTCTGTACCCGATCCTGCGTGCCAATCGTTACTACAACGACGATTTGAAGCGCGCACTCATCGGCCATACCGGCTGGGATTCCAACGGCCGACCGCTGACCACGCTGCTGATGCGGTTGCTGCAGTGCTACGACAGCGCGCTGGTCGACATCTCGCCGCTGACGCAGATTGGCGCGGTCGCGGTACTGGCTTGGGTCGGCGTGCTGATCGCCCGCCGCTACGCGCTACGTTCGCCATGGCTGGCGGCACTGATTGTCTTTCCGCTCGGCGCGCAGCCGTTCTATCTGGAAAATCTGTCGTACAAATTCGACGCGCTGAGCATGAGCGTGGCGATATGGCTGGCACTGCTGCCTCTGCTCGGCATCGGGCGCGGCCGCCGCGGATGGTGGATGGGCGTACTGGCACTGTTCGGCAGCCTCGGCTTTTATCAGCCGGCGATCAACCTGTACCTGATCTTTGTGCTGTTGGATGTGGCGCTGGCGCAGCTGCGAGATGATCCGCTGCGCACGTGGCTGAAGGAATTTTTTCTGCGGGTTCTGCAGATCGGCGTGGCGGTGTTCGCGTATCAGCTGATCATCGGCATCCATATCCACGGCTGGGTCGGCCGCGAGAGCCAGAAAATCCACAGCCTCAGCCAGCTGCCACTGGTGGCGACCAATATCGCCGGCTTTTATCGGTTCATCGAAGGCTGTTTCGACCGGCAGTGGTGGAATTATTTTCTGCCGCTGCTGCTCGTGCTCGCGGCATTTCCCATTGTCATCGGTATTCGCTACGCGCTGCGGCAACGCCCGCGACACGCGCTGTGGGTCGCAGCGGTATTGACGATCGCGGGCGTTCTACTGCCACTGCTCGCGCTGCTGTGCCTGGCCGGCCCCATGCTCGTTTTGCTGACACCCGAGTTCGAGCCGCGAGTGATGATGGGCGTGGGCGCGCTGCTCGTAGCCGGTTTGATTCTGATGCAAACCGCGCTGGCGCAGTGGCGTCGCTCGCCGCGCTGGACGCTTGTCGCCGCGTGCATGCTGGCCATAGGCATGTGCGTACTGGCCAGCGCGTACGGCAATGCGCTGGGCGAACAAAAAACCTACGAGGACCGCATCGCCTCCAACCTCGCCGACGACCTGCTCGACCTGAAGGCGAGCCACGGCATCCGCGGCTTTCTGCTCGATGGCGCGATCGGGTTCTCGCCGATCACTCAGCACGTGGCCGAAGCATTTCCCATGATCGACTTTTTGATATCGCCGTATATCGAATCGGGCGATCGGTTCCACACTACCGATTTTCTGATGTATTACGTCGATGGCGTCGACAACCTGGGGTGGCATACCGATCCTGCCAGTTTGCGGGCTCAGTCGGACATTCTCGCCAGGGCCCAACAGACCTCAGCCATCCGCACGACCAGCGGCTACAGCCTGCGCATCGTCGACGACGTTGCCCTGGTGACGCTTCATTCGGCGCCGGCGCAAGCGTACGCCGCGGCCAATCGGCCGGCGGTTCGCTATAGCTCCCCGGCCAAATAGCGTCGCTCTTTCGTAAGCTCTTCCGACGGCCTTCAAAGTAGCGTTGCTTCCAAACGGGAGTCGGCGTGCAAGGGCGTGCTGCCGAAAAACGACTCACGGTAGAGGTATACCGCTCGCTTGGCGGCCTCTTGCGGCGTCATGCCCTGGGTCACCAGATGCGCATTGTGCGATCCGTACGGCCCGTAGATTTTTGCATCGGTGATCGAAAACATGCCGATCGTCGGCGTACCCGACGCCACCGCCAGATGCATCACACCGCAATCCGCGCTGATCATCATGTCGACGCCAGCCATCGCCGATGCCATGCGACGAATGCTGGTGGAATAGTAGCCGGGCCATTTTGAATCGAGCATCGAGCGGCCGTGTACCGGAATGATTTCCACCAGACTGCACTCCGGGCTTGCCATGCGGATAGCTGCAACGAAGTCGTTCCACCACTCCTGGCAATAGCGCTTTTTCCCGGTCGCCTCGGCGAATAATCCGATCACGCCGCCCTTGCTCGACTGATCGGACGACACGACAAGGTCGCGAACCAGCTGCTCGCCGTGCCGTTTTTCCGCAGCGCTCAAGCGCAAGTCCAACACGGGAAAATCTTCCGGCTCGTCTATTTGCCTCGATGCAAACCAGCGCACCAGCATCACCGAACGTTTTGCCATATGGTGCGGCGCCATCGCGGCGGGAACCAGATGCGTCATGCCGCGGCGCCGGCGCTCTCCGTCGTCAAAACCAAGCTTGCGCTTTCCCGTAAATAATCGCGTCAATAGGCGGCTAAAATCCGAGCCCAAGCAGGGATCGATAATCAGGTCGTAGTGGTTTTTTCGGATTTTTCGGATTTTTGAGAAGAAGGCGAAAGGACGTTTGAAGCCCCGACGTGGAAGGCAATAAATATGGCGGACACTGGAAAATGTCTGGAACACGTCGATCGCGGCATCACCCTCGGCGACAATGTCGATTTCGGCGCCTTTGTACAGCCGTTCGAGTTCGGCGATGAGCGGCGTCACCAAAATCATGTTGCCCAACCGGTGGTTCGGCCGGCACACCAGGATGCGATAAATCTCGTTCCCAGGTATGGCATTGGCCTTGGTACGGGGAGGGAGTCTTTTCACGCATTACCCCGAGGCGGCCATGTTGCAAAGGCCATGCGAACCAGCAAAGAGCGAGCTTGACTGGTTTGGACATTCTGTATGTTGTTAAAGCATTCGACGGCACGAATCGCCCCCTCGGGCGTTCACTTTCAGAATCGCGAAGTTCGCCGGGCGTAGCCGAGCTTTCCGGCCACTAGCTCGCGACTGTCGGAGTCTCACGCATCAGCTCGCGCGCATCAGGGTGTTGGGCGCGCGATGAAACGAAGGATTTCTTTGCAGCGTGGTGCCACACAGCGCCATCCAATGCGACTTTTGACGCAACTAATTGCGATCAGTTTCGGTTTGAAAAAAAACTGGATACCGATGATTTCTAAGAAAATAAAAATCTTTTTCGAAAAATAATGCGTTTAGCGCGCTCGATAACCCCGGGCACCGGCCACTGCCCGGAGGCGGATGACCCATAGCCTGATTGTTTTTGATAATGATTCGCATCATCATATCTGCTCAGCCAGCCACTCATGACTGTCTCGGTTCATGACGCCACGCGCCCAACCATCTGAGCAAAGGGTCATTATGAAAAGGGAAATAAATCGCCACCGAAAATCTCGGCGCGGTTTTCGTGGTGTGTGTGCTGCAACCGCATTGGTAAGCGGGCTGGCTTTGCTTGCGGCTCCCACGGGAAAAGCCACCGCGCAGCGCATCGCGGTGCCCGTCAGCCAGCAATCTGCCGATGGCCAGCCTGCCGATCAGGCCACGTTTCTGACCAATCTCCGGCGCAGCAATTACTTGCTTAGTGACATGTTTGGCCTGCGTACGTTTCTGAGCAAGTACGGCATCACGCTGGTCGCGCAGGAAACCAGCGAGGTGCTGGGCAACCCGAAGGGTGGCACGCAAAAGGGCGCGCAGTACGATGGGCTCACGCAGGTCATCATGCAGCTCAATACGCAGCGTGCTTTCGGTCTCTACGGCGGCCTGTTCAACATCAGCGCGCTGCAGATCCACGGCCAGAATTTCAGCGCCGACAACCTGTCGACCATTCAGACCTCCAGCGGCATCGAGGCCGACCGCGGAACGCGTCTGTGGGAGCTCTGGTACGACCAGAAATTTCTGGACGAAGATCGGCTCGACATCAAGGTCGGTCAGCAGAGCGTCGACCAGGAATTCATGGTCAGCACCAACGCTGCCTACTTCGTCAATACAATGTTCGGCTGGCCGGCGCTGCCTTCTTACGACATGCCCGGCGGTGGCCCGGCGTATCCCCTGTCGGCGGTGGGCGTCCGCCTGCGCTATCGGCCGGTCGATTCGATCAATCTGCTGCTCGGCGTTTTCAACGGCAGCCCGGCCAGCAGCAATGAAGGTGATCCTCAGCGAAGCGACCACAACGGGACTGACTTTCCGCTCGGCGGCGGCCGGCTGATCATGGCCGAGTTGCAGTATGCGTATCCCTCGCTGGGCAGCATGGTCTATCCCGGCGAATCGGCACCGCTATCACGCACCTATAAATTGGGCGCCTGGTACGACACCGAAAGTTTTGCCGACCAGCGCTACGACAGCAACGGCTTGTCGCTGGCCAACCCGGCAAGCAACGGCGTACCGGCCAATCATCGCGGCGACTTCTCGCTATACGCGGTGGCCGACCAGATGCTCTGGCGCAACAAGGACGACCCGAACAACTCGCTGAGCGGCTTTGTGCGTGTGATGGGTACGCCGCAAAACGACCGCAACTTTATCCGCTTCAGCGCCAACGCCGGCTTCGTGTACCACGAGCCGTTCGTCAATCGCGCGGATGACACGTTTGGCGTGGGCATGGGCTACGTCAAGGTCGGCAGCAATGTGTCGGGGCTCGATCGCGATACCGCGAGCTTTGCCGCGATTGTCGACCCGGGCAGTCTCAACATCGTGCGCCACACCGAAACGTATGTAGAGACCACGTATCAGTATCAGCTGCGCCCGTGGTGGCAGCTGCAACCTGACCTGCAATACGTTTTCAACCCCGGCGGCGGCATCGTCAATCCGAACCAGCCCAACCGACGCGTGGGCAACGAGCTCGTGCTCGGCCTGCGCACCAATATCCTTTTCTGATAGTGATCGACATGAGCTACGCCATGAATAAGATCCACCGCCTGACCGTCCACGCGCTTGTTGCTACCGTTGCTGTTCTCAGTGTGAGCAATGCCCTCGCCGACAAGGCGCCAATCGGCTTCCTCGAAACCGTGCATCGCCACGTGACGCTTGCCTCCACCGTCACCGACAACGGCGACCTCAACCCCTACGCCATCGTCGTGGCGCCGGTATCGGCGGGCAAAATCGCCAAAGACGACGTGCTGGTCGACAACTTCAACAACCTGTCCAACCTGCAGGGCACCGGCACTACGATCGTCGACTACCGGCCTTCGACCAAGCAGACCACCCTATTCGCCAAGCTGCCACAAAATCTGCCGCAGTGTCCGGGTGGCGTCGGCCTGACCACGGCCATGACCATGCTGAAAACGGGCTGGATCATTGTCGGCAGCACGCCAAGCACCGACGGCACGACGGCCACCAAAGGCGACGGCTGCGTGATCGTATTGGACCCCAACGGTCAAGTCGCGGCCACGTGGTCCGGCCCAAACATCAACGACCCGTGGGGCAATATGGCGGTGGTCGACAACGGCGACACTGCGACGCTGTTTATCAGCATGGCCGGGTTCGGCCTGCAGAGTCCGGACGTGATCGACCCTGCCACCAAGTTTCCGGTAAGGATCAAGAAAGCCACCGTGCTGCGCCTGGAGCTGCAGATTCCGCAGGGTACGCCGCCAGTGCTGGTCAGCCAGACGGTCGTGGGCGACGGGTTCTCGCAGCGCGCCGACCGCGACAACTTTTTGCTCGGGCCCACCGGTCTCGCACTGGGGCCCGACCACACCCTGTACGTCACCGATGGCCTGGACAACATCATCACCGCGATACCGGACGCGCTTAGCCGCACATCTAGCGCAGGCACCGGCAAGGTCGTCACTCAGGGCGGCCTGCTCAACTGGCCGCTGGCGATGGTTTACACCCCGGCCGGGCACCTGCTGGCCTGCAACGGCAAAGACGGCCAAGTGGTCGAGGTTGATACAAGCACCGGGAAGCAGATTTACAGCCAGTGGATCGACTCCGACCAGGCACAGTCGCCACCGGGCAATGGCGATCTTTTCGGCATCGCGATGACGCCGGATGGCGCCGGTTTTTATTACGTCGAAGATGATATGAACACCTTGATGCGAGCAGGAAAATGAGCGAATCAGACGATCCCAAGCTGCGCAGTCGACGCCGTTTTCTGGCGTCGGCGGCGACAGCGGCGGCGGTGGCCGCCACGGCGCCGGTTGCGGCGGCGGCGCACGGGCGCGCTGCAACATCGTCAAGCTCAAGCGAGAGCGGCGGCGACAGTGAGCCGTTCTTCGGCCTGCACCAAGCGGGCGTGGCGACGATGCCACAAGCCAACGTGTATTTCGCTGCATTCGATCTGACAACCGAAAAACGCGAGGACGTGGTCGCCCTGCTGCGCGCGTGGACCGCCGCCTCGGCGCGCCTGACGCAGGGCCTGAGCGCGGTCGCGCTGACCGAGGATCCCGCCTCGCCCGAGCCCGATTCGTACGACGCCGCTGGACTGAATGCCGATCGACTCACGCTCACGTTCGGCTTCGGCCCAGGCATGTTCACCAAGGATGGTAAAGATCGTTACGGGCTAGCCAAACACCGACCCGAGGCGCTCGCCGACCTGCCGCGCTTCAACGGCGATCAACTGGTGCCTGCGCGCACCGGCGGCGACCTGTGCATCCAGGCCTGCGCCAACAATCCGCAGGTGGCTTTTCATGCCGTGCGTCAGCTGTCGCGCCTCGCCTACGGCACGGCGAATATCCGTTGGGCACAGAGCGGCTTTATGGCCGCACCCAAAGACAAGAGCACGCCGCGCAATCTGATGGGCTTCAAGGACGGCAGCATGAATGTGCCGATCCGTGACGAGGCCTCGATGAACCGCTATGTGTGGGCCGGCGACGAAAGCGGCTGGATGCAGCACGGCACGTACATGGTCGCGCGCCCGATACGCATCGCGCTTGAGCATTGGGATCGGATGAAGCTGAGCTTCCAGGAGCAGGTAGTCGGCCGCCAAAAACACTCCGGCGCGCCGCTGGGTCAGAAGAACGAAAACGATAGCCTTGCGCTCGATACCAACGACGCGAGCGGCAACCCGATCATTCCGGAAAATGCCCACGTGCGTCTGGGCGCGCCGGAAAACAACGACGGCGCGCAGATATTGCGCCGTGCGTATTCGTACGACAACGGACTGAGCTATATCGCCGAGCGTTGGCCGCCGTGGCATCAGGGCATGGAGTTCGACGCAGGCCTGCTGTTTATCTGTTACCAGCGCGATCCGCGCACCGGCTTCGTGAAAATCTTCGACAAGATGTCGAAGTTCGACATGATGAACCAGTTCGTCACCCACGTCGGCGGTGGCCTGTTTGCCTGCCCGCCCGGTGTGAAAGAGGGCGGCTACATCGGGCAGCCGCTGTTCGAACTGGCCTGAGAAAACGCGACCATCGCTTGCGGTCGTAATGACGCGCGCTCGATCATCATGCTTTTTTTTTCGGCGAACAGGCTTTGTGCCGAAAACACGTCACCACATGGTCGTTGATCATGCCGGTGGCCTGCATCAACGAGTAGAGAATGGTGCTGCCGACGAAGCGAAAGCCGCGCTTTTTCATTGCCTTGCTCATGCCGTCGGACAGCGGCGTGCTCGCCGGCACGCTGCCGCTGTCCGCCCAACGATTGACCAGCGGCTGGCCGTCGACGAAAGACCATAGATAGCGATCCAGGCTACCGAACTCTTCGATCACGCCAAGCGCGGCGATGGCGTTGTCGCGCGTGGCAAACACTTTCAGCCGATTGCGGATGATGCCGGGATCGAGCAATAGTTTCTCCAGTTCGCGATCCTTCATCGCCGCGACGCGGACGATATCGAAATCGTGAAACACCTTGCGGTAGCGCTCGCGCTTGGCCAGCACCGTGCGCCACGACAGGCCGGCCTGCGCGCCTTCCAGGCACAGAAATTCGAACAGCTGCCGATCGTCGTGCAGCGGCGTACCCCATTCGGTGTCGTGGTAGTCGCGCAGCAGCGGATCGGTCGCGCCCCAGGAACAGCGTGGGCGTTCGGCGGCTTTCGTCATGGCGTGCTCTCGGTCGGTGTCGCGTTGCATGGGGAGCCGATCGCGTTACAGCAGTGAAATCGGCCCGATCGGCAGCGCTCTGTCGTGGCCGGTTATCATGGCAGGCATGAATCCCACCGTGCTCCCCGCCGATCCCGCGCAGTTTCCCGATCAGGCCGCCAGTTTCATGCTGGACGGTCCCACCGGCAAGCTGGAAACCATCACCGATATCGCCGAACCCGCCGACGCACGCCGCGGCGTGGCGGTGATCTGTCATCCGAATCCAGTGCAGGGCGGGACCATGCACAACAAGGTGGTGACGATGGCCGAACGCGCGCTGCGCGAATCGGGCCTCGATACCGTGCGCTTCAATTTTCGCGGCACCGGTAACTCGCCCGGCGAATATGACAACGGCGCTGGCGAAGGCGACGATCTGGCTGCCGTGGTGGCCTGGGTGCGCAAGACGCGTCCGCACGATGCGCTATGGCTGGCCGGCTTCTCCTTCGGCAGCTACGTGACCATTTCCCGCGCCGCCGAACTGCACGCCGATGCGCTGATCAGCATCGCACCGCCGGTGGGCCGCTGGGCCTTCGGCGAGCTGACCGTGCCGACCTGCCCGTGGCTGGTCGTGCAGGGCGAAGCCGATGAAGTGGTCGAGCCCGATGCGGTGTTCGAATGGATCGATGCGCTGGAGAAAAAGCCCGAGCTGGTGCGCATGCCCGACACCAGCCATTTCTTCCATCGCCGCCTGATGGATTTGCGTGGTGCGATCAAACACGCCGTGCGCGGCTGGTTGCCGCCGACGCGTTGAGCTTCTCCGCCAGCCGCGTTTCTGGCTCGGCCCTCGTTTCACATCCAAGACGTTCCGCCCGATGAGTGAATCACCGCAACTCGCGCCCAGCGCGCGCTATCAGGAAGGCGTTGCCGCGCACCGCTGGGAATCCGACCCCACGCAGCTGGCGCTGCTGCCGGAGTTCGACCGCATGCACGCGGCACTCGGCGCGCCAGCCGACGGCAGCAGTGGACTGTTTGGACGATTGAAGTCGCTGCTCGGCAGCGAGCCGGCAGCCGCCGTGCCAGGGCTGTATCTGTGGGGCAGCGTGGGTCGCGGCAAGACGTTTCTGATGGACCTGTTCGTTTCCAGCCTGCCGCAGGGCACCGCGCTGCGTCGGCACTACCATCGCTTCATGGGCGAGGTGCACGAAAGCCTGCGCGCGCTGGGCAACCGGCAGAATCCGCTGGTCGAGGTAGCGGCCGGGCTGGCCGCACGCTGCCGCGTGCTGTGTCTGGACGAGTTTCTGGTCAACGACATCGGCGATGCGATGATCCTGGCCGGCCTGCTCGATGCGCTGTTTGCGCGCGGCGTGACCCTGCTCACCACCTCCAACACCGCGCCGGCCGACCTGTACAAGAACGGCCTGCAGCGCGCGCGCTTTTTGCCAGCCATCGCGCTGATCGAAAAACACTGCCACGTGGTGGAAATGGCCTCGTCGCACGACTGGCGGCTGCGTGCGCTGGCGCAGGCACCGGTGTATCTGACGCCGCCGGGCGCCGAGTCGCACCGCGCGCTGGAGCGCATCTTCAGCAGCCAGGCCAGCGGCACCGTCGAGCAGAACGGCACTCTCAGCATCAACGGTCGCGACATCCCGTTTCGCAAGCGCGCCGAGAATGTGCTTTGGTTCGAATTCGATGCCTTGTGCGAGGGGCCACGTGCCGTTGCCGATTACATCGCGCTGGCCAAGGCCGGCCCCGCCGTGATCGTCGCCAACGTGCCGCAGTTCAACAGCTACAGCGACGATGCAGCCAAACGCTTCGTGCAATTGGTCGACGAATTCTATGACCGCCACGTCAAGCTGGTGTTGTCCGCCGCCGCGCCGATCACCGAGCTGTACGACGGCGAACGCCTGCGCGCCGAATTCGGCCGCACCGAGTCGCGCCTGATCGAAATGCAGAGCAAGGATTATCTGGCGCTGGAGCATCGGGCGGATTGAAATTGGATATGTTGGGGTGACAACTCGCTCCTGCGAGTTGCCCTACGGGCCATTCGCTGCGCGAATGTTCGTTTCGGCATCCTGCCTCCACAGTCGCTGCGCTCACCGCCAACCTACATGTCACGCTGCTAGCATTATTCCACTTGCGCCCAATCTCTACAGGCAAACTTCCGTGAGCCAAAACGAATCCCGCTCACGCAGCGACAGCGTCAAATCCATCTTCCGCGTGGTCGGCGGCAACTTTCTGGAAATGTACGACTTCATGGTCTATGGCTATTACGCCTCGGCCATTGCACGTACGTATTTCCCCAGCAACAACGCGTACGCCTCGCTGCTGCTGACCCTACTGACGTTTGCTGCGGGCTTTGTCATGCGGCCGATCGGCGCGATCGTGCTGGGCGCCTATATCGATCACCACGGCCGCCGCAAGGGTTTGATCGTGACGCTGGCGCTAATGGCCATGGGAACGCTGCTGGTCGCAGCCGTGCCGGGCTACGCGACCATCGGCGTCCTCGCGCCATTACTGGTGCTCGCCGGCCGACTGCTGCAGGGCTTTTCCGCCGGCGTTGAGCTCGGCGGCGTATCGGTCTATCTGTCGGAAATCGCCACGCCCGGACATCGCGGCTTCTACTGTGCATGGCAATCGGCCAGCCAGCAGGTCGCGGTGATGTTCGCCGCGCTGCTGGGCCTGCTGCTGCAGCGCTGGATGCCTGCGCAGGCGATGAACGACTGGGGCTGGCGCATCCCATTCATCGTCGGCTGCCTGATCGTGCCGTTCGTATTTCTGATCCGCCGCTCGCTGCAGGAGACCGAGGCCTTTCTCGCACGCAAGCATCACCTGGCGGCCAGCGAAATCTACCGTTCGATGATCGCCAACTGGCGCATCGTGCTGCTCGGCATGGCGATGGTGCTGATGACCACCGTGTCGTTCTATCTGATCACCGCGTACACGCCGACTTTCGGCAAGGAAGTGCTGAAGCTATCGTCGTCGGACGTATTTATCGTGACGCTTTGCATCGGCCTGTCGAACCTGATCTGGCTGCCGCTGATGGGTGCGCTGTCCGACCGCATCGGCCGCTGGCCGCTGCTGGCTGCCTGCACCGTGCTCGCTCTGCTCACGGCGTACCCGGTGCTGCATTGGCTGGTGGCATCGCCCGGCTTCGATCGCCTGCTCGGTGTGGAGCTGTGGCTGTCCCTCATCTACGCCGCCTACAACGGCGCGATGGTGGTGGCGCTTACCGAGGTCATGCCGGCTGATGTGCGCACCGCCGGCTTCTCACTGGCATACAGTCTCGCCACCACGCTTGGCGGTTCGAGCCTGGCGATTTCGCAGTGGCTGATCCACCTCACCGGCAACAACGCGGCGCCGGGACTGTGGCTGTCGTTTGCGGCGCTGTGCGGCTTGGTCGCCACGGTATTGGTGTATCGCGATCCGCAGCGGCGGCGGCAATATCGGACTTGATCCGTTGTCGTGCTGGAGAGCGTTGCTGTCGACGTTGCTGGCAGATCACTTTGGTTAGATCCAAGCCCTCCCGTTTGCTACGCTCAGCAGGCACTTCATTTCACAGGGAACAGGGACATGTTTCGAATGACCGCCTGGCTCGGCATTGGCGCAACCTTCTTCAGCATGCATGCCGTTGCGCAATCACGCATGCTGTTGCCCACGGTCTACGAGGCGGGCCACTTTTACGCGACGCCGGAACTGGTGAATGGCAAAACCATGCGCCTGGTGGTGGACACTGGCGGAGGCGGTGCGAAGGGGCTGTACGTTATCAAGGCACCGGCGGCCCAGCGTTTGGGGCTTGGCACCATCAAGTGCGCGCTTGGCGGTGAGACGGCCGAGCTGATCAAAGCGCCCGCTTTTCGTCCCGGCAAAGGTCTGCCCGTGTCGTCGAATACGCCGTGCCATTCGGCCGCATTCGTGATCCCGGCGGGAAAGGGCATGCCAGATACTGAAGATGGTCAGCTGGGTGCGGGCTATCTTCCAGAAAATGTCTGGACGTTCGACTATCCCGCTAAGCAATTGTGGCTGGAGCCGGCCACATGGCAAGCGCCGTCGGGCGCACATCGAACGGCGCTTGGCTTTCAAACGAATGCCCAAGGCGCTTCCGGAATGGCCCGCATTACCCTGAAGGTCGACGGCCAGCCGCTGGATCTGCTGCTCGATACCGGCGCCACCGCCAAACCGACGACCGCCGGTAAGGAAGCCAGCGGCACACCGACGGAACACGGCATCGGCGTCACCAGCTACATTACCACCAGCGTGCTGGAACGCTGGCATCAGAGGCACCCGGACTGGCGCGTGGTTGCCGACGGCGACGACTTGTTCGGCAGTCGGCACGCGAGCCGACTGATCGAGGTTCCAAACGTCGAGATAGCCGGGTGGGTCACCGGCCCGGTGTGGTTTACCGAGCGTCCGGACAAAAATTTCCACGACTTCATGTCCAAATACACCGACCAGCGCGTGGAAGGTTCGGCGGGTGGCAATATTTTTGCCCGTTTCGTCATGACCATCGACTATCCCGACCGGGTGGCATGGTTCACCTGTGCACGGCAATGCAAGATCGCAGCCGCACGGTAGGTTGGGCATCGCTGCGCTCAGCCCCCCACCGACGATTCGTCATGTGTGAGGTTTCCCGCAATCACGAATCGCATGTACGACGCTGGCTATAGTCGATCGCAACTATTTACGAAGGCGGCGTCGAAGCGATGACGGCACTCGATACCAGCACACCATCTGCCACCCGCGCATCACCGCGAACGGTCGACAGGAACGCGCCGTTCTTTATCGTGATGAACGCCGGCTCCGGCAAAAAGCAGGGCGACGAAACGAAGGCCTTGATTGAGGAAAAGCTCGGCGCAGCCAAGCGACGGTTCGAGTTTCGTCTGGTGGAGAACGCGGACGAGCTTGTCAATGTGGCACAACGGGCGGTAGCCGACGCGAAAGCAGCCCGCGGCGTTGTCGTCGGCGCGGGCGGCGATGGCACGCTGTGCGCCGTGGCGCAAGCCGTTTACGGCAGCGGCTGCCCGTTCGCGGTGTTGCCGCGCGGCACCTTTAACTACTTCAGCCGCGATCACGGCATTCCCGCCGAGCCGGCCCAAGCCATCGCGCTGATGTTGCGGGCGCGCGCGTTTCCCGTGCAGGTCGGCTTCGTCAACGAGCAGATGTTTCTGGTCAACGCCAGCCTCGGCCTGTATCCGAAACTGCTGGAGGATCGCGAGGCGTACAAGCAGCGGTTCGGCCGCAGCCGGCTCGTGGCGCTGTGGTCGGCGCTGGTCACCTTGCTGCGGCCACACCGGCATCTGCGCCTGCATATCGATCACGAAGGCGAGCAACATGACGTTCGGACATCGACGCTGTTCGTGGGCAACAACCGGCTGCAGCTTGAGCAGATCGGCACGAAGGAGGCACCCTCGTTGCAACAGAGCAAGCTGGTGGCGATCGCGCCTCGCGCCGTGGGTCGACTGAGGCAGCTGGTGCTGTCCCTGCACGGCGCCGCGGGCGCGCTGGGAGACGCCGACGACGTCAACCGCCTTGCCTTTCGGCAGATCACGGTGAGGTCACCATCGCGGCGCGTCAAGATAGCGACCGACGGCGAAGTGCATCGTTTGAAAACGCCGCTGGTATTTCGCGTTGGCGACGAGCCGCTGTATCTGCTGAAGTACGAGCCCGACGTCGCAGAAGAGCATCGTGCATGACCGTAATGCTACAGATTTCCGATCCGCATTTCGGCACCGAGCAGCCCCCGGTCGTCGAGGCGCTGCTGCGGTTGGTAAAGCAGCAGCAACCGACGCTGATCGTCATGTCGGGCGATCTCACCCAGCGAGCGCGGCGCGGCGAATTTGCGGCTGCGCGGCAATTCGTCGATCGCCTCGCACCAGTGCCGGCGTTGGTGATTCCGGGCAACCACGACATACCGCTATTCAACTTGCCCGCGCGCGCCTTCAACCCTTACGCCAATTATCGACGCGCGTTCGGAAACGCACTGGAACCCGTGCACGAATCGCACGACGCACTGGTGCTGTGCCTGAAAACCACGCGGCGCTACCGGCACAAAGACGGCGAAGTCTCCAACGCACAGATCCAGCGCGTGGCAAGCCAGCTCGAACGTGCAACGCCGCGACAGCTGCGTGTGGTGGTGACACATCAGCCTGTTGCCGCTGCGGTGGCTTCGGATCACAAGAACCTGCTGCACGGACGCGAGCAAGCCATCGCTGCGTGGGCGCGCGCAGGCGTGGACCTGATCCTCGGCGGCCATATTCACCTGCCCTATGTCATGCCGCTGCAAGACCTGCCGCGCCGCGTCTACGCGGTGCAGGCAGGCACTGCGGTTTCGACACGCGTGCGCGACGGCATACCGAACTCGGTCAACCTGATTCGCCATGACGGCTCGTCGCCACAAGTCCTCGTCGAACGCTGGGACTATCTCGCCGCGGGCGATGCCTTCGCTCCGGTAATGCGACATACGTTGGCCTTGGGCAAAACCTAGCCCCCAGTCAGCTACCCGCGCTCTCGTGGGTTGGGTTACGACAGCTCTTCCGACAGCTCTTCCGACAGCTCTTCCAACAGCTCCTCCGATGTCCAGCGCCTGTGATTGCGTTCGGCCGCGTGGATCAATTCGCACAGCTTGGCGTTGACCGGCGCCAGGCGACCTTGTGCTTGCGCCAGCTTCACCACCTCGCCATTGATGTAGTCGACTTCGGTCAGGCGGTCGGCTTTGAGGTCGTCCCAGGTAGAGGAGCGGGCGATCGGATCGATGGCCAGCATGCGCGAGGCGACACGACGGAAGAGCGCGTCCGGCAGCTGCAATACATGCGGCAGCCACGAGGGTGGCACAGGCGTCAGCTTCGCCACCGGCAGCCTGGCTTGGTGGAAGACGTCGAGCGCCTCGCGTTGGGCCAAAACCAGGCAGCGGCGCCAGCCGCGTTGCGACAGCTCGTCGCGCAGCGGCAGATCGGACAGGGCGTTGATCGCGTTGTTGAGATTGAGCAGCAGCTTGGCGCGCTGCACGGCGGCCATGTCGTGACGCAGCTCCAACGGCAGCCCGGCATTGGCGAAGGCGGCCAACCACGCGGCGAGCCTGACGTCCGACGCCACCATCAGTTCGCCGGACGATGCCTGATGAAACACACCCGGCGCGCGCTGCACCACGTTGAACGGCACCATGCCGGCCAGCACTGTGCACTGCGGCAGCGCATCGCGCAGCACGTCGGCGTTGTAGAGCCCGTTCTGCAGGCTGATAACCACCGTGCCGGGCTTGAGTACGGACGCGAGCTGCTGCGCGGCATCCACTGTCGCCGCCGACTTCACGCACACCAGCACCAGCGCCGCATCCGCTGCCGCCCGAGGCTCGGAGCGCAGATCCAAAGCGGCCGGCGCTGTCCGCTGTTGATGGCCCCGATAGTCCGTGACGGTGAGTCCGTGTTCGCGCAGGCTCTGCAGCGCCTTGTCCCGACCGATATAGCGAATCGGCGTTTGGCCTTCCAGACGTCCACCGATATAGCTGCCGATACTACCGGCACCATAGACCACGATCCGTCCTGTCGACGCGATCACGCGCAGGCCTTGGCCGCGGCGCGACCGGCAACGCGGCCGGAAAACAGGCAGCCGCCGAGAAAGCTGCCTTCCAGCGCGCGATAGCCATGCAGGCCGCCGCCGCCGAAACCGGCCGCCTCGCCCGCCGCGTAGAGGCCGGGCAGCGGCTGGCCGTCCGGTGCCAGCACACGGGCGTCGAGGTCCGTTTGAAAACCGCCGAGACTTTTACGCGTCAAGATATGGAGCCGCACCGCAATCAGCGGCCCCTTGCTCGGGTCGAGCAGGCGATGCGGCTTGGCCACGCGCACCAGCTTGTCGCCGCGATAACGTCGCGCATTATGGATCGCCATGACCTGACCGTCCTTGGCATAGGGGTTGTCGAACTGCCGATCGCGTGCCTCGATCTCGCGCCGTATGTGTGCGATGTCGATCAGCACGCTGCCGGCCAGCGCATTCATGCCCTCGACCAGCTCCTCCAGCGTGTCACGCACGATGAAATCGCGGCCGTGCTGCTTGAACGCCTCCACCGGCGGAGGCGCCCCCTTGGCGAGCGCGCGCTTGGCCACGAGGCGCCAGTTTTTTCCGGTGAGATCGGGGTTCTGCTCCGAGCCGGAGAGCGCGAACTCGCGCCGGATGATCTGCTGATCGAGGATGAACCAGCTGTAGTCATAACCGGTGCGGCGCAGGTGCTCAAGCGTACCGAGCGTATCGAAACCGGGCCAGAGCGGACCGGGTAACCGCTGACCGGTGGCGTCGAACCACAGCGAGGACGGACCGGGAAGAATACGGATCGCGTGCCGCGGCCAGATCGGAGTCCAGTTCTCGATGCCTTCCACGTAATGCCACATGCGGTCACGGTTGATCAGATTCGCGCCCGCTGCAGCGCCGATATCGAGCATGCGACCGTCGACGTGTGCCGGCACGCCGCACAGCATGTGCTTTGGCGGCTCGCCCATGCGCGACGGCCAGTAGCGGCGCACCAGCTCGTGGTTGCCGCCGATGCCGCCGGAGCAGACGATCACCGCCTGCGCGCGCTGCTCGAATGCGCCGACCGCCTCGCGCGATGTCGGCTTGCCGCGCTCGGCAAGATCGGCCATCAATACCGTGCCACGCGCGCCGACAACGGCACCGCTTTCCACGATCAGTTCATCGACGCGGTGACGAAACGCAAAGCGCAGCAAGCCCTTGGCTTCGGCGGCACGCGCACGGCGCACAAACGGCTCGATCACGCCCGGACCGGTGCCCCAGGTCACATGAAAACGCGGTACCGAATTGCCGTGACCGATCGCCCCGTAGCCGCCGCGCTCGGCCCAGCCAACCACCGGAAACCAGCGCATGCCCATGGCATGCAGCCACGTGCGTTTTTCCCCTGCGGCAAAATCCACATACGCCTCGGCCCAGCGGCGGGGCCAGAGGTCTTCGGCACGATCGAAGCCTGCCGTACCCATCCAGTCGCTCAGCGCCAGCGCGGGTGAATCGCGTACGCCCATGCGGCGCTGCTCCGGCGAATCGACAAAGAACAGCCCGCCAAACGACCAGAACGCCTGCCCGCCCAGATTCTGCTCAGGCTCCTGCTCCAGTACCAGCACGCGCTTGCCTGCATCCGTCAGCTCGGTCGCCGCGACGAGTCCGGCCAGCCCCGCGCCAATCACGATCACATCCGTACTGCGGCTCATAAGCGCTCCGGTGTTGTAGCGAACGATCAACTTAACGCGCCATGCCCACGTTGGCTAGGCGAGCTGTCGCAAAGGGCGGAGCCGACCACGGCTGTCGCGCGCCCTTTCCCTGCCCCTGGCAGCGTCGGAACGGTATCTGTCCGCCGCTGGCGTGCGGCGCGATGACGCCGCCGGTCGAAACGACCGCGTCGCCTGACGCGACAGCGAAGAGAGCGGACTGCGCCTTTCATGGGCATGTCTTGCAGCCAGACTACACTTGAGGTGTCTATTTCTCATCAGGCGGCGCGAAGTGAACTCAGCGGGACTGGCGGTAAAGTCGGGTGAGCTGACGGCGCTGCGCCTTTTCGACATTGCATACACCATCGATCTGGCGCAGGCCGAATCGCTGTGGGCGGCCCGCGAGGGCGGCAAAGCCAGCCGTTCCCAACTGACCAGTACGCCACCGAAAGCCGTCACTTTCGGCGTCGCGCCTTTGCTGTTTTCTCTGGGATCGACCACGCTCAGCCTGAGCGAGCGCGAGGTGACGGCCGAGCTCTCCGTGCGGCTGTACGATTTCGGCGTGGCGGCGCTGGCCGCGCGCATTGCCGTCGCCGACCTCGGCTGGGACGAATATGTCGCCAACTTCGACGCGCTGGACCGCGCCGTCGGTCCGGCCTCGCTCACCTTCTGGACGCAATGGCTCGATCGGGTGCGTGAAGTCATAAGGCCGGCGCTCGATCGCCCCGCCGCCGATGCGTCGCTGGAAGAGGACTACCTCATCGGCACGGTACACGCCTTCAGCACGCCGATCGATGCATCGGAACTTCGTGACAGCGTCGACCTCGTTGCGCTGCTGTCGGGTGAAAAACGCGCGCTATCGACCGCATCCCGGCGAGAGCTGCTGTCGCGCAGCTTTTCCTACTACGCCGACGACCTGGTGGTGCTGACCTGGGATCGGGCCTTTATCTACGAGCCGCGAAGCGATTCCGACGTGGCGGACGTCATCGAAGTGGCGAACGCCCAGCTGGTCGAATTCCGCTATTACGATACCTTGCTCGATGACGAACTTCCCCGCATGTACGATCGCGTGGAAAGCGCGCGCGGTGCGATGTCGCTGTTTGCCTCGCGGCGATTCGCGCACCTGGCGAGGCGCCTGTACACCCTGGTCGCCGAAGTCACCGAACTGACCGAGCGCGTGGACAACGCCTTGCAGGTCACCGAGGATGTTTACCTAGCACGGGTCTACAGCACGGCTCTGGGCCTGTTCCGCGTGCCTGCGCTGGGCGAATCGGTGGATCGAAAGCTCGCCATTATCCGAGACACCTACGCTGCGCTGTACGGTGAAGCCTCGAGCCGTCGCGCCGAACTGCTCGAGGTATCGGTGGTCGTGCTCATCATGCTTGAGATCGTGCTGATGTTACTGCGCCGTTGATGGCCGGCTCGCGCTATCGATCGCCGTACTTCCCCTGCGCGAACAGAGCCGCCGCGTCGAGCCTTCAGTACGACGATACGAAAGTCTCCACGCACACCGCCGGCTGGAGCCACTCGCTTCATAAGGCTATGGAGGGTGCGCTTGCGCTATTCAAGCGCGACGGCGAGCCGGATCGTTCCGGCATACGCTCAGTCGGCAAGGGCATCGGCGAGCTCGCGTTCGTCGCGCTGCATGACGGGCGCACCCGGCACGACGGGCACCGCATCGGGTTCGGGTTCGTCGTCAACCAGCGTGAAAAAGTCGACCTGTTCCAGCAGTGCGCCGGCACTTTCCCGCATGGCGCGACTGGCCGCCGCCGCTTGATCGACCAAGGCGGCGTTTTCCCGAGTCATCGTTTCGATGTCGACCATCGCGCGGCCGATCACGCCGATGTCGCTGGCGTGTCCGCGGCCGGCGGCGCCCATCTTGGCAACCGACATGGAAAGCTGCTCGATGCTGGCGACAATCCCAGCGAGCTTCGCGCCGGTTTGATCGACCAACGCCATACCTGTTTGTACGGCGTCGTCGCTTTCGGTAATCAATGCACGAATATCCTTGGCGGCCTGGCTGCAGCGATGCGCGAGCTGACGCACCTCGGCGGCGACGACGCCAAAACCACGGCCGTATTCTCCGGCGCGGGCGGCCTCGATGGCGGCGTTGAGCGCCAGCAGCTGCGTCTGGAAGGCGATCTGATCGACGAGATCGAGCACATCGGACATGCGCCGGCTTGTGCGATCGATTTCCCGCATCGATCCGATCGCTTTGCTTGCCACGGCTTTACCCTCGGTAGCGTGAGATAGGGCATCGGTAGCGGCAGTGTCGGCCTTATCGGCATGTCCTACCCCCTGATTGACCGCGTGGTTCATGCGTGCCACCGACATGGCCGCCTGCTCCAGACGCTGCGCCTGTGCCAGCGTGCGCTGGTTCAAAGCCTCATTCCCTTGTGCGATACCTGCAGCGGACTGCTCGACGAACGACGCTCTCGTACGCACTTGCTCCACCACGCTGGCGAGCTGTTCGTCCATGCGTGCCAGGGCATCGAGCAGCGCACCTATTTCGTCCATGCGTCCACGCGCCATCGGCTCGCCCAGCACACCGGTGGCGATGCGCGTTGCGACCGCACAAGCCAGGCCGAGGCACCGGCCCAGCGAACGGATGATCGATATGTCCACCAGTGCCGCTACCGCCAGCGCCGCAACGAGCAGCACCAGCAGCTGCAGCAGGCCGTGGCGGTTGTTCGTATGCTGCTGGTCCGCCTGCGCCTGTCCCTGGGCAAGCGACAGGCTGAAGAGATTGGAGAAATCGCTCTTCAACGGCACCAGGGAAGACTGCACATCGTTGGAGAGCTTGAGCTTGGCGATATCGAATTGCCCCGCGTTCAATAACTGCATCGTATCGTCCACGGCGGCATCCATATCCGCGCGATGTTTTACCGTCAGATCGAGCAACTGGCGCTGATCGTGCGTCAGGCCGCTGCCACTGAGCCGCTGCCAGTGGCGCTGGATATCCAGCCGGTTGCTCTTTATCGACGTGACCGCATCGTCGACCGACGAAGGCAGCTCCGTCAGCGTCGCGTGCACCAATGCCTGCATGATGTCGTCGTAATCGTTTTGTACGCGACCGAGCTCGGCTACCGGCTTGAGCGTGTCGCCCACGACCGCCCGAATCCGCTCGTCCGCACGTGTTAACTGCAGTGCGCCCGCGCCGCAGACCAGGATCAACAGCAGTGCCCACCCCACGAGCCGGATGAGGAGGCGAGAGCTGAGCGTCAGCGTCGAAAGAACATCGGTACGAAAAAGCATGGAAAAACCTTGCGGGGATAAGGGGCAATCCCTTGTCGACCGGAAGGTGCGGAAACTTGAACGAAAAATAGAAAATTTTCCATATATTTCATTTACTTGAATCTTATTCGTCAGATCGATGACGGCGTCATATTCGCTGGCGTCCCGACGAGAATCAACGCAAAGCGCCCCACAGCATCGACACGCCCGAAACGATCATCACCGCGTCGAGAATGAGATGAAAACGGCCAGGACTCATCCGCAAAACGACCGCTTTTCCGGCAATGGCTCCCGCCATCAGTGAAGAGCCGACAATCAGCCCCTTGACGATGGAAGTCACGGGCAACGCACCCAACTCACGAAAGGCGAAAACCTTGCTGGTATACAGCGCAAGAGAACTGGCCGCCTCGGTGGCGAGGAATGGCCCTTTCAGTAATCCATACGCGGCGAAGGCCGGCACGCTGAGCGGACCCGTCGACAGCACCAGGCCGGTGAGAAAACCGATGAAAGCGCCCGCCACGGCCAGTTGCCACAGCCGTAGACGAATGTTCAGTCGGACAAGCTGATAGCGCACCGGGACCATCAGCAGAAAGAAAATGCCCAGCGCACCTTCGACGACATGGGTTGGCAAGGCCAACAGCGTACGCGCACCCAGCGCCGCCGCCGGCACTCCCGGAATCGAGTAGGCGAGAAAAGCGCGCCAATTCAGGTCACGCCACCACAGCACGACACGCGACACGTTGGACATGACCGCCGCCACGGCCATGATCGGCACAGCCTCCTTGGGCCCATAAGCAAACACGAGCACCGGTAGCAACATGATCGACGATCCCGTCCCGATAACGCCACTCAGACAGCCCGCCACCAGCGCTACAGCCAATACAAAAATATAGGCCAACAAAAGCTCTCTTCACTTTCGACAGCCGATCATTCTAGTCCAGTGGTGGCAGCAGTTCTTCAAGCCGTGCGCGCCGCTGACGCTTTTGCGATCGGTAGGCGGCCAATCGAAGCCATGCGTTGGTAACGAACGTCGGTTGCGGGCTTCAGACCTTGCTGCGTCGAACCTTCAGATGACGTTCCCACGGCGGGTTTTCGCCAAAGTGTTCGGCCAGAAAATCTACGAACGCGCGCACGCGGGGCGGCACCATGCGTCGTTGCGGCATCACGGCGTGGATACCGGTGGTCGCGATCGGATACTTCGGCAATACCACCTGCAACTGCCCGCGTCGCAGTTCGTCGTGAACGTGCCAGAGCGAATGAATGGCGATGCCCACCCCGGCGACGGCTGCGTCGCGCAGCAATTCACCGGTATTGCTTTCGAAGCGGCTTCGCATGCGTTGCACGATCTCGCCGCCGTTGCCGTCGGCGAAGCGCCAGATATCCTGCGGGCCGGACGTACCGACCAGCAACAGGCATTCGTGCTTGGCCAGATCCTTCGGGTGACGAGGGTGCCCGTGCTGCTTCAGATACGCCGGCGACGCGCAGAGCACCCGTCGATTGGTCGCCAGCTGACGCGCGACCAGACTCGAGTCCCCCAGCACGCCCACGCGGATGCCCAGATCGAAACCCGCGCCAACTAGGTCGAGCAGTTCGTCGCTGAGATTGACGTTGAGCTTGATGCGCGGATGCCGCGTGAGAAACTCCGGCAGCAGCGGCGAGACGTACTGGCGGCCGAACGATGCCGGCATGGTGACGCGCAATGTCCCGGAAACTTCAGTCGCCGCCTGGCGCAGGCCGCTGGTCAGCGCCTCGAGGTCTTCCACCAGCACGCGGCCCTGGGCGGCCAACGCTGCGCCTTCGGGTGTAGCGTGCAGCTGGCGCGTCGTTCGATGCAACAGCACCACGCCGAGTTCGCGCTCGAGTCGCTTCAGACGCTGGCTGGCCACGGCTACGGAAACACCGAGGCTGCGCGCCGCCGCGCTGATCGTGCCCAGATCGAGTACGCGCAGGAACAGGCTCAGGTCGCCGACGCGATCCATAACTATCAACTATTTATTGAAAATGATTACGCATTCTGTCCATTTATTTGTAAAAAGCAACGACCTACGCTGACGCCATCTTTTGTTGGAGCGTCATCATGTCAGCCACCTCTTTGGCCAAACCTCGCATGCCGATCGCGCTCTACGCGCTGACGGCCGGCGCGTTCGGCATCGGCACCACCGAATTCGTGATCATGGGTCTGCTGCTGCAAGTGGCCGCGGATCTGCGCGTCACGCTCGCCGCCGCCGGCTTGCTGATCACCGGTTACGCGCTGGGCGTGTTCGTCGGTGCGCCGCTGCTTACCGCGGCGACCAGCAGACTGCATCGCAAGACCGCGCTCGTTGCGCTGATGGTGATCTTCACCGTCGGCAACCTGACGAGCGCGCTGGCGCCGAACTATGCGGTGCTGATGATCGCGCGCATCATTACCTCGCTGGCGCACGGCACCTTCTTTGGTGTGGGCGCCGTGGTTGCCACCGGACTGGTGGCAGAAGACCGCAAGGCCTCGGCCATCTCGATCATGTTCACCGGCCTCACCGTCGCTACGTTGCTGGGCGTACCGGCCGGCGCCTGGCTCGGACACGCCTACGGCTGGCGCGCGGCGTTCTGGGCGGTGACCGTGATTGGCGTTGTCGCCACGGCGATCATTGCGCTGTGGGTGCCGGCCGATCGCGGCGATGCGGCGCCGGTGAAATTCTTCGAAGAACTGCGCGGCATCGCCAAACTGCAGGTGCTGCTCGGCCTGCTGATGACCGTGCTGGGCTTTGCCGGCGTGTTTACCGTGTTTACCTATATCCAGGCGATTCTCACCACGGTGACGGGGTTTGCCGACAGCGCGGTCTCGCCGATCCTGCTGGTGTTCGGCGGCGGCCTGGTGGTCGGCAATCTGCTCGGCGGTCGATTGGCCGATCGCCGACTCACGCCGACCCTGCTGGGCTCGCTGATCCTGCTCGCCGTCGTGCTGGGCACGATGACCTTCGCGCTGCACAGCAAGGCGGCGATGATCGCGTTCACCGGCCTGCTCGGCATCGCCGCTTTCGCCACCGTCGCACCGCTGCAGCTGCGCGTGCTGCAGAAAGCCGCCGGCGGCGGGCAGAGCCTGGCATCGAGCTTCAATATCGCCGCATTCAACCTGGGCAACGCGATCGGTGCGTGGCTGGGCGGTGTGGTGATCTCGCACGGTCCTGGCATTGGGGCCGTGACGTGGGTCGCTGCACTGGTGACGGTGTCCGGCCTGTTGGTGGCGCTGGTAAGCGTGCGGTTGGACCGCGCTCAACCTTACGTCTCGCTGGATCGCGGCGCTTGCGCCACCGGTCACGCCTAAGCTCAAAGCAAAGCGCACATCCCGATCAGGAGATCGTCATGCATTCCCACACGCGTCGCTCTACGACGTATCCATTCCTCATGCCTAACGCCGGCCGCCGACTCATGCATCTGATTCTGTTTTCCATCGCCGGTTGCCTCGCCACTATGGCAGCGGCAGCTCCACTGCCGACGACGAGCGACGCGCACTGGATCACGACATGGACGGCCAGCCCGCAGCCGCTTTGGGCCGGCGACTTTCCCCTGCCGACCCATGTCCCGTTCAATGTCTGGAACCAGACCCTGCGGCAAACGGCACGCATCAGCGTCGGTGGGGCAAGCGTTCGTATTCAATTGTCGAACGCCTACGGCACCGCACCGCTGGTCGTCGGTTCGGCCCACCTGGCATTGGCAGGCGACGGTGCCGATATCGTCAACGGCACGGATCGACCGATCACGTTCTCGGGCCGGCGTTCCGTCACCATCCCGCCCGGCGCACCGGCTCTGAGCGACCCCATCGATCTTCCCCTGACCGCACTTCAGCGCGTATCGGTGAGCCTGTATTTTCCGCACCCGACCGCACCGTCCACCTTTCACTGGGACGGGCGACAGACCGCTTACGTGGTGACCGGCGATCAGACGGCCGAGGCATCGATCGCGCCAGAGTCGACGTTGACCAGCCGCCTGTTTTTAAGCGCGATCCTGGTCAATGCACCATCGACAACGCGCACCGTCGTGGCCCTGGGCGACTCGATCACCGACGGCGCCGGAGCGACGATGGATCGCGACACCCGCTGGCCCGATTTCCTGGCGGCGCGGCTGGCAGACAAACATGTGGCCGTGCTCAATGCAGGCATCTCCGGCGCGCGACTGCTGCAGGACAAAATGGGCGACAACGCGCTCGCCCGGCTCGATCGCGACGTATTGAGCCAACCGGGCATCGCCTCGGTGATCGTGCTGATCGGCATCAATGACATCAGCTGGAACCATATGGCGTTTGCGCCCGACGACGGCGCTGCCGATGCCGAACAGCTGATCGCCGGTTATCGACAGATCATCGCCCGAGCCCATGCGCGTAACGTACGCATTGTCGGCGCAACATTGACGCCATTCGAGGGTGCACTGAAAGACACTCCCCTGATGGGCTACTACTCCGCTGACAAGGAACGCATGCGGCAATCGGTGAATGACTGGATACGCCATAGCGGCGAATTCGATGCCGTTATCGACTTCGACGCGTTGCTGCGCGATCCCGCCCACCCCACGCGCCTGCTGCCCGCCTACGATTCCGGCGACCACCTGCATCCCGGCGACGCGGGTAACAAGGCCATGGCGGAGACTGTCGACCTAGAGGCACTACTGCGCTCGTAACGATCGCAAGCGCAGGTATGGGAAAGCCGCACGAAGCAAGCCGCACGCGCTAGCATCGATCATCCCTGGCTCGGAGATGCCCATGCGCCGCACCGCTCTCGCTTTTGCGCTCGCCACCGTCGTAATCTCGTCGCTGCACGCCGCCGATACGCCCGCGCCCAGCGTGCAGGCAATGGCGCAGAAAGAGTTGCCGCAAGTCACCGCGTGGCGGCGCGATATTCACCAGCATCCCGAGCTCAGCAACCGCGAGGTGCGCACGTCGGCGCTGGTGGCGGCGCAGCTGAAAAAGTTCGGGCTGGAGGTGCATACCGGCATCGCGCATACCGGCGTGGTCGCGCTGCTTAAGGGGGATCTGCCCGGTCCGCGGCTGGCCATTCGCGCCGACATGGATGCGCTGCCGGTGACCGAGCCGGCCGGACTGCCGTTTGCCTCGACGGCGACCGGCGAATACCGCGGCAAGCCGACCGGCGTGATGCACGCCTGCGGCCACGACGCGCATACGGCGATGCTGCTGGGCATGGCGCAGGCGCTCAGCGGCATGAAGAAGACCCTGCACGGCTCGGTGCTGTTCGTGTTCCAGCCGGCCGAAGAAGGTGCGCCGGCCGGCGAGGAAGGCGGCGCCTCGCTGATGCTGAAGCAAGGCCTGTTTCGCGATTTCAAACCGGACGCGATGTTCGGCATGCACGTGGTCAGCTCGCTCAACGTGGGCACGGTGTCGGTACGGCCGGGGCCGACGATGGCCGGCTCGGACTGGTTCCGCATGGTGGTGCACGGCAAGCAGACGCACGGTGCCATGCCCTGGAACGGCATTGACCCGATCGTGACATCGGCGGAAATCATCACCGCCGCGCAGACCATCGTCAGTCGCCGGCTGGATATCAGCACGCTGCCCGCCGTGCTGAGCTTCGGCATCGTCGAAGGCGGCTCACGCTACAACATCGTGCCCGACCAGGTGGAACTGCAGGGCACGCTGCGCACCTTCGACGCCGGCATGCGCCAGCAGGCGGTGGACGACTTGAAGATGACGGCCGAGCACATCGCCGCCGCCAATGGCGCCACGGTCGACGAACAGATTCCGGTCGGCGACAGCAATCCCGTGCTGGTCAACGACCCCGCGCTCGCCGCGCGCGTGCGCGCCAGCATCGGCAAGGCGATCGGCAGCGACCACGCGATCGAAGCGAAGCCGTGGATGGCCTCGGAAGACTTCGCCTACTTCGCGCAAGCGGTACCTAGCGTGTATTTCTTCGTCGGCGCCACGCCAAAGGGCCAGGACGCCTCGAAGGCGCCGTCCAACCATTCGCCGAAGTTCTTTCTCGACGAAGGCGCGCTGACCATCGGCATGGAGTCGATGCTGCAGGCGAGCCTGGATTATTTGAATGGGCCGGCGGCCTGAGCGCTCCTCCCCATGGCCAACGTGCTTATCCCTTTACCCAGCCGCGATTCCGATCCGTCGGAAGTCGCGGTGAGCTGGCAGACCTTGCGCAGCGATGGGCATGTCGTCGTGTTCGCCACGTCCGATGGACAGCCCGCGCACTCGGATGAGCTGATGCTCAGCGGCATCGGGCTGGACCCGTGGGGCTGGTTGCCGGGTCTACGCAGGCTGCGCGTGGTCGGGCTGGTGCTGCGCGCCAATGGCGATGCGCGCCAAGCCTACGCCGCGATGCGCGACGATGCCGCGTTCCGCTCGCCACGTCGCTGGGACGAGCTCAATGCCAACGATTACGACGGTCTGCTGCTGCCAGGCGGTCATCGCGCGCGGGGCATGCGCGAGTATCTGGAGAGCCCGGTGTTGCAGCAGCTTGTGGCCGCATTCTTCGACGCCGGCAAGCCGGTGGCGGCGATCTGCCATGGCGTTTTGCTCGCCGCGCGCAGCCGTTCGCCCGTTACCGGCAAGTCCGTATTGTTCGGCCGCCGCACCACCGCACTGACCTGGGCCTTCGAGAAGAAGGCATGGATGACGACGCGCATCACCCGCTTCTGGGATCCGCACTACTACCGCACCTACAGTGAGGCGCCGGATCAAACGGACGGCTATATGTCGGTGCAGCAGGAAGTCACGCGCGCGCTGGCCGACCCCGCCGATTTCCGCGACGTGCCGCACAACGCAAAAGACTATGCCCGCAAAACCAACGGCATCGCGCGCGACAGCGCCACCGACGACTCCCCGGCCTTCGTAGTGCGCGATGGCAGCTACCTGTCAGCACGCTGGCCCGGCGACGTGCACCGTTTCGCCCGCGAGTTCTCGGCGATGTTTGGAGAATCGACGTAGGTTGGCGGTGAGCGCAGCGAACCCCAACATTGATGGCCGCGGGACGTTGGGGTTCGCTACGCTCACCGCCAACCTACGCCGGGACGAACCGCTGACGGTTTCCTAATCCCATATCACTCGCCCCGCTCGCCTAAGGCATTCGGAGAATCAACATCCGCGGCCCAATCGGCGGCAAGTAACCCTGAGCGGATATAGCGATGGATAGACGAGTAAGACCAATCGTTCGCCTTCACTGCATGACCATGTTTTACGGGATTGATGTGGACGTAATCGATATGACGCGCGAGATCGTTTTCATCGCGAATCTGATGTTCCCAGAAGCGGCGCTGCCAGATGCCGCGTTCGCCCTTGCGCAGGCGTGAAGCGTTGATGCTCTCGCCGCTTTGAATGCTTCGCGAGAAGCCTGTTTTGATCAGCATCCAGCGGGTGGAGAAGTCTTCGTCGTTCGGCGGCAGCGCCCATATAGCATGCGTGTGCTCGGGTAAAACAACCCAGGCAAGAATCTCGAAGGGATGGCGTTGTTTGACCGTGCGAACAGCTTGGCGAAGCTCAGCGACATGCTCAACCAGCAGTGAACTCGAACGATCGGCCAGATTCACGGTGAAGAAGTAGGTGCCCCCGGCGGCTTTTGCTCTTCGATATCGCACGACGTCTTCCTTGACGTTGGGTTGAGAGAAACGTTGGGATTCGCTTGCGCTCGTCCCAACCTACGCGTGGGCGTTAGGCAGCCGTGGCCCCCAACTGCGCGCGCTGGAAGCGGCGATGGTGGATGAGCAGGCCGGTGAAGTAGAGGATGTAGTAGCCGATCAGCAGGCCGATCACCAGCATGGTGAGAGGGCTGGAGGTGTAGGCGGACGACCAGGCTTGTGCGCCGGCGTCGGGCACGCCCTGCCCCTGCAAGGCGACATGGGCTTGATGTACCTGCGGCATCACCACGACAAAACGATAAGCGAGCCGGCCGAGCAGCAGCACGGTGAGAAACGCACCGATCCAGGGATTGGGGACGTAGCAGTCACCGCGTACCGGATCGACTTCGAAGCGGGTCAGGCGCACGCCGAGGATGCCGAGCGCCGCGCCAAGTATCACGCCGCCGAACAAACCTTCGGCCAGTTCGATTTTATGCAGGCCGGCCAGCGCGAGCAGCACGCCGATCACGGTAAAAATCGCGATGCGCGCGATCATGGTCTTGCGCTTGATCGGCTGGCGGCCGAACGAGCGACTGACGCGGCGCCAAACCACCCACGCCATGATCGGCAGCATGATGAGATATTGGGACAGGTGGGCAGGCATGGGCATCGCCGGTGAGTGGATACCGGCACAGCTTAATCCAGCGCCGAGGCAGTGACGACTGACGGGATACCGCCGTCGCGCATGACGACTGTCATGCGCCGGGCATCACCCTAAACCGTTGCTAGGCGTCGCCGAGCTGCTCGGCCAGCGAGCGCGTTTTGTCCATCACCACATCGCCGGTATGCAGGGTCGATTTGCGCTCGATCAGCAGGATGTGGCACTCGTCCGACGCAACAGGATTGTGCCGCACGCCCTTGGGCACCACGAACATCTCGCCCTGGTCCAGCTCGATCGCCTCGGCGTTTTCCAGCTCGATGCGCAGATGTCCCTTGAGCACGAGGAACAGCTCGTCCTCGTCGTCGTGGCTATGCCAGCACAGGCTGCCGTGCACTTTGGCGACCTTGATATAGTTTTCCTCGAGCTCGCCCACCACGCGTGGCGACCAGTACTCGGTCAACGAGGCGGCAATGGCCTGCGGTGAGGTAGCCTTGGCCATGCTTATTTCGCTTTACCCTGGTTGGCGACGGCCGCCATCTTGGCTTCGATCTCGGCGGCGTCGCCGAGGTAGTAGTGACGCAGCGGCTTGAGGTGCTCGTCGAATTCGTAGACCAGCGGAATGCCGTTGGGAATGTTCATCTCGACGATGGCTTCGTCGGAAATATCGTCCAGGTACTTCACCAGCGCGCGCAGCGAATTGCCGTGGGCCACCACCAGCACTCGCTGACCGGCGCGGATCGCCGGCGCCAGCGTCTCGTGCCAGTACGGCAGCACGCGGGCCACGGTGTCCTTCAGGCATTCGGTGTCGGGAATTTCCTTGGGGTCGAGCGTGGCATAGCGCGGATCGTGTACCGACTCGTTGGCACTGCGCTCCAGCGGCGGCGGCGGGATATCGTAGCTGCGGCGCCAGATCTTGACCTGCTCGTCGCCGTACTTGGCTGCCGTTTCGGCCTTGTTGAGGCCGGTGAGGCCGCCGTAGTGGCGTTCGTTGAGGCGCCAGTCGGTCAGCACCGGTATCCACATCTGCTGCAGCGCGTCCTGCACGCCCCACAGAGTGCGCACCGCACGCTTGAGTACCGACGTATGCGCGACATCGAAGGTATAGCCGGACGACTTCAGCAGCTCGCCCGCGGCGGTCGCTTCGGCGTTGCCCTGCGGCGTGAGGTCGATATCGGCCCAGCCGCTGAAGCGGTTATCGAGGTTCCACTGCGACTGGCCGTGGCGAATCAGTACGAGCTTATGCATGGCGATCATCAGGTGTGGACAGGCCGGCATGGTGCGGCCGCGAGCCGGCAGCGTCAAATCCGACCCCTGCCACAGGTCACGGTAAACCCTGAGGCGCGCCGGCGCATCCTAACTGCACACATCATCTACGGAGACTGCCATGCGTCGATTCCCGACGATTTTCATCAGCGCGGCGTTTGCCGTGGTCCTGCCGCTGGCGAGCCTGCCCTCGGCGGCCTGGGCCAGCGGCGACGACATCAGCAAGATCAACGGCTCGGTCACTGTCGAGGCCAACCAGCCGGCCGGCGACGTGAGCACGGTCAACGGTTCGGTCCATATCGGCGACGGCGCCAAGGTGGAGAAAGCCAATACGGTGAATGGTTCGATCGATCTGGGCGACAAGGGGCAGGCCAAGTCGCTGGAAACGGTCAATGGCGCCGTGACGCTGGGAGGTGCCAGTCGCGTCAGCGGTGACGTCACCGCCGTCAACGGTGGCCTGCATTTGGCCCAAGGCGCCGAGGTGCAGGGCAAGGTCAGCAACGTCAACGGTGTGATCGCGCTGGAGGCCGCGCACGTGGCCGGCGGCATCGACACGGTCACCGGTGACGTCACCGTGGGCGCCAATTCGCACGTCGAGGGCGGCATCCTGGTCGACGAGTCGCACGGCTGGATCCACAAAAATACCCACACGCCGGTGATCGTGATCGGCCCGCACGCCGTGGTACAGGGCACGCTGGAGTTTCGTCGCGAGGTGATCCTGAAAGTTAGCGACAGCGCGCAGATCGGCCCGGTCAAAGGCGCCACCGTGGTGAAGTTTAGTGGCGCGACTCCTTAGATGAGCGGGAGCGAGAGCTAGGGACGAGGGGCGAGTAGCGAGGGCGTCAGACGAAGGCGCTGCGGGAAGCCGGCAGTCGGCGCGAGTCGGCTCTCCGCCTTTCGCTCACCCCTCGCCCCTCGCCCCTCATCTCTCATCTCTCAACTCTCAATCCAATCCCTAGGCTTCAAATAATCCGCCAGCTTCGCCTCGGCCGAGCCGGCTTCCGGCGCGTAGGCGTACTCAAAGCGCACGCGCGGCGGCAGGCTCATCAGGATCGATTCGGTGCGCCCGCCGGACTGCAGGCCGAACAGCGTGCCGCGGTCGTAGACCAGGTTGAACTCGACGTAGCGGCCGCGGCGGTAGAGCTGGAATTCGCGCTCGCGCTCGCCGTATGCCGTGTCCTTGCGGCGTTCGACGATCGGCAGATAGGCGTCGAGAAAGCCGTTGCCTACCGCCTGCATGAAATCGAAGCAGCGCTCGAAACCGCCCTCGTTGAGGTCGTCGTAGAACAGGCCACCGACGCCGCGCGTCTCGTCGCGGTGCTTGAGATAGAAATATTCGTCGCACCATTTCTTGTAGCGCGAATAGACATCCTGACCGAACGGCGTACACAGCGCGTTCGCCACGCCGTGCCAGTGCCGTACGTCTTCTTCATACGGATAGAACGGCGTGAGGTCGAAGCCGCCGCCGGACCACCACACCGGGTCCATGCCCGGCTTGCCGGCCTCGAAATACCGCACGTTGGCGTGTGTGGTCGGTACGTGCGGATTGCGCGGATGCAGCACCAGCGAGACGCTGGCCGCCACGTACGAAGCACCGGTGAGTTCGGGCTTGCGTGCCGTTGCGGCAGGCGGCAACGACTTGCCCCGGGTATAGGAAAAATTGACGCCGGCCTGCTCGAACACATCGCCTTCGCTCAGCACGCGCGTGCGTCCACCGCCGCCGCCCTCGCGCGTCCAGGCATCCTCGACAAAGCGGGCGCGGCCGTCGACCTGCTCCACGGCGGCGCAAATGCGGTCCTGCAGTCCTCTCAGGAAGGTTTCGGCACGTTCGGCCTGCTCGCTCATCATTTGTCCCGATCCATTCAACAGCGGCGAGCTTAACAAGGCGTCACGGCAGGCGTCGGCGTTCCCGCGGCCTTCATGCCCGAAACTTCAGTATCGGCGCCGTCTGCCGCCGATCCATCGGAAGGCTAGGCAATCCCCGAATCGACCGGTAGGCTTTTGCGATGCCCGATCCCATGACACCGCTCGCGGTCACCGCGTATACCGCCACCTCGGCCATCGGCCACGGCCTGGCGGCGCAGTTCGATGCCCTGCGGGCTGCCCGCAGCGGCCTGCGCCCGAACGACTTCAGCAGCGCCCCGCTGGACTGCTGGATCGGGCGCGTAGCCGGCGTGGAGGACGCGCCGCTGCCGGCGGATCTTTCCGTATGGGAGTGCCGCAACAACCGGCTGGCCTGGCTCGGCCTGAACCAGGATGGTTTTCTCGACCGCGTGCGCGCCGCGCGCGAACGCTACGGCGCGCACCGCATCGCGCTGATGCTGGGCACCTCCACCGCCAGCATCGGCGAGACGGAAGCCGCCTACCGCCGGCTCGACGCCGACGGCGGCTTTCCCGACGACATGCGTCGCCCGGCGATCCACGCGCCGCATTCGCTGGCGGCCTTTGTCACCGCGGCGCTGGAACTGGAAGGTCCGTGCCTGACCATTTCCACCGCCTGCTCGTCCAGCGCGAAGGCGTTCGCCAATGCCGAACGGCTGATCCGGCTCGGCCTTGTCGATGCCGCCGTGGTCGGCGGTGTGGATACCTTATGCGACAGCGTGCTGTTCGGCTTCAACGCGCTGGAGCTGGTCTCGCCGCAGCCGTGCCGGCCGTTCGATGCCGCGCGCAACGGCATCTCGATCGGCGAGGCAGCCGGCTTCGCCCTGCTCGAGCGGGTCGACATCGCCCCGGCGGCACCGCGCCTGCTCGGTTACGGCGAAGCCAGCGACGCGCACCACATGTCCACGCCGCACCCGGACGGCCTCGGCGCCGAGCTGGCGCTGCGCGATACGCTGGCACGCGCCGGCATCGACGCCGATCGGGTCGATTACATCAATCTGCACGGCACGGCGAGCCAGAAAAACGATGAAGTGGAAGCCGCATTGGTCAGCCGCGCGTTTCCAGCGCGCACCCGCGGCAGCTCGACCAAGGGGTTTACCGGCCACACGCTGGGCGCCGCCGGCATCATCGAGGCGACCATCGCGCTGCAGGCGATCGAGCACGGCCTGATCCCGGGCAACCTCGGTGGCGCCACGCCGGACGCCGGCTGCGGAGCGCAGTTCGCCTGGACCAACGAACAGCAGCGGGTCGACGTGGCGCTCAGCAATTCGTTCGGCTTTGGCGGCAACAACGCCTGCCTCGCTTTCGCCCGCGCGGAGTTTGCCGCATGAGTCCTCTGCGCATTCACGTCGAAGGCATCGGCCTGTGGTCGAAGCAACTGGGCAACTTCGCCGCGCTGCAGGCGCTGCTGGGGGGCAACGCACCCGAGCCGCCCTCACCGAAACCGGTGGCCACCACGCTGCCGCCGAACGAGCGCCGCCGCGCACCGGAAAGCGTGCTGCTGGCGGCCGAGGTGGCCGGACAGGCGGTGGCGATGAGCGGCCGCGCAGCGGATTCGCTGACCTGCGTGTTTTCCTCCTCGCACGGCGATCAGGCGATCACCGATTACATGTGCGCCACGCTGGCGAGCGCGCCCAAGGAACTGTCGCCGATCCGCTTCCACAACTCGGTGCACAACGCACCGGCCGGCTACTGGACCATCGCCACCGGCTGCCACGAACCGTCCACCGCCGTGTGCGCACAACGGATGAGTTTTGGCGCCGGGCTGCTCGAAGCGATCAGCCATGCGCTGGCCGACCGTTGCCCCGTGCTGCTGGTGTGCAGCGATATCGCCGGCGTGTTTCCGCTGGTCGAGGAAACCGGCTGCACGCAGTCGTTTGGCTGTGCGCTGGTGCTTACCCCCGAACTCAGCGAAAACACGCTGGCCTCGCTGGACGTCATGCTGGCGCCGATCCAGGGTTCGACCGACCACGCACTGCCCGAACCACTGGTCGGCTGGCGCGCCGCCAACGCGTCCGCCGAAGCGCTGCCGCTGCTGGCCGCACTGGCGCGCGGTCACGGTCATTGCGAGCTGAAGGCCGCGGCCAGCCTGGGGCTGCGTATCGAGCTGCAGGCCGCTGCAGTTCAGCCAGACCACGCGCCAAGCCGCACCGCGGAGCAGGTCGCATGATCGCCTCCTCCGCCCGCTGGTGCGTGTTGATTCCCTGCCTCAACGAGGAAGAGGCGATCCAGTCGGTGGTGCAGTCGGTGCTAGCGCTTGGCGCGAAAGTCATCGTGGTGGATGACGGCTCGAACGATCGCACGCCCGAGATCGTCGCGGCCATGCCGGTGACCTTGCTACGCCACGCGCAGCGGCGCGGCAAAGGTGAGGCGCTGCGCTGCGGATTTCGCGAAGCGTTGCGGCAAGGCTTCGACGCGGTGCTGACCATGGACGGCGACGGTCAGCATCTGGCTGCCGATATTCCACGCATCGTCGCGGCGGCGGCGGACCACCCCGAGCACATCGTGATCGGCGCGCGCCTGCTCGATCGCGAACAGCAGCCCAAGGGCCGCCGCCGCGCCAACGCGGTGGCCGACTGGGGCATCTCCTGGGCCTGCGCCCAGCCGGTGGCCGACACCCAGAGCGGCCAGCGCTGGTATCCGCGCAGCGCAATGGAACTGGTCGACCTGCCGGCGGAACATTTCGTGTTCGAAGCCGCGATTCTGATTGCCGCCTCGCGCGAGAAAAAGCTTGGGGTCGTCGCGGTACCGATCGCGTCGCGCTATCACGCCACGTTTCGACGCAGTCACTTCGCCCCGGTTCGTGACGTGACCCGCATTACGACGTACACCATCGGTCGAGTGATTCATTACGGCGATATCGTGAAAAGCTACCGTCGTTCACACGCGCAGCCGTTGGTGGTCGATCACATCATCGCGAGCGCGCCGCTGACCACCCTGGCGCCGGTGCCGTAATCGATCGCTGCGCGCATGCGGCGAAATTACGCGTCGATACGCCGCGCCGCTGACGCCCAAAACACCGGCGCCGTGCGAGGATCAAACGGTGCACAATCAAGGCCGAAACGGCGGCGCGGAGTCTGCATGACCAACACGTCCCACGATGCGGTAATACTCGGCGGCGGCCTCGCCGGGCTGTGCCTTGCGCTGCAGCTGCGCGGCGAATTTCCAGACATGGACATCGTGGTGCTGGAGCGCCGCGCGCATCCGCTGCCCGCCGCCGCGCACAAAATCGGCGAATCGACGGTGGAGATTGCCGCACATTATCTGGCCGAGACGCTGGGCCTGCGCGAGCATCTGGAAACCGAACACATCCGCAAATTCGGCTTCCGCTTCTTTTTCTCCGACGGCCGCAGCGATCTGGAGAACGTGACGGAGCTGGGCGTTCGTCGGGTGCTGCCGACGCCGAGCTACCAGATCGATCGCGGCATCTTCGAGAATTTTCTCGGCGACGAAGCGCGCCGGCGCGGCATCGATTTTCGCGACGGCGTGGCCGTGCAGACGTTCGAACTCGGCAGCCACGGCGACGCGCACAGCGTGCGCTACATCGACGCCAGCGGTGATACGCATGCGCTCAGCGCGCGCTGGCTGCTCGACGCCTCCGGCCGCGCCGGCATGATACGCCGCCGGCTCGAGCTGACCCGCGACAACGGCCACCACGCCAACGCGGTGTGGTTTCGCCTCGACGACCGCCTGGCGATCGACGGCTGGTGCGACGACAGCGACTGGCAGGGCCGCTGCAACCCCGCCGAGCGCTGGCGCTCGACCAACCACCTGTGCGGACCGGGTTACTGGACCTGGCTGATTCCGCTGGCTTCGGGCGCGCACTCGGTCGGTATCGTGGCCGACGCGGCGATGCATCCGATCGACACGATGAACACCTTTGCGCGCGCGCAGGACTGGCTCGGCGTGCACCAGCCGGCGATCGCGCGCGAAGTGGCCAAGCGGCAGGACAAGCTGCTCGACTTCGCCTTCTTCCGCCATTACTCCTACGGCTGCGCGCGCATGTTCAGCGCCGACCGCTGGGCGCTGACCGGCGAGGCCGGGCCGTTTCTCGATCCGTTCTACTCGCCCGGCACCGACTTCATCGCGATTGCCAATACCTATATCTGCCGGCTGGTGGCGGTCGATCGCGCCGGCCAGCCGATCGCGCCGTACGCGCGGCTGTACGAACGGCTGTTCCTGTCGTTCTACGAGAGCACGCTCAAGCTCTATCGGCATCAGTACCCGCTGTTCGGCAACGCCGAAGTGCTGCCGATCAAGGTGATCTGGGACTACGCGTACTACTGGGGCGTGCTGTGCCAGCTGGTGTTCCAGCAGCGCCTGGGCGATGCCGCGCTGTTCGCCGACATGGCGCGCGAACTCGAGGCGGCGCAGGCGCTCAACGAACGCATGCAGCATTTCTTCGGCCGCTGGCATGCGCTGTCGCAGGGGCGCAATCCGCGCGGCATGCTCGACCAGGGCATGCTGCCGTGGTTCGCCGAAATGAATGCCACCCTGCACGATCAGCTCAGCGATGCCGACCTGCGCGTTCGCCTGCGCGAAAATCTCGATCTGCTCGAAGGGCTGGCCGCCAGCATCGTCGAACGCGCGGTGGCCGACGGTGGTGATTCGCTAAGCGGCGACATGCGCGACCTGGCCCGCGCGCGGCTGCGGCCGATGCTGTTCGCCGCTTGAGAGTTTTCTCAGACCCTGTTCACGCTCTCAGGCCATGCCGCCGTTGATGCCGATGACCTGGGCGTTGATATAGGCGGCCGACTCGCTGCATAAAAACGCGACCAGCGCCGCGACTTCGGCCGGCTTGCCGGCGCGCTGCGCGGGAACCATCTCGCGGATGCGCTCGGGCGGAAAGTCGTCGCCGATCATGCGGCCCTCGATGATGCCCGGCGCCACCACGTTGGCGGTGATGCCGCGCGAGGCCATCTCGCGCGCCAGCGACTTGGTCGCGCCGTGCAGCGCGGCCTTGGCCGCCGCGTAATTGGTCTGGCCGCGGTTGCCGACCTGCGCGGCGACCGAGCTGACCGACACGATACGCCCGAAGCGCGCGCGCGCCATCGGCAGCAGCAGCGGCTGGGTGACGTGGAAAAATCCGTGCAGCGACACGTCGATCACCCGATGCCACTGCTCGTCGGACATGCCGGCCATCGGCGCGTCGTCGTGGATGCCGGCGTTGTTGACCACGGCATGGATGGTGCCTTCGGCCAGCAGCGCGTCCAGCGCGGCGCGCGTCACGCCCGCGTCGGTGACGTTGAAGGCGCACGACTCGGCGCTGCCGCCCTGCTCTCGAATGGCCGCGGCGACGTCGTCGGCGCGGTGCAGGCTTTGATTGCCGTGCACGATCACGTGATAGCCGCCAACGGCCAGCGCATGGCAGATCGCGATGCCCAGTTCGCCACTGCCACCGGTGACCAAGGCGCGACGCAAGGGAGGAATGACGGTCATGGCATGGATCTCAGGAGTCGGGGTGGATGACGGCCGCGCGTCCGCTGGCCAGCAGGCGGCCGCGATGCTCGATGCGAAACAGATATTGCGCGCTGGCTTCACCGGCCTGCAGGCATTGCGCATGGACGTCCAGACGGCCATCGCAGGTGTCGACATAGTCGGCCAGCAGCTGCACATCGCGCAGGCTGACCAGCCGGCCGGGCTTGGCCGTTTTCGCGCCCGCGGCGCGCGCCAGCAGGGCGCCGTGTACGGCCATCGCCTGCGCGCCGTATTCGGCCAGATGCACCGCGTGCAGCCCCTGGGTACCGCGCAGCGGATTGTCCGCGCGCGCGTGGCCCTCGGTGACGGCGTGGATGGTGTGCTCGTCCCACGCCAACACGGCGTCGAGCAGGCACATCGTGCCGGCGTGCGGAATAAGTGCCGCCCAGTCAGTCTTCGGAAGCATGCGGCGCCATCAGGATGGAAAGACAGAAGTGGAACGCCACGCCCAGGCTCACCGTGAGCCCGATCGCGCGCAGCACCGGAATGGTCGCCCAGGCCAGCATGCCGAACACCAGCAGCGCGGACAGCACGCAGACTCCGGTCGCATGCAGGGTGCGCCGCTGTTCGGCCGGGTCGCCGGTATCGCGCTCGAAAAACAGCGCGTAATGCAGGCCCAGGCCCCCGGCCAGAATCAGCGCGACCAGATGGAACAGCGAAATCTCGATGCCGGCCACGCGCTCCACCGCCAGTACCAGAAAGGTGGCCAGCGTCATCGGTGCCAGCACGTGCCAGGCGCGACGCACGCTGCGCAGCGCAAAACTGATCGTGGCAATCAGCAGCACGGTCGCCGCCAGCAGCGCCTGCAGGATGCGCGTGCGGTAGTCGACCACCAGCGATTCGGACGCCGCTTTCAGATCGAGCAGGCGCACCGTGCCTGCGCTGTTGTCACCCAGCGCCTGCACCGCCGCGACATCGTGCAGGCCGCTTATCGAGCCGAGGCCGAGCCAGTGGCCGTCGCGCTGGGTCAGCATCGAGGCCAGCCGCTGTCCCAGCGGCGAGGCGGCATACAAGGTCGGAGTCAGCGGCGGCAGCCGGCGCGCGGTAGCCACGTCGTCGAGAAACGGCTGAAACAGATTCGGCTGGAACGGCAGGCCCTGCAGGGCATCGCCCAGCGACTTTTTCAGCGCCTCGGCATCCGGCAACTTTTGCTGACGCGATTGCTGCAAGGCCACGCTGGGCAGATAGCGCGACGGCAGCTCCAGGCCGTCGACCGCGTGCGCCGCCACCAGCGCATCAACCTTCGGCTGCAGCGCCTCGGACAACGCCAGCACGCCCTGCTCGGTTGGTGCCTGCAGCACGAGCAGGTAGCGCACGTCCGGCGCGCCCAGCGCCTCGCGCAGGCGCGCGTCGTGCAGCAGCATGTCCTGCGGCAGCGGGGTCAGCGCCGCCAGGTTGTTCTGCCAGAACGGTCCGGGCGCGAACGCCAGCATCAGCACGATCGCCAGCGCCACGACCAGCGGAATCCACCGCGGCCGCGGCAGGCGATCGACCAGATCACGCGCCCGAACCAGCCAGGGCAGATCGGCCACGTCGCGCACCTTGCGCGGCAGCAGATGCGGCAGCAGATAGCGCGTGCTGAAGCCGGCGACCAGCAGGCCGACGATGGTGAACACCGCCAGCTGCTTGAGGCCGCTCACGCCCGACGCATAAAACGCCAGGTAGGCGATGCAGGCCGACGCGATAGCGGTGAGCAGCAGCGGCCACAGCGCCCGCACGCTTTGCACGGCGTCCTCGCCCGCGCGGCGGTGGCTGAGCACGCGTATCGGGTATTCCTGCGCCACACCGAGCAGGGTGAAGCCGAACGCGAGCGTGATGCCGTGCACCTCGGGAAACGCCAGCGTCAGCGCCGCGATGCCGGCCAGGGCCGCGCTGGCGATCGGCAGCGCGCCCAGCAGCAGCGAGCTCACGCTGCGATAGGCCAGCAGCAACAGCGCGATAAAACCCACGGTGGAAATACGCCCGATCCACTCGGCCTGATGCTGCGTCTGCGCGCCGATCACCATGCTGAAGTAGCCCGGCCCGCTGAGGTCCAGATGCGCGCCGGCGCTGCCGGGCAAGGCATGAAACGCCTGCTCGATGCCGCCAATGGCCTTGGCCTGCGCGTCGGGATCGAAACCGGCGGCGGCGGTCTGCACCACCAGCAGCGCCTCGTGCTGCGGCGAAAACCATACGCCCTCGCGCAGCTCGGGGGATCGCGGCGGCGTCCAGCGTTCGGCCAGCTTCAGCACTTCCAGCGTGGGGTCGCGCGGCAGCAGGTCCTTGAGCAGGCTGGCGCCGGGCGAGGACAGATCGTCCAGCCGCTGCTGCAGCTGGTCGGCAAGATAGGCCTCGTCGATCGGCTGGGTATCCAGCGTCGGCGACAGCAGGTAGCGATACGGCAAAAGCTTGGGGTCGAGTGCGCCGAGATCGAAGCCCCCATTGAGCACCTGGCTGTAGCGCGGATCTTTTTTCAGCGCCGCGACCAGACCCTGGCTGAGCGCGGCGAGCTTCGCGTCGGGCTGGCCCGATATGGCCAGCAGCAGCAGTCGCGAGCCAGCGCCGTCGCCGACCTGCGCCATCAGCAGGCGCTGATCCGGCGTGGTCGGTGCCGGCATGAAGCTGCGCAAGTCGGTGCTGACCTTCAGCCGCTGGCTGACCATCCAGCCCAGCCCGGCCAGCACCAGCAGCCAAAGGACCAGCAGCGTGACACGCCCACGCTGGCGCATGCTCAGTGCGCGCCCTGGCACAGCGCCTGCAGCGAGGCACGCGTCGGCTGCGTCGGCATCTTGTCGGCCAGCGGCCCGAGCAGGTCGATGGCCAGATCGCCATCGGCTTCCTGCATCTGCATGCAGCGCGGCTGCTTGCCCTCGCCGTCGATCACGATGCTGGCGACGGTTTTGGCGACTTTCGCATCGCGCGGGGTCAGCGTCAGCGTCCACGCGCCACTGGCCTGCCCGGTCTGGCTGATGTTGAACGCCTGCTGCAAGCGGCTGCCGTCGCCGCTGAGCAAGGCTACGAAACTGTCCAACAGCACCTGCAGCTGCGGCGCGTGCGACAGCGAAAACGTGCGCGCACTTTTGCCCGCGCGCTGCAGCGTCACTTCGCCGTTGGCGATGCTGGCCGTTTCCTGATTCGGATGATCGACGCGGCGCTGCAGCTGATCGCCGCCGAGCCAGGCCAGCTCGCCGGAGACGACCAGCGGCTTGTCCAAAACTTTCAGAAAGCGTGCTTCGGCAAACGGCGTGCGCGCCGGTGCGGGCTGGCCCAATGCCGCAATCAACGTTTCCGATGTACCCGATGAGGATGCCGCGGCTGCGGTGGTTTCAGACCTCGACGCGCTCGCCCACGGTAGCAACGTCATGCACAGCAGTAGCGCGAACATCTTGCTGCCAGAAATCATAGAAGTTGAACCAGTTGTAGGGTGCGACATGGACGTAGTGTTCCAGGCGTTGGGCATAGCGGGTGATCAGTGCGTCCAGGGCCGGGCCACGCTGCTTGCGCGGAATCTCCACCCGGTCGGCCATCGCCTCGAACACCACGCGATAGCGGTTGCCGCCCAGGTACAGGCCGAAGCACAGTATCACCGGCACCTGCAGCGTATGCGCCAGCAGCCACGGGCTGATCGGGAACGGCGCCGGCGAGCCGAGAAACTCCGCATGACGCAGCGACTCGTGACCGCGGCCGCGATCGGCCAGCATCGCCACCATCGCCCCGCTCCGACAGGCCTCGGCCATCGCCAGCGCGATGCTGGTGCCGTCCTTCGAGGCATCGATCACGTTGGCCCCGATGTCGGGCGCGAGGTCTTCCAGCAGGCGCGTCATCGCCGGCGTTTTCTGCTTGTCCAGTACCACGCGGATCGACATGTCCGGCCGCCGCGCGCCCACCGCGCGCAGGGCTTCGAAACTGCCCTGGTGCGAACCGAACAGCAGCACGCCGTGGCCGCGGTCGATACAGGCATCGAGCAATTCGAGCCCTTCGGTTTCGATCTCGAACAGCGACTCGCCGCGCGCCAGCAGAAAGATCCGGTCCAGGCTGGTCGCCGCGTAACTGTGCATGTGATGGAACACCTGGCGCATCGTGGCCGGCTTGCCGAACACACGCTGCAGGTATTGCCGCGAGGCGAGGCGCTCGGGCTTGCGCCGCAGATAGAAATACAGCGTGATCGGATACAGGCACGCGCGGGCCAGCCCGCGGCCGCCGTAAAGCGCGATGGTGCGGATGATCCACATCGCGAAAAAGCCGCCGCCCTCGGGGCGGTCCTGCCAGTGCTCCTTGGTGGTCATGCCGCCGCCTCGATCGTGCCGCGCGCCAACAGCGTGTCGCCGCGAAAAATCTCGAAGCGAAGGCGCTCGGCAGCGGCCTGCGTGAGGCGTACAACGGCGGTTTCGGCCGGCAGCAGCGGCGCCACGAATTTCGCGTCCATCACGCGGGCCAGTCGCTGCCCGCGCCATGTGCGCAACGCCATCGCGACCTGCTCCAGCAGGATCACGCCCGGCACCAGCGGATGACCGGGAAAGTGACCGGGCAAGGAAGGATGATCGAGCCCGATGCAGAATGGGTGCTCAAAGGTTTCATGGAGTGTCGCCGTCTCGTCTGCGTCCGTCTTGATCACATCGGCACTCATCGCGGCGACGCCTCTTTGCCATGCATCAGCTGCGGCCACTGAAGCATGAGCTTGAGCAGCATGTCGTGAAGACCGGGATGACTGAGATGGCGCAGGCGCCAGCGGCGGTAGCCGTATTCCAGCGCAAAGGCCACCGCCAGCACCAGATAGCCGCCGACATGCAACCACATCGCGGCCCAGCGATCCGATACCGGCAGCGGTGAGGTGAATCCCAGACGCGCCAGCACGCCCGTGTGCTCGGCGCACAACAGCAGCATCGCCAGCAGCAAGGCCTGTGCCGCCAGCAGCAGCGTCCAGCTCCAGGTGATGTCATGCGCGTAGCGCGCCACACCCGGTTGCGCCAGGCGCTCGCGACCTTCCAGCGCCACGATGAAACGGGCGACCAACGGTTCGGACGTGCCGAGCGTCCTGCCAAAACCGATGGCCAGCAGTGCGCTGACCAGAATCGGCACGCTCTCCAGCAACAGGTCCGCGAAGCCGAACACCGACGACAGCAGCAGCGCCGCCAGAATCGCCAGCCAGGCCAGCCACTCGCCCATGCGCAGCATCAGCAGCCGCGGCAGCATCAGCGCGGTGGCCAGCAGGAGCAGCGCGATCAATGGAAAGATCTGTCGATGCGTCACGTCGCCGGCGATCGCCAAAACCGGATAGGCCAGCAGCAATGGCAGCACATAGCGGCGCGTGTCGACGATAGGCCGCGGCGGCTCAGCTGAAAGAGGCGGAAGCGTCATACCGGTACCGTGATGACCGAACACACGGGCAGGTTTGCCACACGCGTGGTTAGGCGGCGAGGCGATGCTGCTCGACATGCGCCGACAGCGTGCGCAGGCTGGTGAAGATCTGCCGGTTGTCAGGGTTGTCCGAACGCAGCTGAAAGCCGTAGCGTTTGGACACGGCCAGGGCGATCTCCAGCGCGTCGATCGAATCCAGCCCGAGATCGCCGCCGAACAGCGGCGCGTCGGGGTCGATCTGGTCGGGCGTCACGGTATCGAGGTTCAGGCATTCCACGATCAACGTGGCCAATTCGTGTTCCGACGCTGTTTGCTCTGCCATGCTCGATTCCGACTGGGGTTTACTTCGCCTACACCCGGTGGCGACGGCCATGCAGTGTAACATAGCGATCTTAACGTTCTTGGTTGCACCGCATGGTTCAGGGAAGTGAAAAACCGCAGTTTGCCCCCCTTTTGCGCCGCGCCCCGCGCGTGTCGTATCGCGTTGGCGATACCGCCGCCGCGCTGAACGAATCCGGCACGCTGGCCCTGCTCGGCTTCGGCGCCGGCAGCCAGAAAACGGGTGACCCCCGTGCGCTGCAAATCGCGCTGGAAAGCTTCGACGCCCCAGCGCCGCTGGAGATCTGGCAGGTCGATGCACCGGTGACCCATGGTCGCGTCGACGCCCTGCGTTGGTCGGCTGGCGGCGGCTGGCTTTTTGCCGCCATCGAGCTGGACGAACGTGAGCACGGTGGTCCGGAAGGCGCGGCGAACACGGCCTACACGCAGGTGCGCCAGTTCCTCGAACAGCGCGCGGAGCGACATGTGCTGCGCCTGTGGAATTACCTCGGCGCCATCAATGAAGGCGTCGGCGATGCCGAGCGCTACAAACAGTTCTGCGACGGTCGCGCCGCGGGTATGGGCAGTTTCTTCGCCGACGGCTTTCCCGCTGCCAGCGCCATCGGTCATCACGGCCCGGCGCACCGGCTGCAGATTTACCTGCTGGCCTGCGACCAGCCCGGCGAGCGCGTGGAAAACCCGCGCCAGGTCAGCGCCTGGCGCTATCCGCGCCAATATGGCCGCACGCCGCCGAGCTTTGCCCGCGCCATGAACCTTCCTGGCAACGACGTGCTCGCGATCTCCGGTACAGCGGCGGTCGTCGGCCATGCCTCCGCCCATGACGACGACCTGGATGCCCAGCTCGACGAGACCCTGATCAACCTGGAAACGCTGCTCGCCAGCGCCGACATGCCTGCGGGCTTCGACACGCACTCGCCGCTCAAAGCCTACGTGCGACACGCCGTCGACGCTCCACGCGTGCGCGACTTTTTCCGTCGCCGCCTGCCCGGCGTACCGGTGCTGCTGCTGCACGGCGATATCTGCCGCCGCGAACTGCTGGTGGAAATCGATGGGTGGCGGTATGCCTGATCAGCCTGCGTCCGTCGAAGGCGCCTTTGCCGTCAAATCCTTGCACATGAATATCCGGCTGGCGCCGGGAGGGTCACAGAGGATTTCACCGAAGGCACGCCAACCGTTGCGTTCGTAAAATCCAGGGGCTTGGAAGCTGATGGTATACAGCACGGCCGAGCGACAGCCGCGGCGGCGGCCTTCTTCCTCGAACGCCGCCAGAATGCGGGTACCCAGGCCATCGCCGCGCAGCGATGCCGGCAAGAAAAAGAGTTCGAGAAACAGCAAGCCCAACGACGAACGACCGAGCGCGCCTCCGAGCGGTTCGCCGTTGTCCGGATTTTTCAGGACTACGGCGAGTGCATGTCGATCGCCGTAGCCGGCTATCGCATCGTTGAATTGATTCAAGCCCTCACCGATGACCTGATGAATCCGTTCGTCGACCTGATCGGTTACAACTATTTCAGGTTGCGCAAAGGACATAGAATCCTCACCCGAGACACTTCGTTTATCAACACACACGGTATCCGAAATCGGTTGTATGCGCCGACACGGATTCATTCGACCCGCTTGGTCGGCCGTTTCCATCCCTTCAGCGTGGTCTGCTTCGCGCGAGTCAGCGTCAGCTCGCCTTCCGGCGCGTCGCGGGTGATGACGGAGCCGGCGCCGATAGTGGCTTGGGCACCGACGGTCACCGGCGCGACGAGTGCGCTGTTGGAGCCGATAAAGGCGCCGTCCTCGATGCGGGTGATCGACTTGTTGATGCCGTCGTAGTTGCAAGTGATGGTGCCGGCACCGATGTTGACGCCGCGGCCGATCTCGCTGTCGCCAAGGTAGCTGAGGTGGTTGGCCTTGCTGTTTTCGCCGATCGTGGTTTTTTTGACCTCGACGAAATTGCCGACGTGCACACCGCTGGCTAGCTCTGTGCCGGGACGCAGGCGCGCGAACGGGCCGATCACGCAGGGGCCGTGGGTAATCACACCCTCGACGTCGCAATGTGCGTGCACGACGGTACCGGCCGCGAGTTGCACGTCCTTGAGCCGGGTGAAGGCGCCGATGCGCACGTCGTCGCCAAGCACTACCTCGCCTTCGAGGATCACGTCGATATCGAGTTCGACATCGTGCCCCACGCGGATCGTGCCGCGTACATCGATGCGCGTCGGGTCGGCCATGCGCACGCCGTCGAGCGCCAACACGTGCGTGGCGCGACGGCGAAAATGCGCCTCCAGCTCGGTCAGCTGCCACGGGTCGTTGGCACCGGCCGCCTCGACCGGGTCGGCGCATTCGACGCTCAGCGCGGCGCGATTTTCCCGCGCCGCCATGGCAAAGATATCGGTGAGGTAGTACTCGCCCTGTGCGTTGTTGCGATCCAGTCGTGCGATCCAGCCGCGCAGCGCGGCCGCGTCGGCGGCGAGGATGCCGGTGTTGATCAGCGTAACTGCGCGCTGTTCCGCAGTGGCGTCCTTCTCTTCGACGACTTCGGCGATCTGCCCGGCCGCGTCGCAAAGCACGCGCCCGTAGCCGTGCGGGTCGTCCAGCCGCGTGGTGAGCAGGCGCAGAGCGCCGCCGGCCTGCACCAACGGCCGCAACGTGTCGGCGCGGATCAACGGCACGTCACCATACAGAACCAGCACCTGCGCCTCGTCGGCGATGGTCGCCAGCGCTTGCTCGACGGCGTGGCCCGTGCCCAGCCGCTCGGCCTGCAGCACCCAGCGTAGATCCGACTGGTCGGCAAAGGCCGCGCGCACTTCGTCACCCGCGTGGCCGTAGACAACGTGGGTCTCCGCCGGCTGCAGCGCGCGCGCGGTGCTAAGCACATGGGCCAGCAGCGGACGGCCGGCCAGCGGCATCAGCACCTTGGCGTGGCGGGATTTCATCCGCTTGCCTTCGCCGGCGGCAAGAATGATGACGTGCAGCGAGGAATCAGGCATGACAGCACCAACGTGATCGAAACAAGAGGTATTCAGCGACGCAGGATATAAGTGATCGCGCGTGCTGCGCGCTTATCTCCAAGAGATCCGGTCGAACGCCTTCAAGAAAAAATGCTCTACCGACGACCGATCAGTTTTTCGGCGCGGGCTTCAGTTTTTCCAGCTGGGGCGAATACGCCTGCACAAAGGCGTTGTGCAGAATGCCGAGAATGGCCTGCGACGGATCGGCCACCTTGTCACCGATGCGTCCGGAGATCGGCACCCGTGTGCCGAACTGGTCTTTTTCCTGGTTCTTGAACACCGAAACGACGCCCTGCGCGACAGCCTCATAGGCGACTTTCAGCGGACTTTTCTTTTCCTGCTCGACGTCCTTCTTCCAGCTGAAGATTTGCAGATTGTGGAAGAGTGGTTTGGCGTAACCGTCCAGCTGTCCGTTCTGGGCCTGCAGCTCCATCGTGAAATCGCCGGTGCCGCCGGCGAAATCGAGGCCCGCATACGCGCGCGCTAGACCGTTGGCGTTCACCAGCGGGATATCGGTCGCGCGCAGCGCATAGGAAAAATCGCCGAGTTGATTGATCGGGTCGAACGTTGCCTGCGTCTCGAACGGCGCATTGCCGAAGATCTTGGCCGTGGCGTGCAGCTCGGCCACACGGTTGCCGTTGCGGCGCTGGATATTGGTCAGGTTGGTCACGGTGCCGTTGACGTCGGTCATCTTCAGGTCGACGCGCGGGTTGGAGACGAAGCTCTGGAACGTCACCGTGCCATTGATGACGTTGATCTCGTCCAGCCGCATCGGCGCCAGCAGCTTCAGCTGGTCGCGCCAGTTCACGCCCTTGCCGGTCTGGCTGGCGCCCTGGTTGCTGCCTTCGATGAAATTGATCGTCGGCTGGGTGAAGGTCACCTTGCCGCGAAAGACGCCGTGGGTGAGCGCTACCCAGCTCAATGAAATGTCGGTGCGCGGGGTTTCCAGCAAGGGCGCCGGCAGTTTGCCGCTGACTTTGACGATGCTCAGCTGGTTGATGGTGTAGCCGCCGCGCCACAGGTGCAGATCGATATCGGCGATCTGGCCGTGGTAGTCGCCCATCTTGTCCATGCGGCTGTTGAGGTAGTGCCGCACCGCATACGGCATGGCGGCGCGAATGATCAGCAGCATCACGATGACAATGATCAGCACGCCCAGATGTCGGCGGTAGCGAAACTTCATGGCGATCGTTTCCCGGTGCGGTCGGGGCATTCTAGTCGCGCCCGTGTCTGCGTGGCGGCAAATGCTGGCGACAAAGCGACGCGCGGATGGCAAAACGCCGGCGCAAGGCCGGCGTCAGGTCAACCGCCCGCAGTTCAGGCGACGACGCTTTTACTGATAGTGCGGCCATGAATGGCCGCCTCTCGATCGTGCTCTGCGCTCAGGGACGAGCGCACAAACTCAATGCTTGAGGTTCTTGCGCAGGCGCTCCAGCGCCTGCAGCTGGGCCATCGCTTCGGCCAGTTTCGCCTGCGCCTCGGCGATATCCAGCGCCTCGGTGCGATGAGCCAGCGCGTCCTCGGCTTCCTTTTTGGCGCGCTGTGCCGCGGCCTCGTCCAGATCGGAGGCTCGGGCGGCGGTATCGGCCAGCACGGTGATGACCTGCGGCTGCACTTCCAGAATGCCGCCGGAAACGTAGAACTGCTGACGCTCGCCACCGTCCAGCACCACATCGACGTGGCCGGGCTTGAGGCGGGTGATCAGCGGCGCGTGGCGGGGCGTAATGCCCAGCTCACCCAGCTCGCCGGTGGCAATGACCATCGTCGCGTCGCCGGAGAAAATCTCGGCTTCGGCACTGACGATGTCGACGCGAATGGTGTTGGTCATGGTGGGTGGTCTCGCTGTGCTCGACGGGAACGGGGAATGGGGAAGCAAGGAACGGTCAGATCAAAAGCGTGGATGCCGAGGCTTCTTTGCTTTTGTTCCCCGCCGGGCCACCTCGGGTGGTTCCCTGTTCCTTGTTCCTGCTTCTACAAGATTAGGCCGCCTTCTTGGCGCCCATGTCTTCGGCTTTCTTGATCGCCTCGTCGATGCCGCCGACCATGTAGAACGCCTGCTCCGGCAGGTGGTCCACGTCGCCGTCGACGATCATCTTGAAGCCGCGGATGGTTTCCTTCAGCGGCACGTACTTGCCCGGCGAGCCGGTGAACACTTCGGCCACGTGGAACGGCTGCGAGAAGAAGCGCTCGATCTTGCGTGCGCGCGTCACCGACTGCTTGTCTTCTTCGCTCAGCTCGTCCATGCCGAGAATCGCGATGATGTCCTTCAGTTCCTTGTAGCGCTGCAGCGTGCCCTGCACCTTGCGCGCGACTTCGTAGTGCTCCACGCCGATCACCAGCGGATCGAGCTGGCGGCTGGTCGAGGCCAGCGGATCGACCGCCGGGTAGATACCCAGGCTGGCGATTTCGCGCGACAGCGCCACGGTGGAGTCCAGATGCACGAAGGTGGTGGCCGGCGACGGATCGGTGTAGTCATCCGCGGGCACGTACACGGCCTGAATCGAGGTGATCGAGCCGGTCTTGGTCGAGGTGATGCGCTCCTGCAGCACGCCCATTTCCTCGGCCAGGGTCGGCTGGTAGCCCACGGCCGACGGCATACGGCCGAGCAGCGCGGATACTTCGGTACCGGCCAGCGTGTAGCGATAGATGTTGTCGACGAAGAACAGCACGTCGCGGCCCTTGCCGCTGGCGTCCTTCTCGTCGCGGAAGTACTCGGCCATGGTCAGGCCGGTCAGCGCCACGCGCAGGCGGTTGCCCGGCGGCTCGTTCATCTGACCGTAGACCATCGCGACCTTGTCGAGCACGTTGGAGTCTTTCATCTCGTGGTAGAAGTCGTTGCCCTCACGGGTACGCTCACCGACGCCGGCGAACACCGACAGGCCTTCGTGCGCCTTGGCGATGTTGTTGATCAGCTCCATCATGTTGACCGTCTTGCCCACGCCGGCGCCGCCGAACAGGCCGACCTTGCCGCCCTTGGCGAACGGGCAGATCAGGTCGATCACCTTGATGCCGGTTTCCAGCAGATCGTTGCCGGCCGCCTGTTCGTCGTAGCTCGGCGCCTCGCGATGGATCACCCACTGATCCTGCTCGCCGATCGGACCGGCTTCGTCGATGGGGTTGCCCAGTACGTCCATGATGCGGCCGAGCGTGGCCTTGCCGACCGGCACCTTGATGCCTTCGCCGGTGTTGCGGGCTACCAGATTGCGGCGCAGGCCGTCGGTCGAGCCCAGCGCGATGCAGCGCACGATGCCGTCGCCCAGCTGCTGCTGCACTTCCAGCGTGATCGCCGTGCCGTCGATTTTCAGTGCGTCATACACCTGCGGCACTTCATGACGCGCGAACTCCACGTCGACGACTGCGCCGATGATCTGAACTACTTTGCCCTGGCTCATGAAATGCTCCGGATGTAATTTTTAAGGTTTGTTGCGGCGCCGCTCCTGCGCGTCGCCAAAATTCTGTAATGAAACGTTGCTCTTACACCGAGTGCGGCCACGGATGGCCGCCTTTTGATCTTGTACTGCGATCACGGATGATCGCTTTTATTACCACTGCGATCACGGATGATCGCTAAAACTAAACCGCCGAAGCGCCACCCACGATTTCCGAAATTTCCTGGGTGATCGCCGCCTGACGCGCTTTGTTGTAGACCAACGTCAAATCACCGATCACCTTGCTGGCGTTGTCCGATGCCGCCTTCATGGCGACCATGCGCGCGGCGTGCTCGCTGGCCAGGTTCTCCAGCGTCGCCTGGTACACCAGCGACTCGACATAACGAGCCAGCACGTGCTCCAGCACGGTCTGGGCGTCGGGCTCGTAGATGTAATCCCAGTCGTTTTTCTGTTCGAGCTTGGCGCCGTCGGCTTTCTCCATCTCCGCCGCGACCGCTGGCAGTGGCAGCAGGGCGTCGATGGTCGGCTTCTGCGTCATGGTGTTGACGAAGTCGTTATAGGCCAGGAACACGCGATCCAGGCCGTTGGACGTATAGACGTCCATCATCACCTTGATCACGCCGACCAGCTGCTCGAGCTTGGGTTTTTCACCGAGATGGCTCACGCTGCCGATCAAGTTGACGCCCTTGATCCGACGGAAGAACGAGATGGCTTTCTGGCCGATCGCGACCACGTCCACTTCGACGCCCTGCTTCTGCCATTCGGCGATCGACGGCAGCAGCCGGCGGAACAGGTTGGAGTTGAGGCCGCCGCACAGGCCGCGATCGGTCGACACGACGATATAGCCGACGCGCGCCACGTTCTCGCGCTGGGTCAGGAACGGATGGCTGAAATCGGTGCTGGCCTGGGCCACGTGCGCGATCACCTTGCGCATCGCACGGGCATACGGGCGCGAGGCGCGCATCATGTCCTGCGCGCGGCGGATCTTCGCCGCCGAGACCATTTCGAGCGCGCGCGTGACCTTGCGCATGTTCTGCGTGCTCTTGATCTTGGTTTTGATTTCGCGTCCGCTTGCCATCTTTCTCTGTCTCGCTCGCTTTACTCGCTTGGGGAACCGGGATCGGGGAACAGGGACGTGGATCTGTCTGTGGATCGGAGAAAGCGATTAACGCGGATTCTCCGTTCCTTATGTCCTGTTTCCCGCTCTGCTTACCAGCTACCGGTCTTCTTGTACTCGTCCAGCGAGGCCTTGAAGGTGGCTTCGATGTCGTTGTTCCAGTCGCCGGTGGCCACGATTTTGGTCATCAGCTCTTCGTGGTTCTGGTGCATGAAGGCATGCAGGCCCTTCTCGAACGGCAGCACCTGGTTGACCGCGAGGTCATCGAGGTAGCCCTTCTCGGCCGCATAAACCGACAGCGCCAGTTCGGCGATCGACAGCGGCGAATACTGGCCCTGCTTCATCAGCTCGGTCACGCGCTGACCGCGGTCCAACTGCGCGCGCGTGGCCGGGTCCAGATCCGAGGCGAACTGCGCGAACGCGGCCAGCTCACGGTACTGCGCCAGCGCCAGCTTCACACCGCCGGACAGCTTCTTGACGATCTTGGTCTGCGCGGCACCGCCGACGCGGGACACCGAGATACCGGCGTTCACGGCCGGACGGATACCGGCGTTGAACAGGTCGGTTTCCAGGAAGATCTGACCGTCGGTGATCGAGATCACGTTGGTCGGCACGAAGGCCGACACGTCGCCACCCTGGGTTTCGATGATCGGCAGCGCGGTCAGCGAACCGGTCTTGCCCTTCACTTCGCCATTGGTGAACTTCTCGACATACTCCTCGGACACGCGCGCTGCGCGCTCGAGCAGACGGGAGTGCAGATAGAACACGTCGCCCGGGTAGGCTTCACGACCCGGCGGGCGCTTCAGCAGCAGCGAGATCTGGCGGTAGGCCACGGCCTGCTTGGACAAATCGTCGTACACGATCAGCGCGTCTTCGCCGCGATCGCGGAAGTATTCGCCCATCGCGCAACCCGAATACGGCGCCACGTACTGCAGCGCGGCCGACTCGGAGGCCGAGGCGACCACCACGATGGTGTAAGCCAGAGCGCCGTTGGCCTCGAGCTTGCGCACCACGTTGGCGATCGACGAGCGCTTCTGGCCGATGGCCACGTAGATGCACTTAATGCCGGAATTCTTCTGCGCGATGATCGCGTCGATGGCCAGCGCGGTCTTGCCGGTCTGGCGATCGCCGATGATCAGCTCGCGCTGACCGCGGCCGACCGGAATCATCGCATCGACCGACTTGTAGCCGGTCTGCAGCGGCTGGTCGACCGACTTGCGCCAGATCACGCCCGGCGCCACGGCTTCAATAGCGGCGTTGACCTTGGCATTGAGCGGACCCTTGCCGTCGATCGGGTTGCCCAGCGCGTCGACGACGCGACCGAGCAGCTCCGGACCCACCGGTACTTCCAGAATGCGGCCGGTGGTTTTGGCGGTGTCGCCTTCGCGCAGGTGCTGGTATTCACCCAGCACCACGGCGCCGACCGAGTCGCGCTCCAGATTGAGCGCCAGAGCAAACGAGTTGCCCGGCAGCTCGATCATTTCGCCCTGCATCACGTCGGCCAGGCCGTGGATGCGCACGATGCCGTCGGACACGCTGATCAGCGTGCCTTCGTTGCGTGCTTCGGCGCCGAGCTTGAACTGCTCGATGCGGGTCTTGATCAGCTCACTGATTTCCGACGGATTCAAGGTGGTGCTGGACATGGTCGTTATCCTGAATTTTTAGATCTCTTTTTCAAGAGTCCGGCCATGGACGGCCGGGTTTTTTACTGTTCGCGTTAGCACTTCGCGTAAAACTGTTTTTCGGAGTTCAGCCGTTGATGGCCGGTTTTGCTCTTCGCGAAACGGACTTCGCGTAAAACATTAGACTGTCAGCGCGCTCGCCATACGCTCAAGGCGTCCGCGGGCCGAACCGTCAATCACTTCGCTACCGGTATCGATCACCACGCCAGCCAGCAGCGACGCATCGACCTCGGTCTCCAGCTCGATCTCGCGCTTGAAACGACGCTTCAGCGACGCCTTCAGCTGCTCGGACTGCGCGGCATCGAGCGCCATTGCACTGGTGACCTTCACCAGCAGCTGCGACTCGGATTCGCGCTTGTAGCCTTCGAACAGCTCGGCCACTTCCGGCAGCAGGGTCACCCGGCGGTTTTCCACCAGCTCGGCCAGAAACTGCGCAAACGGCGCGTCGCTGGCCACGCCCTCGGGCAGATGCAGCGCCACGATCTGCTCGGGCTTGACCCGCGGATCGTTGTCGAGATCGACCACGCGCGCATCCGCCGACACCGCCGCGGCAAACGCCAGCAACTGCGACCAGCTATCCAGCGACCCGGTGGCATGCGCCACTTCGAAAGCAGCGCGTGCGTACGGGCGAGCGAGAGTGATTGCCTGAGCCATCGATCAGATCTCGGCCGCGAGCTGGTCGAGCAACGCCTTGTGCGTGGACGCATCCACTTCGCGCTGCACGATCTTGCTGGCGCCCTGCACGGCCAACGCACCCACCTGCTCTCGCAGCTGGTCGCGGGCGCGCTGCGCCATCGAGCCGATGTCTTCCTGCGCCGAAGCCTTCAGCCGGTTGATCTCGACCACCGCTTCGGCGCGAGCCTTTTCGATGATCTGATTGGCCTGCTGCTGAGCCTTGTCGATGATCTCGCCAGCCTGCTGACGAGCCACCTTGATCTCGGCTGCGACCTTCGTGTCAGCCTCACGCAATTCTGCGTGCGCGCGCTCGGCCGCATTGAGGCCTTCGGCGATCTTGATCTGACGATCTTCGATAGCCTTATTGATGTGCGGCCAGATGAACTGGACGCAGAACCAGATCAAGATGGCGAACGAAAGCATTTCGCCAATCAAGGTCGCGTTGAAATCCATCGCTGCGTTACCTGTAGATACGGAATAAAACCAGCATGGGCGTTACTTATCCATGCCGAGCTAAACGGCGCCTTAGCGCCGTCGAACAACTTAGCCCGCGGCGAGCTTCGAGAGCAGCGGGTTAGCCACGGCGAAGTACATCGCCAGCGCCACGCCGATCAGGAACGCTGCATCGATCAGGCCGGCCAGCAGGAACATGCGACCCTGAAGCAGCGGCACCAGCTCCGGCTGGCGGGCGGCGGCTTCAAGAAACTTCGAACCCATGACGCCGATACCGATACAAGCACCGAGTGCACCGAGGCCGATGATCAGACCCAGCGCGATAGCGGTGAAGGACTGGACTTGAGCAATGTGAGCGACTAATTCCACGACGGTCTCCTGAGAAATTGAAACTAAAAAATTTGAGCAGTTGAAAAGGGATGATTCAAAAGAATCAGTGGTGATCGTGCGCCATCGAAATGTAAACGATGGTCAGCACCATGAAAATAAACGCCTGAATGCCGATGATCAGGATGTGGAAAATGCCCCACACCGTGTAACCGATGATGCCCATGCCGTAAAGCAGCCAGCTACCGGCGCTGAACAATCCGGCGATCAACATGAAAACCAGCTCGCCAGCATACATATTGCCGAATAGTCGCATCGCCAGGCTAACCGGCTTGGATAGCAGCTCGACCACATTCAGCAAGAAATTCGGAATCCACAGCAGCGGGTTCGCTCCAAAGGGCGCTGTGAACAGCTCATGCATGTAGCCACCAAAGCCTTTGGCTTTGAAGCTGTAAAAAATGATTAACACGAATACGGTCAGCGACATCGCAAAGGTCATATTGATATCGGCTGTAGGCACAGCACGGAAGTGACCAAGGCCGAATTTTTCAGTGATCCAGGGCAACAAATCCACCGGCAGCAGATCCATTGCGTTCATCAGGAAAACCCAGACAAACACGGTCAGCGCCATTGGACCGAGTACACGCCGGTCACCGTGAAAAACATCTTTCACCTGACCGTCGACAAATTCGAGTACAAGCTCGACAAATGCCTGGCCACGACCGGGCACGCCCGAAGTCGCCTTGCGCGCCTTAAGCCAGAACAGCAGGCAAAAGATCACGCCGAGCGCCAGCGACACGGAAACAGAATCAAGATGCACTGCCCAAAAGCCACCGCTGTTCGCATGCGGGGTGAGATGGGTAAGGTGATGCTGAATGTATTCGGTTAGTCCGCCCTGCGGCTCGCTTGCCATGTGTCTCAACCCTTGAATCGGAACGCCAACAGATAAACCGCGAGAGCAGCCACCAGCCCCGTTATGGCAGCTAGCGGCGGCAACTTAAATTTAGCCAGGATCAATAGCAGCCCCCCGACGATCACGAACCACTTCAGAATCACGCCCGCAATCAAACGGCTAAAAGCCATACCCGCGCCGTTCAATCCGCTAAAAAATCGCATAGAGAACAGCATGGTGCCCAGCGCCACTAATGACGCACTCATGGCAGCAGACACCGCTTCACGACGCCCCAGCGTCAAAAAAACGAGGCCGGCCAGCACGGCTACAGCAAGCTGCAGCAACACGGTGCGCAAGGCTAGACGTCGACCGGAGGCAAGACTATTGAGCATGTAAAGGTCTCCGCACGGTTTACACCAGGCGGCACCGCTACAGCCACGGGCCACGATCCCAATCTCGAAAAGTATACCAGCCGGCCCAGCGGCACGACAACCGAGTTACTGGCGGATAGCAATGGATTTCGCAAAGAAAAACATGTCGCGACGCAATATGTTAGCCACTGATGCGATCCGCTCTTGCATCGAAATCGCCGCCGAACTTACATGCCCCGATAACGACAGCCGGAGGTGCAGGTCTCATGGACCACAACCTCCGAAAGCAGTGGAAGCAGGGGCTTGAGGCGATCCCATATCCAGATCGACAGCCGTTCGCTGGTCGGATTCTCCAGACCCTCGATGTCGTTGAGGTAGTGGTGATCAAGCTGGTCGTAAAGCGGCTGAAAAGCCGTCTTCACGTCGGAAAAATCCATGACCCAGCCGGTTTCGTCGCCTAACTCGCCATGAAGATGAATCTCCACCCGGAACGAATGCCCGTGCAGGCGCGCGCATTTGTGGCCCGGAGGCACGTTGGGCAGGCGATGCGCCGCCTCGAGGGTAAAGACTTTGAAGATATCCATGTGCGCATTGTAGCGCCCGCCCGCCGTTGAGACCGCTCAGGCCCAACGACGCCTCGCTACGGCGGCCTGAGTCGCGACTAAACGGCATTCGCCCGTTCACGCCGGTTTGCGGGGCACCTGCGCAAGCTGGCCCTCCACACTTCGTCGACACAGAAGGACTTCACCATGAACAAGCGCATGCTTCCCCTCTTGCTGGGTTTGTCAGTTTGCAGTGCCGCCATGGCACAGAACGCACCGACGAACGCACCCGCGCCAGCCGCCGCTACCCAGATGACGACCACCACTGTGACCTGGGCAACACCGACCAGCGGCGCACTCAGCCAGGATGCCATCGAAACATCGATCGCCAACGCCGGTTATAAAGAAGTGGAAGGCCTCGCGTTCAAAGACGGCGTGTGGCGCACCAAAGCCCGCGGCGGCAACAAACAATGGTCCAAGCTGGCGGTCGGCCCGGTCACCGGCCGAGTCTATCCAGCCGATGCGCCGTCCGCCCTCAATGCGGACGAAGTCAAAGCCAAACTCACAACGGCCGGGTACCAAAACCCCACCGACGTCAAATTCGATGCCGGCCTGTGGAGCGTCGCCGCCAAATCGCCGCAAGGCAGCGACATTCACCTGCTGGTCGATCCGACCGACGGCAGCGTCGTGGCGCAGTCGCGCGATTGATGGTTCCAACCGACTGACGTAAGACACGCGGCTATATTGGCCGCCTCTCTGAGTCAGTGCTGCCGACGATGCTCTGTCCCAGAATATAAAGCGATAACCTTCATGATGAGCTCATTGTGTGAGCCGATTACGCGGTTTATTCGGCTCAAGAGCATCGAACCGAGGTTGGCCAACCTCGTCTCCCTGAGCAACAACCAAGGCCCGGCGAGGCTGAAGGCACAAAAAACCCCGCCATTAAGCGGGGTTATCTCACATCATCCAGCGGCTTGATCCGCCAAGGACGTGGTGGCTATGGGTGCACTCGAACAAGGGCTAGTAACCCCTGTCTCATGCGGTTTTCTAAACTTTTCTAAAATTGACCTACCGTCGCAGTTACCGTCACATTGCGATTGCTCTGACGGTTCGAATCCGCATTTACTCTAAACGCTTCGACATTCTTTTGCTATGTCGGCCAATTCTTGCGGAGCGTTTGGCCAGCTGCCAATATCCTGTGCCAGTATCCGCCGAGTCATCGCTATTCACCCCGGCCGCTGTGAGCGGACAAACAAACTAGCGACAAGCGCAGCGCAGCCGGCAGCTGCGCCTCCCCAGGGCGTCGTCATGATGCCGGGGCCGGCCACGAGCAGACCGCCGATCGCCGAGAATGTTGCGATGCCTAAGTTGAACGCGGCGATGTTGAAGCCCGAAGCAGTCGCGACCGCATCGGGCGCGACCTCTTCCGCCGCCGCGACCACGCCCGACTGAACGATGGGGCCAAGACAGAAGCAGCAGGCAGACCAGAGGAGCAGGTTGGCGAACATCGTCAGGACGTGCGGGGCCGAAAAGGGCAGCGCCGCAAGCGCCAGGACAAGACCGACCAGCGCTGTTATTAGACCGCGCCGCGTGCCGAGTGAATCACTAAGCCGGCCCCCGCCAAAATTCCCGGCCACCGCAGCTGCGCCGAATGCCATAAGCGCCAAGCTGACTGCGGCCGGAGACACGTGTGTTACCTCCGTCAGCAGCGGCGCGAGAAAGGTGAAAACCACGAATGATCCGCCGAACCCGGTCATGGCGATGAAATAGAGCGCCAGCAGGCGGGGCTTCATCAGTACGGCGAGCTGCGACTGCAATCCGGAGGGCTGAGCGTGGGGGATTTCCCGCGGCAACAAAAGTCGCAATAGCGCTGTCGCGAGGCATCCGAGCACAGCCACCGCCAGCAGCGGTGCACGCCACCCAAGGCTCTGTCCGACGATTGTGCCGAACGGGACACCGATGACCATTGCAAGGGTGAGCCCTGCGAACATCGTCGCCACCGCCCGCGCGCCGCGCTCACGATCCGCCAGGCTCATCGCAATCGGCGCGCCGACTGCGAAGAACACACCGTGCGCCACTCCGGTCACGACCCGCCCGGCCAGCAGCACTTCATAAGTCGGCGCAGCGCCGCCAAGCAGATTACCGAGCGTGAACAGGCCCATCAGCCCAACCACAAGCCTGCGGCGGGGAAGCCTTCCAGTAAGTGCCGTGACCGTCGGCGCCCCAACGGTCACGGCCAGGGCATAGCCAGTCACAAGCAGACCCGCTTGGGGTATCGTTACCGTAAGATCGCGCGCGACATCCGGGACAAGCCCGATCATGACGAACTCCGTCGTGCCGATGGCGAAGGCCGCTACGGCAAGCGCGAACAATGCAGCCGACATCGTGTTGCTCTTTATGCGTCGATTAGATCGGCAAAATGCGCGGCAAGGCCGCTTTGGCCCGGAGCAACGTGGTCGGCCATAGTGTGGCGATCGGGGAAGTCGCCGCCGTTTTGCGAACGGAAGGGAATCGGCTTGTCGGTGAATAGCCCGGCAACACGCACACACCATGCTGCCTTGATCGCCTCCACTTCCTCCGCCGTGGAAACGTGGCCCGCACCATAGACCGCGTGCGTCGGGAGCACGTCCATGCCGGGGTAGAACAGCGCGCCATGAGTCAGCGGGAATAGAAGTTGCTCGATCGGCCCGTTGATACCTCGCGGGTCATAGTCGGCCGCTGGGCCGCCTGCCTGCACGTTGACCAGCGCTCGCTTGCCCTTGAGGATGCCGTCGCCAAAGCGAAACTCGTTGGAGCCATTCTGATAGCCGTAGGCAAAACCGAAGGCATAAACCCGCTCTATCCAGCCTTTCAGGATCGCGGGCACACCGTACCACCACAGCGGGAATTGCAGGACCACAGCATCGGCCTTGAGCAGCTTCTGCTGCTCGGCGATCACGTCGGGCGTCTGATGCCCGCTTGCGTAAGCATGGCCTGACTCCATGATGAACGATAGCCGATCAGGGTTGTTGCGCATCGGAAAGTCATCGGCATCGTACACCGCCTTCCACTTCATGCCGTAGAGGTCCGAATGGACCACCGTGTGCCCCGCTGCCGACAGCGTCTCAGCGGTCACGTCGACCAACTGCCGTGTCAGCGAAGTGGGCTCAGGATGGGCATAGACGAGAAGAACATTCATTGCGGGGCCTTCACAGTGCGAGAAGCAGACAAGGTAGGTTTTTGCCCGGTATATTGGAAATGAATTTCCTGTATTGCAGGTATTGCCATGAATAATCTGAGACGGCTGGACCTCAATCTGCTGGTGACGCTTGATGTGCTGCTGTCGGAACACAACGTGACCCGCGCCGCGCAACGGCTGAACTTCTCGCAACCCTCGGTCAGCGTCCATCTGGCCAAGCTGCGGGATGTGCTTGGGGATCCCCTGTTGCTGCCGGGGCCACGAGGCATGCGGCCCACCGCCAGGGCGGAAGCGTTGCGCGAGCCGTTGCGGCAAGCGCTTGATGCATTGGAGCGCGCGGTGTCGCCCGCCAGTCCCTTTAATCCAGCCGAGGCCGGCCATACGTGGCGTGTTGCCGCGACTGACTACGGCGAATCGACGATCGTGCTGCCTGCCTTGAAAAGGTTGCGCTCGGCGGCGCCAGGTACCCAGCTGGCCGTCCTGGAAGCGGTTCCGTCACGCATCGCCAAGCTGGCGGAACAGGGGGAGATTGATCTTGCCTTCCATACCAGCGAGGGAGCACCGCCAGGCTTGCATCGCCAGACGCTCTTTACGGAGCGTTATGTCCTGGCAGGCCGCGCGGGTCATCCACGCTTGAAGCGACGACCGACACTTTCGCAGTTCTGCAAACTCGATCAAGTGATCGTGTCGCCGGATGGCGGCGGGTTTCACGGCGTCACGGATGAAGCACTTTCGAAGCTGGGCCTGGCGCGTCGGGTTGTGCTTTCCGTTCCACACTTCCTGTTTGTAAGGTCGGTCTTGGCAAGCACTGACCTTGTGGCGATGTTGCCTTCGCGCTTGGTTCGCGACACCAGTGCGCTGCAGGTTGTCGAGCCACCTGTTGATGTACCGGGCTACGAGATGTCCATGCTCTGGCATGAGCGCTCCCACCGCGACCCCGCGCATCAATGGCTGCGCGATTGCATCGCAAGCTCGGTATAGATCCTGCCAGACATCCCGCCTCCCAAACTTTACTTGAGGGCTATCAGTCCCATCCGCTATAGGCACGTGCAAGCCGCAGCGGGCACTTTCCTGCACGTCAGATCGGCTGACACCTCAGGACCTGTTCAAGAAGCTTGCCCAGCTACAGTCTTAAGCCGCAAGAGCCGCTATCGGCCAGTGAAACGCGATTCGCCGGTGGGGGCATTCATTGCCTGCACCTTTGCACCCATGACCAGGAGCCACAACATGAAAACGACCTCTCCGAGTTGGGCGGGGCAAGCAATGCCAGAGACCGTATCCTCGTATTGCTGGAGCAATAAACCCGTAAAGCTCAGGGCCAGATAGGCGAAGCCGTTGATGATCAGCCAGATGCCCAGGAAGCGAGGAAGGAACCGCGATCTGTACACAAGCATCGCCGAACGCCGTCCGATACGCCCTCATTGTGTCTCTAGAGGTCAATCAAGAGCTGGAGGTCGATCTGTATACGCCAATACAGACGGCAATCGCCACGCCGATCGAGACGAACATTTCGCGACAACCTTACTCGGTAATCGAAGACATAGAAGCATTAAATGAAGGCGTGGACTGAGGTCATCAGAAAGCAGACTGAAACCTGGGCATCGGCTCTGGTCAAGTTTTACTTTACGATTATGGCCCCTTGATTGATTACACAGACAACGGTTATCCCGCCGCTTCCCATTCTCGGACGCTGAGAAAAGTCGAAGCCCATGGTCGAGAGGCTTGGCGAGGTTTTTAGACGAATGCACACGCGGGGTGCGCACTCGAACAGAGGCAAATAGGCCCAGTCCTATGCGGTTTTATAAATCTCTCTAAAATTAGCCTACCGTCGCAGTTACCGTCAGATTTTGTTTGCTGCGGCGGTTCGAAGCCGCTTCGATTTTATTCGATTCGGTAATCTTCTTCTATTGATCTATTCGTGAGGGACGCCACCAACCGCAGGTTGAACGCGACCACGCTTGTGGCAAGTTCGGCGCGTGGGGCATGTAATAACGTAAAGCGGATCTCACGCGTGACGAGGCGGAGAGCTCGGGTATTCACTGAATTTCTCTAGGCGGCAAGAGCCTGGCGGGCATGTCGCCGTATTAAGCGACCAGCGTGTTCCGCTTCACATCGGCCCAGACCGTCCGAGCGCGCGCAGGGGCCGGCTCGCAACATTTGCCTACCGCTAACCCTCGTAAAAAAGCTACAACTGCAGCGTTGCTATACGCGTCCATCGAACGAGGTGTTTGTGAAAAAGTTTATTTTCTACGGGGCCACCCTTCTACTCTTCTGTGGCAAAGCTGTAGCGACAGACCGATCGAACAGCGTCAGCGGAACGGCGCCGCAGGATGCAACGGACATTCAGCATGTGATGGACGCGTTTCACCGTGCGGTCGCCACGCACGATGGCGGCAGCGTATCCAAACTCTTTCTCGATCCCGGTAGTACCTGGGTTACCGTGCTTTCGGACAAGGCGTTCGCCGCGGCTCGCGCGAAGAACCCCTTGACGCCGAAGGTTCACGTCGGCAGCTATCGGGACTTCGCCAGTTTCGTATCGAAAACGCCAGCAAATCTCGACCCTCGCCACACGGACGTGCGCATCACGAGCGACGGCGCGGTCGCATCGGTCTATTTTCATTTCGATTTTCTCATCGACGGCAAGGTACAGAACCGCGGTGACGAGACCTGGCAACTGGTCAAGACGAATGATGGTTGGCGCATCGTGGCCATCACCTACTCCTCGAATCCTCCGGCGGCTTGAGCCGCGCGTGCATCCGCGCAAGCGGGGAATGGCCGTCCGATAGATACGCGCCGGCCAAATGGAGCGCACCTTCGAGCGGACAGGCAAGGACGACACGGCGCGTGACTAGCACCCATACTCCACGCATGGAAAAAAGCTCCTTCAGCAGGTTGCGCCTTTCGCTTGCCTCGCTGCTCGCCTGGACGGCGGTCGGTGTCGTTTTCGCGGTGCCACGCCTTGCGTCGAACGCGGCATGGTGGTTCATCCTGCGTGGCTCGCTGGCGGACTGGTGGGCCTGGGGGTTACTGGTGCCGCTGATCGTGGCCGTGGATCGACGCCTGCCTATCGGCGTGAACAACGTGAGGACGCGGCTTGCGGCGCATATCGCAATCGGCATTCCGACCACCCTGGTTTACAGTTATCTCGCGGCGCTGCTTCAAGTGGCCGTCGGCGTGATGGCGTGGCCGCAGGCGATGGGCCTCGGACCCTTACGCGATGCGATGAAAGGAGGCGTGCTGTGGAATCTCCTGGTTTACCTTCTCGTGGTCGGCGGTTGGCAGGCGGTGCAATACAGCCAGCACTATCTGGCGTCGCAGCTGAGGCTGGAGCGGCTGGAGCGCCATTTTTCCGAGGCGCGTTTGAATGTGCTGCGCATGCAGCTCGATCCACACTTTCTTTTCAATGCGCTCAATACCATTTCCTCTCTCGTTGGAAGCCAGCCCAAGCTGGCGCGTGGCATGATCGAGCAGCTGGGCGATCTGCTGCGGCTGTCGCTGGAGTCCGGGCGCAGGCAGCAGGTACGTCTTGGTGAAGAGCTAGAGTTCCTAGGGCACTACCTCGCCATCCAAAAGACGCGCTTCGGGGATGCCTTGCGGGTCGTCGTCGATGTTCCCGCCTCCGCACCACCTATTTTTGTGCCGAGCCTGATCCTGCAGCCGCTGGTCGAGAACGCGGTGCGCCATGGACTGGCGCCGCGACCGGGCGGCGGCACCGTCTGGGTGCGCGCGTCGATCGAGGGCGCGACGTTGTGCCTTTCCGTGGAGGACGATGGCGTTGGGCTGGGCGATACGTGGACGGATGATCGCGCAGGTCTCGGGCTAAGCGTGACCCGCGAGCGCATCGCCATGCTCCATCCTGGTCAGAAGGCCAGTCTGCATATCGGCGCACGCGAAGGTGGCGGCACGCATGTGCGCGTTCTGATACCCGCGAATACGGTTGAGGTGCCTGGCGATGAATGATCGACAGACGTATCGAGTTCTTGTCGTCGACGACGAGCCGCCGGCACGGGAGCGGCTGCGCGAGCTGTTGGACGGCGATGCGGACATCGGCGAAATCATGGAAGCTGCTAATGGGCTCGACGCTGTCGAAGCGATTCTGCGGGACAAGCCGGAGGTGGTGTTTCTGGATGTCCAAATGCCCGGGCTCGATGGCCTGGGCGTGATCGAGACGATCGGTATCGAGCGCATGCCGATCACGGTCTTTGTCACCGCCTTCGATCAGCATGCAGTACGCGCTTTCGAATCGGCCGCCATCGACTACGTGCTCAAGCCCTATGGCGACGAGCGCATGGAGGCTGCCTTCTCGCGCGCCAAGTTTCGCCTGGAGGATCGATACGTGCGTGAAGTCGGCCAAAGCTTGCTCAAGCTGCTTGGCGATCACCGCGTGGAAAAGCCACTTCTCGATCGCATCGTGATACGCGAGCGCGACAAGACCGAGCTGATCCGTGTGGAAACGATCGACTGCATCGAGAGTGCGGGCGTCTACGTAGTGCTACACGTGGGGAAGGAACGCATCATCCACCGCGCTGCGCTTGGCGAACTTGTCGGGCGGCTCGATCCGTGCCGCTTCGTTCGCGTGCATCGCTCGACCGTCGTCAATATCGACAGCGTGCTGCATCTGGAGCCCGCCAGCCACGGTGAGTTCGATCTCGTTCTGCGCAGCGGCCATCGGGTGCACGTCAGTCGCACGTTTCGACCCTTGCTTGAGGCTCGAATTGGGCAGCCTTTGTGATGCACGCTGCTTCACTGTGAAAAGATTAAGTTTATCGAAGAGCAAATCGCATTTGTGTTGCGCGAATCCGAAAGCGGCGCGTATCACGCTATCTCTTTGCTGTGATGTAGGGTCTGGCCGTCCAGCGCGAGACGGTTACAACTTGGATATCTCCAAGAGATTGTGGTCGAAGCGCTGCATTCCGTAAGCCGCGTCGACTAATCCCAACGGCTCTCCCGGCTGGAGGGGTGAGACGGCTTAAACTCGATGCTCACTTTAACTGCTTCGCATAGGCGAATTGCGCCAGTGCACCAGCGCATCCTCGCCGCCTACGGGCGCATGAACGGCTGATCTGCTTCGCAATACCAATGTATTCGATCGGTACCTCTGCCTGATAGTAGACGTCGGCGCGTTCCTCCACGCGTCGGTTTACTGCTCATCGGCCTTCTGGGAAGTGGTCGTTCTAACGAGGTAGAACCCGACGATGAATATCTTACTAAAGGTCCCCCGCTCGAAGTGCTCCGCTGTCCAATGATGCAGCATCGAACAATTCATTGATTGCGGGGCGCAGAAGACTGTGCGTCCTTTGCTTCGCAAGCGTGCGCATTTCGATCAAACACACCACCGATTCCGCTTTCAGGACGGCCACCAGCAATGCTCCGAAACCAGCCCCGTCGCAATGTGAAGCCGGCACCGAAGTACTCTTAAACCGGCTGATCCTTGCGCTCTTCGATCAGCCGCATTAATGCTTCCCCTCGGTGAGGCGTTCGAATTGTTGAGTACCACGCACGACACCGGTGCGGCGGGCAGACATCGGCTAAGAGCGGAATCAAGTGGCGGCGAAGCCGTCCACCTTGAATAAATTGTTGGGCGGGAACAGGAATGGATATGTCACCGACGAAGTTCGCCATCCGGCCCATACGGGAGCGCAAGTGGTCACTACTTCCGACCATCGCCGAGCATTTTCAAAATTTAGCGAAAAATACGCTGTGGAATAGCCTCTGCGAAAAACTCGGTGACTCGTCGCACGCGCGCCGGTACAAAACGGCGTCTTGGCCAGATGAGGCTTATGTCTCTGGCGTCGCCCATGAATTCGTCGAGAACGGTGATGACGTCGGTATGCCGGAGATCATCGGCAAGGGAGACCTTGGCAAACCGGCCGATTCCCACGCCGGCTAGGACACCAGCGCGGATGGTTTCTACGCTGTTGGACGTGAGATTTCCGCGTACGGGCACGCTAAATCGACCTTCTGGCCCCATAAAAGCCCAATGCGTTGGCTCCGTCGAGCCGCGATATAAAAGGCAATTGTGATCGACAAGTTCGGTGGGGGTCTTAGGTATTCCGTGCTGCTCAAAGTAACGACGAGACCCCACGCATACGAGGGGAGTGCGGGCCACGCGCTTGGCGATAGCGTCAGGATCGTTGACGGGCCCTACCCGGATCGCCAGATCGATCCCATCGTCCACCATATCTCGCACGAAGTCCGAGAGAACGACGTCTACCCGCAGGCCGGGATGGAGTAATAACAAGTCGGGGATAAGCGGCAAAATATGAAGACGGCCAAAAGTACCGGATGCGGCGATCCTGATGAGACCCGAGACACTATGTGTGCTGTTGGTGAGTTCGCTGTCGGCATCATCCATGCCGTCAAGCAGCGGTTTGGCTCGATCGTAATATCTCTGCCCCTGATCGGTCAGGGTCACGCTACGCGTGCTTCGGTTAAACAACACCACGCCGAGGCGCCTTTCGAGCGCGCCGATGGATTTACTGATCGTCGACTGTGAATCGCCGGTTCTACGCGCCGCGGCGGTAAAACCACCGGCTTCAACCACGGCGATGAAAGCGCTTAATTCGTGGAATCTATCCAATTCATTCTTCCTGAGAATTAATATCATAACAATTTAACTAATTATCAGCGGTTCCGACATCGCCCACAATCTCCACTCTCTCCACAGTTGAAGGAATGGCGTTATGAATATCGATCTCATGGGCCGCAAGGCAGTCGTTACCGGATCCACGGCAGGTATCGGCCGCGCCATCGCCGAGGGGTTGGCGCGTGCTGGCGCCGCCGTCGTTATCAACGGCCGTCGGGAGGACAGGGTTGCCGCAACGCTTCGCGAGTTGCGTGCGCATTTCCCAAAAGGGGAGTTCATCGGTGTCGTCGCCGACCTAGCGACCGCCGATGGGGCGGCGGAGTTGTTCGCGCAAGCGCCGGATGCGGACATCCTCGTCAACAACGTGGGCACGGGGCGAGCGAAGCCCTTTTTCGATATTGGCGACAGCGAGTGGACCGATCTCTTCGAGCTGAACGTCATGAGCGGTATTCGCGCGTCCCGTCACTATGTGCCGAACATGACGAAGCGTGGTTGGGGCCGCGTCGTCTTCATCAGTAGCGAATCCGCGCTCGCCATTCCCAAGGACATGATCGACTACGCGATGACCAAGACCGCTCAGCTCGCCGTGGCGAGGGGCTTGGCCGAGGCGGTCGGCGGAACCGGAGTCACGGTCAATTCGGTCCTCCCTGGCCCGACGAATTCGGAGATTATGAGCGGCTGGATGCAGGCAGCCGCGGAAGAGCAAGGCATTACGCAACACGAAGCCGAGCAACAGTTCATCAAGACGATGCGCCCGACATCGCTGCTCAATCGCTTTGCAACAACCGAAGAAGTCGCCAACCTGGTGGTCTATGTCTGCTCGGAGCAGGCGTCAGGGACAACTGGTACGTCTTTGCGTGTCGACGGTGGTGTCGTTCGAACCATTGCATAGGGCACACGCTTTTTCATTGCTCAACGCGCCCGGGAAGGGCCAAACCATTGCTTCCTGCCAGCAGTGGACGACAGCTCAAGTTGAAATGCGCCTGTATTGACACTGGCATATCCGGGCCTGAGATCCGCAAGGTCCTGAATCTCCAAGTTCAACGCAGGCAACAGACCTTCCGGCTCGAATGTGAGGATCCGGATCGACACATTAACCGTATCGGTCTCAACGACAGACACACAAGAAAGGTCATTCACGATGAACTCTGAAGAAAGACACAGATCGCTACTTTCACGTCGAAAGCTGCTCATAAATGGCGCGATTGCGACCGCAGGCTTAGGCCTAATCGGGATTGCTAGAGCGCAGGAAGCGACAGGCGGAACGCAGGCTTTGAAAGCATCCGACTCCAGCATAACTCTGCGGATCTACAAGGGCTTCTCGCAGAATCGGCTCGATCTTTGGGATGCAGTGATCCATCCCGACGTCAAGTCCAACAGCACTGCAGGGCGCAACATCGATGGGATAGCCGCTCTCAAGCGATGGAACCAGTCGTTCATTGACGCTTTCCGCCCGAGGACCGACCTGGTCGACCATTTTGTCGCTGGGGATCGCGGTCTCGTCACGATCAACCTCCACTGGAAGCACGATCGTCCCTTCAACGGTCTCGCTCCGACTGGAAAGACCGGAACGTCGGTAGAGAATTTCATTCTACGGATCGAAAATGGTTTGGTCACCCAATGGGACGTCGCTGATGCTTCGCTTGATCTTGCCATTTATCTCCACGACGAGGGCTTGAAGATGCCCACGTTTGTCGAGCCGTCACCGCTCATCAAAGGCGTAGCTCTCCCATCCTAGAAGCCGGACGGTCGCCGTTACCTCGGTCTTCTCCGCGGTCGAAGCGCTCGGGCGTTCGCCCGCGCTGGAGCTCTGTCGCGTTCAAGCTTCATCGACACCCCTTTCTGGGACTTTCTGACGGAGGCCAGGCCGCCGACGTGCGCCAGAAGGTGCGCGAGAGGTTCCCCGTGCGCCGGCGCGGCACGCCTGCGGACGTTGGTCACGCCACGACTTTCTCATGACCAACCCCTAAGTCATCGGCAAGGTGTTCGAGGTCTCGGGCGGCGAGCTTCTCATCGACTGAGTTTCTTAGCTGCTTTGGCGCTGCGGAGTTCGCGTTCTGCTCAGAAAGTCAAATAACTCGACCTGTTTTATGAAGACTGATTCTTCTGACGAGTGCGTTGCGTTATCGAAGCGCATCACAGGCTTTGTTTGGCCATGTCGTAAAAAACAGGCAGGAAAAACAAATATGGGCAAGGGTGAGCAGCACGGTTTTCCAGAATCGTCGATCAAATTGAGGGCTATCGGCAGAGCCACATTCCTCCTTTGCAACGCTGCCAGCAGTCCCGAAGTCTTGCATCACTCGACGCCAATGTTCGCAGGTGGGTTCAACCGGTGGATGCAACACACTTAAAGCTGCCCTGGCAGCGGGAGTGTTACAGATGCACCTACGGACACGGATTTATTACCTAAGTTTTCTGCATTTTTAATCGACATCGCCCCTCTGCTGTTAACAAGCTCTTTGAGACTAGGATAGGAAATGACATACAAAACTTGGGTTGGCACGCTTGCGTGTGGAATCGCCTTCGCGTTTCACACGTTGCCAGCCGCTGCTGCGACTGGCAATTCGGCAATTGAAGCTGCAGTTGCAACATCAAACCGATCAAGCGCCGCGCAAGCATTGGATGCCGCCCGAAAGCCCGCCGGCGTTTTAACGTTCCTCGGATTAAAACCTGGCATGGAGGCTGCCGACCTGATGACGGGTACAGGATATTGGGCTGAGATCATGGGGCTCGTCGTCGGCTCGGCCGGCCACGTCACGGCCTTCCAAGCGGACCGGCCGCCAGCCGACCCGGCCGTCACTAAGGCTTGGGAACTTCTGCTTCAGCGCGAAAAGACGTTAACGCTGAAATTCTATCCATGGGCACATTTTTCTGCTCCTGCCGACAGCCTCGACTTCGCGATCATCAATAACAACTACCACGACCTTTACTGGGAATCGGCGAAATACCAAATCCCTCGTACGGATCCAAGTGAGTTCACTCGTGCCCTCTATGCCGCCATGCGGCATGGCGGTGTTGTCGGGGTGATCGACCATACCGCTCTGCCCGGTGATCCGCGCGCCACTGTCGAGAAGCTCCATCGCATCGACCCGGAGCGTGTCGAAGCTGACTTTCAGGCTGCTGGATTCAAGCTCGCCGGTCGCAGCAATTTGCTCGCCAATTCGAAGGACGATCACACCAAATTTTCCGGCGATCCATCGATTCTGGGTAAAACCGACCGCTTCATTCTGAAATTTGTAAAAAGCTGATCTCGGGGAATGGATCGCATTGCCGGCCTTACCGCAACGGTAGCCACTGCGTCGGCCCGACGGGCGAAGCTATCGGAGACATCGACAAAGTCATGGGCGAGATGCCGTAATTGAGGCCGAAGACGTCGCAAGATTGAAGTACGTCTGTTCACAGTTTTGCAGAGACGCCGACGGCACATCGTTGGTAGCACGCTAGAGGAATCGAGGACCTCTGATAGAGATAACGGGGATCGCTGAAATATCAAACACTGCTGCTAGGTTGTTGGACTTGCTGTGCGCTAAGGGCGCACGGTATCCCACCGTTCGAGTGCCAAGTGTCGTACCGACAAACATTTGAGAGAATGAATAGCGCTATCACGTAGACCCATCCACTACGTATTGCCGCCATCCCTATCGGCAAGTACGGCGGAACCATAGGCGTGACCTTTGCACCGGGCAAACGGCGAGCGGCCGCGATGACCGGCATTGGGGGAACGCGATTTGGCGTCGGATCCTTGATCGCGCTCGACAGAGATGTTTGCACGTTGTGCAGTCGCTCCGCTGCACGAGCTAAGTGGATTCTTCAGCAACAGCCAGAAAGCAGCGGGGATGATGTAATTCCATATTTCACCCGCCCCTTCCAGCACCTTTTCAAGGTCAACCTATCGTGTTCCGATCTCTCGACTTGATTACTGTTCGAGCGCCAGGGTTGCCTGCTCGATTCGAGTGAAACGCCTGTAGGGTCGCGCTCCGCGAATATGTACACTTCTTGCACAATCGTTCTCCGTCGTGCTCGACCAGATCGACGACATGGCGTTCCGCGTAGTGGTCGCCATCAGCGAGTTCATTCAGAACAGTGATCGTGGCATGCTCGACAACTTCTCGAAGGAGGACGATGCGCTCGAGAAACGCGGGGCGGTCGACCTAACTCCCGTTGGTGCGTTGCCGGAGGTGGGGTCGAAGTTCCGGTCGACCGCCTCGTCTGCTGCCCGGACGACTCATCACCGCCGATAAGCGAGGACCTGCCTTTAGACACCAATTAACTGCCGCTTCGCGGCGCCAGCAGAAGGCTTAGACGATCGACGCTGCCCGTGATTCTCTCGAGCCGCGGGTAACGCAGACTTCCGTGATACGCAAGCTCGGCGGTGCGAGTCTGCCCATCTGCCTCGAACTTAATCTCGATCGGTATACGAGCGGCCGACTTCACCGCTGTTCGCATCCGATCGTGGGTATACGGTTCGCCATCGACCGAAATAATGCGTGCTCCCGGCGCCATGCCGGCATCGAAGGCCGCACCGTGCCAGGAAACCGCCTTCACGTCGCCCTTGCTCGATATCGACAAACCGATCGAGTACATCAGGTTGATCGCGTCGGCATCCGCCTCATCTTGTACGAAGGTCGCGGTCGGTGTGTCGGTATAAACCAGTCGCCAGCCCGTCCGCGCCAGGCCATCCAGAACACCGGCATCGTGAGCGTCCAGACGCGATTGCAGGAACCGACGCCAGTCGTAAGGGACCACTTGATGGAGCGTCTCGCACACCTGTTCGAAGGTATAGGTCGAAGTGATACGTGAACCGTTCTCCACGTCGAAAAACGCACGAGCGAAGTCGTCCAGACCTTTCCTGCCCTCGCTGCGCTCGCGCATCACCGCATCGACATACAGCCACAGCATCACGCCTTCCGGATAATAGTCTTCGCGACGCTGCCAGTCCCGCCAGGCCACGGCATGTCCCGCCATGTAGACGGGATCGTTGTTGCTGTCCTGCAGGGTTTTCCAGCGGCGTCCCACCCGTGCATCGACGACTGCCGCATCGAGCGCCAGCTTATCGAGCGTTTCCTGTTTTGTGCGTTGACTACTGCGTGCGGCGAGTACGCGACCCCAGAATTCCGTCTGCCCTTCGTAGACCCACAGCAGGCTATCGCGCATCGGCACGTTCAACGTCGGCGTCCAGAGATCGGCCGGCCGTCTGAATTTGCCGTTCCAGGAGTGCACGTACTCGTGCGCGATCAAGTCGCTGTTATTCAGCTGCTGGGCGCTTTCGGTGAAGTAGTTGGCCGGCAGATTGTCTTCGCCGGATTCCAGGTGCTCGATGCCGCCCGCCGAAAACGCATCGCTCAGCGTAACCATCGCATCGTAATGATCGTAATGCGCCGGCCCGAGCAGCTGCCGCGTCTGCTCAAGCAGCCGACGTAGCCGGGTCAAATCGTCGTTCGTTGCAGCTAGGCTCCCTGGGTTGTCGGCAAGCATATCGAGCCAGACCGGCGGCACGTCGTTCGAGGTCAGTTTCACCCGTCGCCAATATCGACTGGCATACACCGGAGAATCGGTAAGCGCCTCCAGCGAGGCAGGCTCGTAAATGACCGTGCTGTCAGACACTCGATCCACATCCAATGACGTGAAGGCCTGAAAACCTGCGGGCAACTTCAAACGGGTCGCAAAGGAAATATTTCTGGCAAACCAGCCAGCCGGATAAAGCAACAGCCGCTGCCACTGCACGTCGACGAGGCTGGGCGTCATCATGGCATCCGATGCCCGCGTGAGATATTGAAACTCGACATCAACCGAACGTGCGCCATCGGGCACGTTGATGTGGAAGGCATGCATGTCGACCGCGTCGCGCTGCCATTCCACGGCCTTCCCATCGATGCTGACGACGAGGCCGGCAAGATTGGCCACCGGAATCGTCTCGGCATGGCTTGCGTCTTCCCAGGACGGATAAAGCAGCGTCAGCGGACCCGATGCCTGCACCGGCAGATTCTCCCTGACGACAAACAGCTTGTGGGCCATATCCGTGGCGTCGACTGCCAGCGTTACCGTGCCATTGAACGGCATATCGCGGGGAGCGACGATCGGTGCCGGATAAGGCAACGGCTGGGGCAATGTCGCAGCGCTGGCTTGCGCCAGGAAAGAGCCCAAGGCGATGCCAACGCCAGCGCAAAACATTCTCATTCGACCGTGAAAGACGCCGTCCAGAGAAGCCCTGACCTGCTCGCGCCTGCCGGCAAACGTCGAAGTGAGATGCCATGGCCGAAAAGTAAGGTGTTCGATAAGCGAATTCACTGACCCTGTCCCCACGTAGCGGTGGCGCCAACAGCAGTCAGCCTAGCAAGGCTATTTACAAACAGTCAATCTTAGACATATTGTCTACTTCGTAGCGGAGGCTCGCGCCCTCTCCGTACCGCGAGACATGGCCTGCCGTTAAAGCGGCTACCCCGTGACATCCCAGCAGAACGATCGATATGCCGAAAAAAACGAAACACGACCAGCAGAAATTTGCCGCTTACTTTCCTATCGCTGACGCCATCGCGACGCTTTTCCGACCGCACGTGGAAGTGGTCATCCACGACTTGTCATCCTTGAAAGTGGCCCATATAGCCAACCCCATTTCCAAGCGGCGCGTGGGTGACTCCTCGGTGGCGGATCAGGTTTCCGAAGACAGCCTCGCGCAGCAAGTGATCGGCCCCTACCGCAAGGTGAACAAAGACGGCCGCAATATGCGCTCCGTCACCGCAGTCATTCGCGATATCGACCAGCAACCCATCGCGATGATGTGCATCAACTTCGACGTCTCCACGCTCGAACGCGTCAGGGACGAAATGTCTGCGCTGGCGTTTCTACCCGAATCCCTGGAACCGCATGCGCCGTTCTTTCACGACAATTGGCGGCAATCCCTCGAGCGCCTTGTGCAATCCATCGAGCGCGAGCAAGGGATGCCGGCGAAGTCGTTCAACAGCGGCTTGCGCCTCGCGCTGATAGAAAAAATCAGCGGCAGCGGCTTGCTGAGCGTGCGCAATGCGCCACCCGTCATCGCCGAACGTATCGGCATTTCGCGCGCCGCGCTTTACAAATACCTTAAAGAAGTTCGATCTTGCGTATAAATGTTTTTTAGCCGGGAAGCGTACTTCTTCGACGCTGCAAGCCTTTTACGTCTGGCACTCGAAATGACACTCTGGCGCTACGACGTAGTCAGCTAAGAAGGTAGCGCGTGCGCGGTTTGCTCAGGTGATCCGTGCGGGATTGAAGATTCGTGTCGAGCCTGACAAACGCGGAGTACTTTGGCTGGATAGGGCATCTTCCGAATATCACTCTTGCGCCATCCAGCGTTCCGGCACATCCACAGCTTGACTGCAAACCGACCGGCCCGGGCTTTCTGGCCCGCTCTCGCAATATCGATTACGGCTGGTGTAAAACCAAGCGCTTTGGCGCATTTTCCGACCCATTGGATGTCAACTTCATCTGACCCCCGCCAGCCTCGTACTGGGAGACAGGTCATGTTAAGAGAAATTCGCAGTGCGACTTCCGCCGAGACTCAGACTAAGTTTCGACGCCACTTGCGATATGAAAAGCGGACTCACGCATCAACTGCCGAGATGGATTCAACTTGCGCTGATTGAGTCGGGATAGCCAAGGGCATCTTTGTTATGCGACACCCGCGTTACGTCGCGCTGTTCAGGATCAATCGGGGCGATAGCCGCTGGGCGTGGCTACCCGCATGTGCGGTATGGATGTGGTCACCCAGATAAGCCATACCTTCCCTGCCGCCATAAGGCAGGACTTGCGAACCTAGTTGAGGATCAGCAGTGATCAAACTGATCGCGTCGTACAAAATATGAGCGGCTTCGTTCAATTGAGGATCTGGCGCCTTCTTGGCATCCGCCTCTTCTTTCAGCTCGGCAGCAAGGCTGCGCTCATTCGCGTTGAGGCCATCGTCGAGATTATCGTCCGTGACCGAAAAATCGCCGTTGATCACTTTCTGACGGGCGCGGAAGTTTTCGATAATCGCATCAAGCTGCTTACGTTCGGCCTGACGCTGAGCCAGATTGAGCGAAATGCTGTTTCGGTCTGCCAGCTTTTTATCCTGCGCGAGCTCATCCAGCGTCAATCGCCAGGCCGGCGATTTGGCATCGCGCTCGGCGTGCATATGTTCGAGCTGCGGCAGGTAGGCCTTCATGTCGGCTACCGGTTGGTAGTCAGCTGGCGGGATCTGTGTCCACTTGAGCGCATTAGCATAAGTAGACTCGCCGTAGCTCTTCTCTTCGCCATTGGTTGGAAAAGCGATGTCCGGCGTGATCCCTTTGAGTTGCGTAGATCCGCCGTTGATGCGAAAAAACTCCTGGATCGTCATCTTCAACGAGCCAAAGTCCGCGCCCGCGTCAGATGCGAATTTGTCCAGATCGATCAGCGTCTGTACCGTGCCCTTGCCGAAGGTGGGTGAGCCAATGATCAATCCGCGGCCATAGTCCTGAATCGCAGCGGAGAAAATTTCGGATGCCGAAGCCGTTCCTCGGTTGACCAGCACCGCAAGTGGGCCAGACCAAGTCATTGGCATGGCGACGCCTTTTCCTTGCGCCTGTACCTGACCCTTCGCATCGCGCACCTGTACGGTAGGGCCTTTGTCAATGAACAAGCCTGTTAGTTCGTTGGCCTCGTAGAGCGAGCCACCGCCGTTGTTGCGAAGATCGATCACCACAGCTTGAACATGTTCGGCCTTAAGGTCACCGAGCAGATGGGCGACGTCCCGAGTGGCACTCTTGAAATTCTTGTCGCCTTCACTATGCGCGCCAAAGTCAGTGTAGAACGTAGGCAGCTCGATGACGCCGATCTTGCGGTCGACGCCGCCCTCATTGATGTCGATGATCTTTTTCTGGGCCGCCTGCTGTTCATTGATGACCTTTTGGCGCACCAGGCTGATGAGCACATGTTGGCCATCCACCCCTTTAGCTTCAGGGGCGACTTCGAGACGCACCATAGTGTCTTTCTTTCCGCGGATCAGATTGACAATATCGTCCGCACGCCAACCGATCACGTCGACAATGGCGCCGTTGGCACCCTGCCCGACGCCCAGCACATAGTCCCCGACATGCAATCTGTTCGATTTCATGGCCGGACTGCCCGGGATTAACTGAGCTACCTGGGTGTAGTCGCCTCGCGATGAGAGTGTGGCGCCGATACCTTCGACAGAAAGCTTCAACTCGATGTCGAACTCTTTTGACTGGCGCGGCCCCAGATAATCGGTGTGGGGGTCCGTGGAATTCGCGTAAGCCGTCATGAAGATCTGAAATGCATCTTGGCTATTCAGTTGCTTGGTACGCTCGATGTAACCGGCGTAACGCTTGTCCAGCACTTTGCGGATGTCGTCATCGCTTCTTCCGGCGAGCTTGAGCCGCAGCCAGTCATTCAACGTTCGCTTGCGCCAAATATCGTTCAGCTCGGCCTCGTCCTTTGACCACGACGCTTCCTTGCGGTCGATCGCGTAGTAATCATTGGAATCGAGGTCAAAACCCTTCTTCAACAAATTGCGCGCGTATGTCATGCGGCCTACTGTGCGCAGCTGATATTGATTGAATATGTCGAAGGGCGCGCTTAGATCCCTATTCCAGATCGCGTCACCGAGCTTGTCGCGGTACTTAGCAAAATTCGCCGCGTCCTGTTGAGAGAAGAAGATTTTCTCCGGGTCCAGCTGCTTGACGTACAGGTCGTAAATCTCGGCCGACATGGCACTGTCCAGCGGTCGCGCGTCATAGTGGAAGCGAGTGAGAAGTTGCGCTGAGATCAACGCCGCATCGGCCTCGCTTGGAGTCGGCTTCAGTGGAAAGTCGGAAGTCTTCCGCGACTGGGCCGCCTCCATGCCGGCAACCGACTGTGCAGCAACTGTGCCGGTAAGAGACAGCGCGATCAGCGTTGTTAAAACAGAACGGAAAATCATAAGCTGTTCAGACTCGAAAAATAAGAAGTTACGGAGCGAACGAAACGCTGGCCTGATATCACCACTCTAACTGCCTCTCTGCAAGGCACTGGAACTCGCGCAAGATCGGCCAGGCCAGTGCCCCTATTTTCTTTGAGGCTGATCATTGCATGATCTAGATGTTGGCGCTGCGCTTTGAGTGCCGGCGCATACGATCTGGTCAGTCGAGAAATAGCAGCGCGGGTTAAAGTTGAACGAGCGGTTAGAGGTGCGCTCAAACGATCAAGGAGCGACGCCACGTCGGCGACAGGCGTTCCATCAATTTGAAAGTGATGCCGACTTGTCTCTTTTTGGTTCGTCAGCCGCCGCCGACAGAATCACCGGTTGCCTTAACCATATCGGGGTCATTTACAGCGAACGAAAGTCGTCTGACTCGCTACGCAATTCTTTCAAGAATTCGGATTCCTCTGCGATCCTTGCTGCGATTTGCAAACGACCAGCCGACGAGACAATGTGCGGAGGCACCTCCTTCATGTTTTTCTCGATCAGCGCGATCTCGTCGGGCACGGTCGGGCTTTGGCCGTGCGAATCAGCGAGCGCCAGCACCCTGGCTATACCGATCGCTCCGAGCCAGTCGAGCGCATCTGCATCGTGAAGGTAGGTCGCTTCAGGGCCGACAGGCATGCGGTAATACATGTGCGTGCGGATCGCGCCGCGAACGGCTTCAAACTTGTCACGCGGAAAGCTGGTGCCCTTCAGGACGATGTCGATCGTCATCGCACCGACATCGCTGTGGTCCTTTCCCTCGACCTCCCAGGGCTTGAAAGCAGCCATGTCATGCAGGTACGCCGCGGCAAAAAGCACGTCGTCATCGAGCACGACATGATCAGATGCGGCCAGTTGACCGGCCAGCTCGTAGTCCCGCTCGGAATGGGAAAGTCCCCAGGCGGGATTCTTGAAGTTGCTCGCCGCGAACGCACGTACGGTCTGGCGCCATGCCGGCTTTTCTAAAGGTGCCGCGTAGCCAATTGCCGTCACCATGCAGAGGCACAGGCCGGTCACCAGCGCAGCATGCACCTGGTCTCGCCACACAGACTTTTGCCACGGCCAACATCCCATATTTTGATCTCCACTTGTCGAAATGATTGCGCGGCCCCAGCAAAGTTGCCGCAATGCAGCCGTCCGGGCGAGCTGCGCGTGCGCCAGATCCGACCTGAAACAGAAATTGCTTTCCCCGTTTTCACACCGCAGATCGAGGCCTTCCGCCGCGGATGCACAGTCTTGCAATCACCAGGTTGAAGGTTGCCATCTGCCGGAGATATGAGCTCACTCACGGCCTGGGCCGCAGGATGTCGTCGAGCAAGTCCGGTGTTCCCGGCACTCGTTCCAGATGTGGATAGCGCAAACCGCCGTCCCACGTCAGTGAAAGCGCATACTCCGTCTGACCTCGTGCGACCCGCAATTGAATGGGACGATCGCCGCGCGAATCCGAAATGGCTGACTTGATCACCGATGCCTGGTAGAGCCGCCCGTCGACCGAGAGCACCTTCGCGCCGACAACCAGACCTGCGCGCCACGCTGCGCTGCCCCAGACGACGCTAGTCACCTCGCCGTCCTTTTTCAGATTGACGCCGATCGAGAAGCTGAGGTTACTCCCACCGCTCTTGGTCTCGCTGGCTTGTTGGAAGCCTGACGGTTGGCCGCTCCAGGTCAGCCGATAGCCGGCGCGCGTGATGCCGTCGAGATCTGTATTGATACCCACGCTGTCTACCCGCGCGCGCAGGAAGGTTGCCCAGTCGTACGGCGTGACGAAGTTCAGCGCGGCAACGAGGTCCTCGAACGTGTAAGGCACGGGAACTCGGCTGCCGTTACGGATCCCAAAGAAGCCACGCGCGAAGTCATCCAACGACTTGCGACCTTTGCTGCGTTCGCGGATCAGCGTGTCGATGTCAAGCCAGATCAACTGGCCCTGCAGATACGCGTCCAGAGTGTTGAGTTGCCAATCTGGCCAGGGCTGGAGTCGCTCCTCTGGATAGATGATGTTGTTGCCGTGCTGGATGAGCACCTCTTCGGAGGCGTCCTGCAACGTCCGCCACTCCAGTCCGGGACGGTTCGCATATGCCGATGCGGTGGACTCCCAGCTCCTGAGTGCGTCCTCCCGGCTGGCGACCCCTGACCGTGCGTCGAGCACGCCGTTCCAGTACATCGTCAAGCCCTCGAACACCCAGAGTAACGAGTCCTGAGGTGCGACATTCAGATTCGCCGTCCACATCGTCGCGGGAACGCGGAAGATGCCATTCCACGCATGGACGAAGCCGTGAAACGGAGCGCCAAGAGATCGACCGTAGCGCGCCTGGTCACTGAAGAACGCTGTAGGGAAGCCATTCTCCCCTGAGCGACTCTGCTCGAAGTAGGCCGGGCCAAAATCGTTCGCCAGCCAGACCAGCATGTCGTAATGATCGTAGTGCTGGCCGCCAAATAATTTATAAGCCTGCGCGACTTCGCGACGGTACTTGTCGAGAGCCTCGGGCGGCACGAGGAGGCCGGACTCCGTATCGGCCGCAACGTCAAGTCGTACCGGCACCGGGTCGTCACTGAGGGCATACTGCCTCATCCAGCGCGCTGCCATGACCGGAGAATCCACAAGCGCATCGAGCGACACGGGAGAGAACCGTACGACATCACCGACGCGAGTGGCACCGTCGAGCGACGAAGCGAACTGCCAGTCGTGAGGTAGCGTCACCGTGGGGGCGACCTGAATGCCGCGCGAGTAGTAGCCGGCCGGGTAGAGCACATGGCTCTGCCACTGAAGATCAACCATCGTCGGGGTTGACAGCACGGGGCCGATCGCCGCGCTGGCGGGGAAAAGGAACTCGAAATCGACGTCCACTTCCTGTGCCCCCGGAGGCAGGTCGACGTGGAATGCTGCTTGTTCCACAGGATCGCGTCGCCATGGCCGGCGCTTCCCGTCCACATTGAAAGCAAGCCCTGCGACCTGGTCGAGCACATTGGGCGGCACCGGATCGCCCGGAATCCATTGGGGGAACAGCAACGTCAGCTGCTTCATTCCGCGTACGGAAATGACTTCGTGGATGCGGTGGATGCCACGCATGGCATCACTGGCGTCCACGTCGAGGCGAAGGGTGCCGGGATAAGCGACATCCCGCGGGGGCGCTACCGGCGCTGGTGCCGGGGTCGCCTGTGGAAGTGGCCAAGCAGCAGTCGCCCCATTGGCAGCATCGCAGCCTGCCAATGCAAGCGACACCACCAGCGCCATGGTTGTCATCACGAATTTCACGCATGTTCTCCCTGGCCACGGTCGGCCAGACAGGTTCGACCGGACGCATAGATGTGGATGTATTTCATGCGCTCAGGCGCTTTCTTTGAGGAAAGGCGAGGTATTCCAGGTCATAGGCGTCAATGCCCGGCGTCGCTTCCGGCGACTGATACCAGAAGCAGGTGCGGACGAGTTGCCACATGGTGGTGTCGAGTCCGATATGGATCGAGTGCAATTCCCCATCACGTCCTAAGGCATCTGCTTTGGCCTGCTCGTCAGACGCCAAGACGCCGAGATCAGTGGAAGGTTCGATTGAGATGAACTCCTGAGTCGCTTGCCCCGGCATGTGATAGTCGTCTTCCGTTCTCGAATAAATACTCATCCATGCACGCACCCTGGGCCGGCCATATTTGGCGCAGACCTGCGCAAATGCGTTCGAGAGAACGAATGCTTGCATGGCCTCCTCATCCCGCCAGACATAAAAAGGTGCGTACCGATTGGGATGGCCTTTTGCGATGTTCGAGACGAGGAACGCTTTTTGGACCAGGCCGGCGAGCGAGTTAAAACTGGAACCAATGACCCCTACCCGCTCGCGCAGGGCCGTCATGTCATGATCGTCGTCCAAGTCGAACCGGTACTGCATTAGCAACATAAGGGTCTCCGCAACCGTAGGACAGTCGCGGGAGTCTGGAAGGTTCGCTCGCCCCTTAAAAGCGAGCGGTTTTAAAGTCATTGATAAGGTTTGCTAAACGGTGACTTTCGAGCTGCCCAACCTGCTCCCGTTTGTCGCGGCGATGGAGCTGACGGGTTCGACAAAGCTAGCAAGTTCTTCCATGGACTCATTGCGTTTAATGGCAATTGGAAATGCAGGTAGATGGGTTACGGAAAAACCTTGGTAAACGCGACGCGGTCGTGCGCAGAAATTATGGCCATGTCGGGATGCATGCGATGAAAGTCGGAAATGCGTCTCGTCGCCACATCGACAAATTCAGGATCGGCGTCGGTGCTGGTGCGAATTGACGATTTCTTACGCAAACCACGTTCAGCCGATTCCAGGGTGTCAGCTGCATCCCCTATTCATCTCAGAAAATCCGTAACGTGGCTTGGTTCGACCGAAGCGCGCTGCGCTAGTGAGAGCAGGAGACACGCTGTGGCACGCTGATGATGCGTATACGGTTTCACGCGAAGCGAACGCTAGCTCGTCGGGCCGATTGCAGGCATTGGTGGACGGCACATTTGGCCCCCTGCATGTTGTGCCGGACCTACCGCGTTTCCTGGACGAACATCCAGAGCATGCGACCGGCCTGAATCTGAACGACCGGATAATCGATTTTGTAGTCCAGGGTGTCGATGCCAGCCAAATGGGCACCGCCATCCATCGATCCGTGAATGGCCTACCCGTATCGCAAACACTTGGGCCAGCGCCAATTTCGCAGGGGCATTGCAAGCAGGAAACTTACAACCCGTGTTCGTTAGACGCGACCTTCTGTAAGCGGAGCCCGCTTACTTATCAAGCCACTTCGCTATGCATGCGATGGGCGTCCGAGACTCTTCTCCCGCTCAATCCAGTGGTCGACTCGGGCTTCAAGTAAATCCAAGGGGAGGCTGCCGGCATCCAGCACTTCCTCGTGATACTTCCTGATATCGAAGTTAGGACCGAGCTCTCTTCGGGCACGTTCCCTGAGTTCGATGAATTTCAGTTGCCCGATCTTGTATCCCAGGCTTTGGGCAGGCCAGTTCACATATCGATCGATTTCCGCTTGCAAAGAGGGCTCATCGGCCGCGCCGCTTTCTCGGAAGTAAGAGACGGCTTGTTCCCGAGTCCATCCGCCCGCGTTGATGCCCGTATCTACAACCAAGCGAACAGCGCGCATGAGCTCAAGATTTAGACGTCCATAATCCGAAGCAGGGTCCTGAAAGAAGCCTATTTCCTTACCCAGCGCTTCCGCGTAAACCGCCCAGCCCTCGACATAGGCCGTGTTTCGAAGTTCTGAACGAAATTCGGGCAAACCCTTGAGGTGCTGCTGAATGGCGACCTGTAAAGCATGGCCAGGAATGCCCTCGTGATAAGCCTGCGTCTCGTCGCTGATAAGGCTTCGTTGTGAAAAGTTGGACACGGCGACAACAACGCGTCCGGGTCTGCTGCCATCCGCTGATCCTGGCACGAAGTGCGTACCGAATCCCGGATTCGTAGGCGAACCTGCTTCTACGGTAAGCAAAGTCTTCGGATATTCCTCGAAGAGGTCTGGCAGGCGGGGTTGCATCGCGCTCACATAGCGATGGAAATCATCCACAATTTGTTCTGGAGAAGAAGGTCGATACTTTGAATCGATCTTCAACGCGGCACGATAGCTGGCGAGGCTGGCATACCCGGCTCGATGAGCGACACTCTGCAACAGTCCCTGAATTCGTGCGACCTCTCGCAAACCGAGGTCGTGGATTTCCACGGGCGTCATGTTGGTCGTGGTCTGTTCGTGGATGGCGTTCTGATACATCTCGGCCCCACGGGGAAGACTACTCAGTCCGATGCCTCGACGGGCGTGCGGAGCGTAGTCGCTCTTCACAAAATCCCGAAAACTCTTATACGCGGGAATGACTTCATCGTTTACGACTTCAGTGACCTTTGCCGTGATGCGATCTTGGTCGTACGTCGAAATCGACGTGGGAAATTTTTTGGTCGGCCTGAGAAATGGATCTTCTGTAATGATGTCGTCGCATGCCGTGACCACCTTCTCCAATAGGTAACGCGCTGGAAGCACGTCATCTTTGATGCCCAGCCTCGCGAGATCTTCTGCCTGCCGCAATACTCGGGGAATTTCCCGTAGATTTTTCAGGTAGTCGGCGTAATCCGCGGCTGACTGGAAGTTGCCGTCACCAAGTTCGGCGAGGTCTATATAAATGCCCTCACCCTCAGCGAGCGGAAGCTCATAGAGCTTCAGATCGTAATCTCGGCTTTCTTGATCGAGTTCACGCAGAAGTATTTCGTGTGACAGCAAATCCTGTTCTGCGAAGCCGTCCGTCGAAATAGCGGCAAGATTCGTCCGTAGTATTACGTTGTCTTGATGTTCTTTTGCAATAGAGCGAAATGATCGATCCGGGAAGTCAACATTGCGCTGTTGTTCGTTTTTCTCATACCGAACAAAGAGGGCGTTCTGCTCTGCGAGTCGCGAAGAAAGATCTTCGCTGCGGCTACCTGAAAACGCATGACATATGGCTGGAGAGAAAGCTGGCAGCCACAAAAAAAGAACAAGTGCGTTGCGCCATGACCGATAGGTTGAGAGCTTCGGACCTTCCATGCGAGAGGCCAGCTGGGCTCGAATGATACGTTTCAAAAAATCGAACGCGTATAGCATCGCAAACATATTCAGGCTCCTCTTACGGGCGACCGCGAGTCGTAGCGAGCAATTCGATCAGGCTCGACGTATCCAAATGGCCTGCACCCCGGTGCTGAAGCTCGGCATAAAATTCATCGATGACACTAGTCATTGGTAGCTGACTTCCATTTCTCGATGCTTCATCACGGCATAGCCCCAGGTCCTTGCGCATCAGGTCCACCGAGAAGCCGAAATCGAATCGACGCTCGTGCATGGTGGCGCCCCGGTTATCGAGTTGCCATGATTGTCCGGCACCGCCTGCGATAACGTGCAGTACTTTCGCCATATCGAGCTGCGCGTTCTCGGCGAAAGCCACAGCTTCCGCCAATGCTTGTATGACACCCGCAATGCAAATCTGATTTGCCATTTTCGTGCGCTGACCGGCGCCACTCACGCCCATATGAACGACGCGCTTTCCGTAACTCTTGAGTACATGCAGGGATTGATCAAACGCTGCTTTATTGCCACCGACCATGATCGACAGCTCACCTTTGATCGCACCGGCTTCGCCCCCGGATACCGGGGCATCGAGGAACTGGACACCGCGTTCGACCGAGGCCCGCTCCACCACATCCACGACATGGGCAGACGTCGTCGTATGATCAATCAAGAATGCGTCGCCGCGCATCGAAGACAACACGCCTACCGGTCCGCAAACGACTTCTTCAAGGTCAGAGTCGTTGCCTACGCAGGTGAAAACATAATCTGCGTTGCTCGCAGCTTCGGCTGGTGTCGCACAAATAATTCCGTCGTAACTATCAGCCCATGCCTTGGCACGTGCGGCGCTGCGGTTATACACCGAGACATGGTGGCCGCTTTTCACCAGATGCCCGCCATCGGTCCGCCCATCCTGCCAAGTCCAATAAAGGCCACATCGGCCATCGGTAAGGTTCCCTGAAGAAGCAAGTCGGGACACCATACCGGCTCAAACTATGCACAACTATGAAGTCTTTCATCGGTTATCGATTAGTATTTCTAAACTATGAATCTCGATATTGCTGCCATCAGAACCTTTGTAGCCGCCGTCGATTTGCAGGGTTTCGCGAGGGCTGCGCGCAAACTTCACCGATCCCCGGGCGCTATCAGCTTGCAGCTGAAATCGCTCGAGGAACGCGTGGGTTGCGAACTCTTTCAGAAGTCTGGTCGCCAACAAATGCTGACACCCGCAGGGGAGGTCTTGCTGGGCTATGCCCGTCGACTTTTGCAGATCAACGACGAAGCTTACTTAGCCATGGGAGGACTGGCCCGCGGCGGAGAGGTCTCGTTCGGTATGCCGCAGGACTTCGCCCAAACCTTGCTGCCGCAGACCCTGGCGCGTTTTGCTGGAGCGCACCCTGCCGTGAGCATTGGTATCAAGGTCGGGCGCAGTGTCGAACTGACTCAGGCGGTCGTGGCAGGCGACCTTGACCTCGCTCTGGCATTCGGCGTTTCAACAGCGGATAGCGCACCGGCGGTGGGACAATTGGCCGTACGGTGGTTCGCAAATCCTGACGTGTCTTGGCGACGCCATGACCCGGTACCGCTACTGATACTTGATCAGCCTTGCACGTTCAGGCAGGCCGCCATCGAGGCGCTGGATCAGGCGAACATTCCATGGCGGATCGCCATGTCCAGCGGAAGCGTCTCGGCAGTGTGGGCGGCCGCCGAAGCCGGTCTCGGTGTTACAGCGCGTACCCGACTGAATGCACCGACCTCGGTTTCGGACGTGGGCGATGCGCTAGGGTTGCCCTCAATGAGTCCAGTATCGATCTTTCTGCTTAAAAGCAACGCCGTCATAAACTTGACCGCCGATCATCTCGAACTGGTGATAAGAGAAGCGCTCGGCGAAATCATCGCCTGATCATTCGTCCATCGCTGATCTGGTTCCGTTGGTATTCTCGTACGAGCCACGTTGCCAGGATTGTACGGATCACAAAAGTAAATCTGGATGTCGGTCGCTAAGGTTAAGCGACGATGACTGGCCATCTCCGATCCTTGATCCACGTCAGCGATCGATAAAGCTCCTTTTCGCGTGGTTGATCAGTGCATCGATCGCCGTCACGGTATCGCGTGGGTTGACTTTGCCGTTCGACCAGAATGGCTATCTGACTGTTCTTGTCACCGAACAGCAGATTCTTTTCCCACTGACCGGGCACGGTGCGATCTTCGATAGCCGGTGACCACTCACTGATGGAGACGGCGTCGGTGATCCTGCCATGGTTGTCGGTTTTCTGCGCGTGGTTGCGCGAACCACGCATCGCGCGGGTGTGCCGAAGATGCGCAAGAAGCTTTTTTGGGCATCGCGGGACGGGATGTTGCACTTGCTGTAGACGGTTTCGTGTGACACCTGACAACCCGTATCGTCGGGATAATGGGGCTTGAGCCATCCGGAAATCTGCTGTGACGCCAACTGTCGTGGACAGCTTCTCAGCTACCCATCGTGCCTCGGTCGCTTATGGGATTGGGCAGGTAATCGCTTGGCTTGAACTCCCTTCGCATTCGCTGGGTGGCGAAATCGACAAAAGCGCGAAGCTTTGGCAGTGACTGACTTCGACTTGGATAGTAAAGAGAAAGACCGGGAACCTCTTCACAATAAGGTTCGAGCACGGTCTGCAGATCGCCATGTTCAATATGCGACATCACGAGCGAGTGTGGCAATTGGAAGAGCCCGACTCCTCTCAGCGCTGAACGAACGCATGCGTCGATGTCGTTAATCACTAAAGGCCCCGCTACACCCACCGTGATGCGCTTGCCATCGACGACAAATTGCCAGTGATCAAGAGCTCGCACGGATTGTCTAAGCAAGATGCAACGATAGTTCTGCAGATCATACGGGGATGCGGGCCGGCCATGCTTCCTAAACAGTGCCGGTGCGCCAACGACAACGAAGCGCTCCGGTGGGGTCAGCCACATCGCGACCATGTCAATCTGGACGAAGTTTCCCAGTCGTATTCCCGCGTCGAATCCTTCTTCAACGATGTCGATGGGACGATCGTCGCCCACTAGTTCAAGCTCAACATTTGGATGAGCATCCAGAAAGTCCGGCAGCAAGCGATTCACCAGCAGTGTCAAAATGGGCCTGGGCATATTGATGCGCAGTCGGCCGGTAATCTCGCCACCCAAACCACTCGCGGCGTCTAACCCCGCTGAGAGCATGTCGACCGCCGGGCGCGCGTGGGCAAGCAGGCGTTCGCCCGCTTCGGTCAGCCTGACGCTTCGCGTTGTTCGGGAGAAGAGCGGCGCGCCAACCCGTTCTTCCAGACTGCGTATCGCCTGGCTGACCGCAGATGGCGTGATGCCGAGGTGCCGAGCCGCAGCGCGAAAGCCTCGATATTCCGCGACGGTCAAAAACATGACCAGTCCATCCAGATGGGTTCGAGCGATTGTTAAGTTCATCTACACGGCCCGTTCCGAATATGCCCCGTATTCGAATAATAGCGCACGGGGTACCGTGAGCCATCAAACCAAATGAAGGTAAACGAATATGTTTTTAGTGATGGGAATTACCGGAAAAGTTGGCGGCGCCACGGCCACTCATTTGCTGACGCAAGGCAAGAAGGTGCGCGCGCTGGTTCGTGACTGCGCGAAGGCGGCAAGCTGGGCTGACCAAGGTGTCGAACTGGTTGAAGGCGACTGGAACGATGCAGCCTCCATCAAGCGAGCACTCAGGGGCGTCGATGGCGCATTTGTCATGTTGCCTCCCATCTGGGCCCCCTCGCCGGATTTCAGGGAAGCAAAGGGCGTTATCGCGAACTATGTCGAGGCCCTTATCGAAGTGCCGGTGCCGCGGGTCGTCGCACTTTCGTCGATGGGCGCGAACAAAACCAGCGAGATGGGGCTAATCACGGCGCTGTCGCTTTTGGAGCAAGGTTTTCGCGATCTGAACGTGCCGATCGCCTATGCACGAGCCGGTGGGTTTTTCGAAAACTTCCTTTACGGCTTTCAGGTTGCCCAGGGTGGCACGCTGCCCGTCTTCTACGACCCGACACATCGGAAATCGACCATGGTCGCGACCAACGACATCGGCGCCGAGATCGCATCGCTTCTGAGCGGACAGGCGTGGTTGGGCCATCGGTTCATTGAACTCGGTTCTATGGTGAGCGCCGATGAAGTGGCGGCGCAATTAGGTGAAGTGATGAAGCTCGACGTGAAAGCCGTTGCCGTCCCAAGGGCCGATTGGGCGGATACATTCGAGCAGTTCGGCATTCCGAAGGGCAAGTCTGGGCCGGCCGAAACCATGTATGAGGCCGTCAACGCCGGAGCGATGGACATCGGGGCGGTGGGTACGGAACACGTCCCTGGCACAACGTCTGCTCGCGATGTTTTTGCGGCGGCTCAGAAGGCCGCTACAGCTTAAGTCCGAGCATCGGCGATCGCTGCGACTTTGGACCCCACTCCGAAGATTCGCAACCGATCGCGATTCTGGAAAGAAAGCCAAAAGAGCCCATTTCTTTGTGAAGTGCGGCGTCCATAACGAACAAGATCGAGATTGAAATATGAAAGTTCTTATTTTGGGTGCAACGGGCGGAACCGGACGGCTAATCGTCCGCGACGCCCTGCAGAAAGGTCATTCCGTCGTGGCGCTGGTTCGCTCGACGGCAGGCGCCGATCTGCCGGGAGCAGAATTGATCGAGGGCGATGCCCGCAATGAGATCGTCCTCGAGCGCGCCCTGGACGGCTGTGATGCCGTCGTCAGTGCATTGGGGACCGGCATGGGCTTCAGCAAAGTCAGCCTGCTGACCGAAGCGACACGCGCGCTGATTATGGCGATGACGCGTAGGGGCGTTCGCCGCCTGGTCTGCATCTCCGCTTTGGGCGTGGGAGATAGCCGCGGCCATGGCGGCTTCGTGTTCGATCGGCTCTTCCAGCCTTTGCTGCTTAGCCAAGCTTACAAGGACAAGGACCGCCAGGAAGTCGCGATCCGTGCCAGCTCACTCGATTGGGTCATCGTCCGGCCCGGCATGCTCACCAACGACCCAGCTCGTGGAAGCGTCAGAGCCATCGTTGACCTCGCCAGCGTTAAGGGTGGAAAGGTCGCACGCGCAGATGTCGCTCGGTTCGTGGTGGAGCAACTGGCGACCAACACCTGGTTGAAACAGACACCTTTACTCCTGTGGTAAGTGCTAGTCGCGCGGCTCATCTTTTTCCGCCGCCACATTCGTCGTAAATCGGCCCGCTTGTCGATCGGACGGTTAAGCCAATTTCGGCAGCAAACTCAGTATCGAAGGTCGGACAAATGTCTAAAATCTCCTGGCGCCAAGTCTTACCTTTAGTCCTTGCCACTTTCTTCGTTGTCGGTTCCCTCAGCAACATTTTCGCCCCGGGACCGATACACGAGGAATACGTGAAATGGGGGTATCCGAGCTGGTTCCATTTCGTGACCGGATCGCTGGAACTCACGGCTGCCATTTTGCTTTTCCGCGCGCCGACTCGCGTGTTGGGATCTGCCCTTGGCTTCACCGTCATGCTCGCCGCGCTCGTGACCGTTATTGTCCACGGCGAATACGGGCATGCGATAGCACCCCTCGTCGCGGCGGCATTCTCACTCGTGGTCGGCTGGATAAGCTGGCGCAATCGCATAGTGTTGCCAGCCAGTGATCAGCGCCGGCAGTAGCAGCGCATAGTCAAGGTGGTCTGCAACCAGATTGCCCGAGATGCCACACCCCGTACCCAAACTTTATCAGGCAAGCGGCCGCTTAACGTGGCGTTCGCCTTGGTGGGATGCCGTTTCGCAACATCGTTGATCCACTACGGATCATTTCGATAGGACGACTGAGGTGTCGCAAATAAAGTAGTTGCTAATGTCTAGTCAGGCCGCTCTGGACATACCGAGGTAACCATGGAGAGATGCATTAGATGCGACGGGGAGCTAGAGAATGGATTCATTCTAGACAAAGGTGATGGTGGATCTACCAGTCAGGCTTTGTGGGCAAGCGGCGATCCCAACACGTCATTTTGGCAGATGTCTGCTGTTAAACCCGGCAACAAGACGCTGCCGGTAATCACATACCGTTGCAAGAGTTGCGGTCGTCTCGAGTCATTTGCATATACCGCAGCTTAACAATTCATTCAAGCCTAGCTGGCTTCGCCAGTCGGCTTAATTCAGGCATTAGGCGAGAGATCGAACACATGTCAATAGTATTCAAGTACGCAAGTCGGGCGATGGCGCTTTATCGGCTAAGAGGTTGGCTGCTTACTGCCTTAATCATGGGGCTCTCACAACCCATTCTCGCCTTCGACGTTACTCACATTCCGATGACACCTGCGCAATGGCAGGCGAATGGTGACGTGTCCTTTCAACACGATCCAACCCAGCAGGGTGTGCTTGTGGTCAACAAGGGTTATGCCGAGCTGAAGAACACCAACTTCAGCAATGGCACGATCGAATTTGACGCAAAATTTGTAGGGAGCCGGATTACCGGCATCACCTTTCGCCAACACGATGACGCAGCCGACGCCTTGTATTTTCGACCGAGCGCGGACTGTGCGGTGTCGGAAGAATGTATCCAGTACATGCCCACAGCGCATCATTTATTCGAATGGGATTTGTACGGGCAGTACCAAACGCACGCGCCCATCAACCCCGCGGGTTGGAACCACGTCAAGCTGGTGCTCTCCGGCGCACGCATGCAAGTGTTCGTCAACGGTGCGCGCTCGCCCACGCTGGCCGTCGACACCCTGGTTGGTGGCTTCCCCGACGGCTCGATCCGGCTGCATGGGCCGGCGTCCTACGCACACCTGAGCATCGCGCCCAACGTCGTGGATGGCTTGCCCGCGGTGGCCTCCAACGATCCCGCGAAGAATGACCTGCGATACGTTCGTGATTGGCTCGCTTCGACGCCGTTCGTGATGCCCAGCCGCATGGATGCCACGCTTCAGGAAAACACTGGCATTGATCCCGTGTATTCGTCGATGCCCAAAGCGACGGCGTCGTGGAAGCCGATCGCGCCCGACCCGGGTGGGCTGATCAATCTGACGCGCTGGTATGGCGATGCGCAGACCGGGCAGGCCATCGCCGGCATGTGGTTGAAAACCACAATCAACGCGGATCATGAACAGATCAAGCATGTGGATATTGGCTGGACCCGGGAAGTCTGGGTCTTCGTCAACGGCAAGCTGGCATTCCAAAGCAAGAATCTCTACGGCGTCAAAGGCGCGAGCAAAGAGCCGGACGGCCGCCTCGGCCTGACCAATGGATCATTCGACCTGCCTCTGCATAAGGGCTCCAATCAGGTTGCCGTAGCGATCGACGATAACTTTGGTGGTGGCGACGAACACTATGGATGGGGACTGGAAATGCGCTTGGCCAATATCGACGGTATTCGTCAGATGGGCGGCGCTGTCGCGACAGCAAACGATGGAAGCCATTAAAGGGCATGCATTAGATGAGTGCGCGGTAATCAGTACCGCGGCGTGTTCGACACTTCCCGGAATTAGTGACCAGATGCGCCGGATTCCGCACATAAATGCGGATCGCGCTAAGCGCCAAATACCGCGCCCGCCGATTTGCAAGGCTCTAGGGTGAGATTCTCGGAAAGTCATCGATACAACTCATTTGGGAATTTCACGCTTTATGGGAAAGACACGTCAAATTTTCCTCTGGCTCTGGTCAGCGACTCGGCTGATAGTTTTTATCGCAGTGCTATCTCCTCTGTCTTTAGTCTTCGCCAAGAGCGGTGTAATCCCGGCGAACACTGCTGGGTTTCCCGCTGAGGCAGTCTCGCTTTACCGGCAACACGTCGCCCTCGGGCCGGAGGGGCGCTTCATGACGGTGTTCGCCAATAAAAGCCTGAGCGTCGCAGATAGTCACATCAAGACCATCATCATCGTAATCCATGGCGGTGGGCGCGATGCTGACGAGTATTTTCGATCCGCGATGGCCGGCGCGTATCTCTCCGGAGCCTTGGATGACACACTGATCATCGCGCCACGGTTTGCCGCCTCGGATGCCACACCGGGTTGCTCGGATATCATGGAGCCCGGCGAACTGCACTGGGACTGTGACAACTGGAAGGTAGGGGGCGTCTCGTCTGACGCACCACAGGTAACTTCGTATGGGGCGGTTGACACGGTAGTCCGTACCGTCATGCGCGCTGGCCTCTTTCCCGGCCTAGTGAACCTCACGATCGTCGGCCACTCGGGTGGAGGCCAGTTTGTCTCCCGTTACGCCCTGATGGGGAAAGCAGACGATGTGTCACGTATCCGCCCTCTTTACGTGCCGGTGAATGCGTCAAGTTATCCCTATCTGGATCGCGACCGGCCGCTTATGCCGCAAGACCCAACCACGCCCGATGCAAAGATTGATCCCCGGGATTTGCTGGAACAACCTCGCGCTCGGTTCGAGACCGTATCGAATCCACGCGGCTGCGAGGCATTCAATCGTTGGCCCTATGGACTTGAAGGGCGGCCACCCCTGCTTGCGGGTCCAGACAACAAGTCGATCGAGAAGAATTTTACATCGCGTCGGATTACTTACGTTGCCGGTCAAATAGATATCGTGCCGCTTGCCGGTTTCGACGACACTTGTGGGGCCAACATGCAGGGCCCGAATCGGCTTAAGCGGGCCATCTACTATCGGCAACACGAGAACGAGCGATATGGCGCTAATCATCCCCTCGTGATCGTGCCTTTATGTGGGCACGACGGGCGTTGCATGTACACCTCACCACTACTTATGCCGATCCTCTTTCCGCGTTAAGAAGGCGGGCAGGATACAGAACTTTAATTCTTAGCAATTCCTAGAAGCAATCTGGTCGCGGATGAAATTTCCAGCAACGGCAAACAAAGCCGTACAAAAGTTGCAGAATTTAGAACTGGCCAGCGCGAGCGGTTTAAATTGACGACTAGAGCGAAACTCGATCACGCCGCAGCGGCGATGGCGAGATAAGAGGTATACATCAGTGAAAAGTTTAAAAAAAGCCTTCAAACAATGCTGCGTTATAGCAGCCGGCTGTCTGATTTATGCTGCGAATAGCGCAACTGCGTCAGCTCAAGCCGTTGATGCGCCTTCAGATGAAAAGAAGGTGCTCTACGCAAACGACAAATTGCTGCTGAACGCGCTTCATCGCGGCGATCAAGATACGTGGGCACGACTGACCACGTCCGACTTCATGTATGTCGAGGAAGGGAACGTCGCTCGTCGAGCGCAATTCCTAAGCGAACTTGAAGAGGATGGATTGATGCCGCTCATCATCCATAACTACGAAGTCAAGATCATTGGCGATACGGCACAGGTTTTTCATCAAGACGATGTACCGCAACGGCCAGGAGGCGTGGATGAAAGCCATTCACATCTACTCATGACCGAGACTTGGCAGCGAATTCACGGCGAATGGAAGCTTAGGGTGGTGCATACCGATCGCATTCGCATTAATCCACCACCCGTTTCGCTTTCTTCTCTGCAAATCGATGAGCTAGTGGGCACTTATCAAAGCGCCGATAAAACGTACATCATCCAGCGAGATGGCAATCGCATTCTTGGAGGAAAGTCCGGACAGCCGCTCACCGAATTGATGGCTGAAACGCGCGATGTACTTTTTCAGCCCGACGACGTGTATCTGCGCCGGGTCTTTCAGCGTAATGCGAACGGACAAGTCACCGGATTTATTGATAGACGCGAAACTGATGGCCGCTCTTGGAAACGTGTTAGCTCCAATTGATCCAAACGTCGATTTTCATATGGTCGGTTCTGGGCAGAGCAGAGCAAAGCTCTGGGCATAAACGGCGCATGGAATCCACGGACTATGGGCTTTACGAGATAACGCAACTTGCGCATCCGACTAAATTCATAAATGGCGCTGATCGGAAACCGAAACCGGGGGCTCAGCCTCCGTCCCTGTTTCCTACGCTCGCGGAAGCCGCCGGCATCGACGACTCGGCTGCTGCGCGTTTGAACTCTGGTGAATACAAAAATGGTGTCAGGGAAAATTTCTATCAATAGAGGCGCCGCATTGCTGCGGCGCCGGTCAGTTCACGCTTAGTAGATACGCTGATCGTTGCGCACGATAGCGACACCGTTCGCCGCCGGGGCGTTGATGGTCGCAAAACCTTTCAGAGTGAAGTCGCCATCACCATCGACGTTATAGATCGATACATGCGAGACCGAACCGCCCGCATCGACCACCGCTGCCACATCGCTGCGAAAGGCAATATCGGTCGGGGCGCCAGCGATCGTGGCCACCACGGGTGCATCCTGAATGATTTTCTCGCCATACACGGCGTAGCGCGAGACAGTCTTGCTTGCGGCGTTGACCGAGAACAAGAAAGGTCCGTCAGGCGTTACCCAGCACGGCGCACTCTGCGTGCCCGAACTGGTAACGGTGACCACCGCGTCATTGCGCACCAAGCTAAGCTCGTTAGCATGAGCGATGCTCACGTAAGCGTCGTTAGCCCGCGTGGCGAGTCCGAAAGGTGCGTTGACGTTTGACGGAATGTTCGCAACCTCTTTGGTGTTGCCGTTGATCGCGCCGTCTTCGTTCAAATGGACGGTCTCGATCACATTGCTCTTTTCACTCAGGATCAATTGACCTTGTAGCACCCCGACTTGCGCGGCGGACCCATCACCGACGAACAGCTTCGCTTTGCCATCGGCCACCGATGCCACGCCATTCTGATCGATACGATGGGACTCGATGTAGCTGGTCGTCAGAATGTACAGATGATGGTTCGCGAGCGCGACGCTCACTGGATTGGTCAGTGCAGGAACCAGTTTCTCGAAACGTAGGTTGAGATTCTCGGTGTCCTTGCTAAACACCGTTACGTTGCCCGAGCCAAAATTGATGACCGCCAAGCGATCATGATCTTGCGTGATACCGCCAGCATTACCGGTAGCGCCGCCTGAACCGCGAGTGGGGATCGTTGCTTGCAACACACCTTGCGTGTTGTAGATGAGCAAGTCGTTGGTCGATGCATTGGTCGCAGTAACGACAACGGCGTGATTGTCACTCCACGTCGCATTCTGTGCCGCGACCGCGGTAGCAATCATCAGCGACAACGCGCCGATGCCGAAAGATAATGTCTTTTTCATAAATGTTCTAGCGATAGGAGGGGCGCCCACAACGCGTACGCGTACGCAATCGCAGGGCAACGATGTCCGATCGATCATCTCGATCGATTATTCATTCGTTGGCGCGGCGGGATCCGTTACAGACATCCAAAGATTTATCGCAGCGAGGGAGCAGACTGAGAACTGGTAGGCGTAATTGACGCCAACACCACTGCGGGAATAATTCGAATCATCGATTGCATACGCTGCAGGGTGGGACTTGGCCTACCGTGATCGAGCAAACCGTTGACTACGCGACTCCATCGACATGCATTCGCGCTTACACCACAACCCTTGGTACATCGAGCGCAGGCCTACACGGCCTGCTTCGTGCTTAATGAGAATCCCTGGAGCGCGCATCAATCGCCCCGAGCACATGGCCCACGTCACGCAAGTGATGCACGATCAAATGGGATACGCCCGTTTTTCCAATGCCGCAGGACGGTCCGATCTTCGGATAGACGCTGCGCTTACCTCGCGGACAGGTAGGGACGGGGCTTTTGTGAGGAAGTTGTCTTTACGAAGTTGTTCGAGGTCAGTGGCTTTGGCTTAAGTCAGCGCCAATCCAACCCGAACCCTTTTTGGACTGAATGGTTCGACCAATGGTCGTAGTCCCAAACGCTGCTTGTCAGAGCTTGACGACCTTGGCCCATAGCCAGTAGTCCTCAAGCAGGGCGGTGCAGCGCGCCTGAAGAAACGATTTAAGTTGAGTGATCGTCGGCGTCAGCCGTGAGCGTTGCGCGCATATGAGGTTGAGCGGTGACGGTTCGCTATGCATCGGCGGAAAAATATCCACCAGGCGGCCAGCTCGCAGATCAGGGACAAGATCGAGGCGCGATTTGTAAACTATTCCTTCGCCCGCGACCGCCCATCGCCGGACGGCATCCGCGTCATCGCTGATTCGATTGCCGGACACGAGGACGGTCTGGTTACCACCAGGCAAGGTGAATCGCCAACGCTCGTGAAGTTGTTCGCTCCAGACAAAGCGCAGGCAATTGTGATGCCTGAGATCGTCGACGCTACTGGGCATACCCGCACGTTCCAAATAAGAAGGTGCAGCGCACAATGCGCGCCGGTTGTTCTCGATCAGCGGTATGGCGACCAGCGACGAGTCCGACAGCGGGCCGTAGCGCACCGCGGCATCCAGCGGCTCTCGCACCAAGTCGGCGACCCGATCGCTCATCCGCACATGCAGGGTCAGCGCCGGATGCTGACGCTGGAATTCGTCAAGCCAGCCCAGCAATAGATTCCTGCCAAAGTCCGATGGGACGGACAGGCGCAGGCTTCCCGACAAAGCCTCTTGATCGCTGGCCAGTGCACGCTGGCCTTGCGACCGCGCATTGAGCATCGTTCGCGCATACGGCAAATAGCGCGCTCCCTCCACCGATAACTGCATGCTCCGGGTGGATCGAACGAACAGCCTAGTGTTCAGCGCTTTCTCCAGCCGCTGAACGGCGGCACTGGCCAGGCCGGGGGCAATATTGAGCCGGCGAGCCGCCTCGGAAAAACTCTCTGCCTCCACTGACTGCACGAAGATCTGGACGTCATCAAGCCGAATCATTTTCTTGATAACTCGGTAAGTGTTACGGACATTAGCCGATTTTTGCAGCAACGAAGCACTGACACAATGTGCGTCTGAATCCACTTGGCAAGCACAACCATGAAAGCCGTCGGCTTTTACCAAAACCTTCCGATAGACCATGCCGATGCCCTGCAGGACATCGAGGTTGCCACGCCCGAGGTGCGCGACCACGACATTCTTGTCGAAGTAAAAGCGGTTTCGGTGAACCCGGTAGATACCAAGATCCGCGCCCATGGCGACGTACCCAGTGACGCCGCACGCATTCTCGGCTGGGATGCCGCAGGCATCGTCTATGCGACTGGGTCCTCGGTCACGCTGTTCAAGTCCGGCGATCGCGTCTGGTATGCCGGTGACATCACGCGGCCTGGCAGCAACAGCGAATGGCACGCGGTCGACGAGCGCATCGCGGGCCTGATGCCCCGGTCGCTGTACTTCGCCCAGGCGGCCTCCCTTCCGCTGACCACCATCACCGCCTGGGAGCTCCTGTTCGACTGCCTGCGAATACACGAAGCCGACCCTACCGAGAACACCGTGCTCCTGGTGACGGGTGCCGCTGGCGGTGTGGGCTCCGTCCTTACCCAACTGGCGCGCAGACTGACCGGCGCCACTATCATCGGCACAGGGTCACGGCCAGAAACACGCGATTGGGTGCTGACGCATGGCGCGCACCACGTCATTAATCATCGCGAACCGTGGGCGCCCCAGTTATCGGGGTTGGGCATCAAGGAGGTTGATTTCGTCACCGGCCTCAACGAAAGCGCGGGCTACATACCTCAAATTGCCGCAGTTATACGCCCGGAAGGCAAGTTCGCGCTGATAGACGATCCCGCCGTGCTCGATATCGGGCCATTCAAAGCCAAGTCCATTTCGATCCATTGGGAGCTGATGTATACGCCCGATTTTCACCACGCGCACACTTTCCCGACAACACGCCCTGTTGCGCCGCATGGCCGAACTGGTCGATCGCGGCGATGTCGCGCACACGCTCACCCGTCGCATTGATGGCCTTGATGCCGCCGGCCTTGTCCAGGCTCATGCGCTGGTCGAAGCCGGCAACATGATCGGCAAAGTCGTCGTTGCCGCCCGATAACTTTTATCCGTCCCAGGAATAGCCATGAACGCAAAGATCAACACTACCCACACTCTCACTTTGGACGCAGCGCATGAACTGCTTGCACAGGCCCGTTCGGCATGCGCCCAACGCGGGTTCGCCGCCACCATCGCCATCACTGACGCAGGCGGCCATCTGCGCGCCTTCGAGCGGGCCGACGCCGCGCCGTTCTTGACGGCCGAGGTTGCCGTGGATAAAGCCTGGACCGCCGCCTCATTCGGCATGTCTACCGATCAGTGGAACCAATACATGGGCGAGCCCACCGTGGCACCGCTAGCACAGCACCCACGACTGATGCCGGTAGGCGGCGGCGTACCCATCGTCCTTTTGACGGCAAGCTCGCTGGCGGGATCGGCATCTCCGGCGGCGCGTCGTTGCAGGATCATGAAGCAGCTGTGGATGCGCTGCGGGCGGTTGGGCTGATCGCCTGAGACGGGCCTAAAGGCAGAATTGCAGCGATTTCGCTTCGCTGACCCGCTGCCGCTCGTTCGACATTGACCTGTCTGTTATCAACTGACTAGGTCGTGAGTGCTGATAATCAGAGCCCGATCCCGATTTATTGATCAGGCAGACGGTCTACCGCAAACGAAAATAGCAGTGCCTTCCTGGCCAATTCTGCGCGAACGCCAACAGGCGGACGGCCGGCAGAAGCCAGGTGTCCGAGCGGGACAGTTCGAAGAGCGACTCTCCTGCGACACTCACCGGCCGACAAATTAGCGAACAGCAACCAAAGGCATTTAGCGGCCCAGAAGAGCTCGCCAGTTACTGCAAATGAACGCCGCAAAGCGACCGTTCGCGACTGGCTGAAATGGGTCGGGATCTGACACCCGCCATACCCTCGATGATCCTCCCTAATCGCCCTTACGGGATTTACTAAAAGCGAACGCGCGACGCTGGAGTCAAACGGTGGCGGTTGCCATTCAAGACGACGAGATCATCACCGTGTCGTCTATAGGTTTACCACATGAATGTTGCCGGCAAAATTAGCTAAGAGCAGATATTCCAGGCCAGGTGAGAAACAGATCACAGTTAGCGTCGGCTGGATGCTGAGGTCGTATCGTTTCACTTGCTCTGATTCAGAATCGGCCGGCTCGAAAGTCGGCGAACGCTTGCTGGATTTCCGACTGTGTGTTCATGACGAAGGGCCCTCCAAATACGATCGGCTCACACAAGGGTTGGCCGGCGAAAAGAAGAAAGCGACAGGTGTTGCCCTGCGCCGCTATGGTAAGTTCCGACGTTCCTGGCTCCTCCGATCGCGTTAACCAGCCAAGCTGGCTGGTCTCTAAAAGGTCACCGACGAGCCCGATCTCGACCGCACCTTCGAGGACGTAGACAAAGGCATTGTCGGTCGCCGCAAACGAGTGCTGAAACGCGCCGCCGTTTTCGACTCGCACCTCGAGCATCGTGACAGGATGGTGGTTGAGCGTGGTCGAGACCCTGTCGGCGTAGGCGCCGGAAAAGATCCTGACCTCAACACCGTCCTCACTCCACACTGGCAGGACGGACGCCTCCAGATCCTGATACCGTGGAATAGCCATCTTCCCGGCCGCGGGTAAATTCACCCAGAGCTGCAGGGTATGAGCACTTGTCCCGGCCGGAGGGTTTTCCTCATGCTGGACGCCTCGGCCGGCGGTCATCCATTGCGCATCGCCGGCATGGATCACCCCCTTATATCCGGCGCTGTCTCGATGCTCGATCGCCCCCTCAATGACGAACGTAACCGTCTCGATGCCGCGATGTGGGTGAAAAGGGAATACCCCCTGGGACGTCCAATCCTCGGCCATCAGGACGAACGGATCGGCGAAGGCGGCGTCCGGTGCGTCGATCAGACGGCGAGCGCGATGTCCGGCTCCTTGTCCCGATACGAACTGGGGATCGTCGATGCGCGCTACTTCTCGAACAAACATCGGTTTGGGAGTGCTCATCCTGTATCCCTCAAAGACGGCGACCGATCGGCAGGCGCACGATGCCCGCAGCTCAGGTCTTATTCGCGGACGATCCGGCGGACGAAGTGCAATTCAACAGCGGATAGAGAGCCACCGAGCTGTTGCATCGCACCGCCTTCCGCGAGAGAGCCGAGGTCGAGCGCGATCAGGCCCGTCGAATTAATAAGATCAACTACGAGCGCCTTGGCATCGCGATCGTCGCCCGACACGAACAGGACGGTCTTCGGCTTCTGTGGCGAGAAGTCCTGTATCCAGGTCATCGGCATATTGCTGATCGACTTCACCAGCCTGGCACCGGGCGCCATGGCGGCGACTATCTCGCTCGACGTGCGGCCCGCCAGCGCGGCTATCGATCTCGCTACGCCGCTAGCGCTGATGTCCGGTTTCTCACCCCTGTGGGGGTTCGTCCCGTCGACGAGTATGCGGCCGCTCCAGTCGATATCCTTGAGCGCCTCCGGCGCATCCGCCCAATTCGTGGCGAGGATCACCACGTCGCATTCCGCAGCGTCCTGCCTGGATCCTGCGCTGGCGGCCAGACCCAGATCGGCGACGAGCCCCGCTAACGCCTCCGGCCCCCGCGAACTGGACAGGACGACCTCGTGGCCCGCACCGACGAAATGACGACCGATGGTCGTAGCCATGCGACCCGCGCCGATGAACCCAACTTTCATGACCGTTTCTCCGCGATCAACCGACGACTCAAGCAGCCGCGGCCGATGCAATCACGTCGCCGAACGCCTCCACCGCTGTCTCGCCTGACATTCCAGCGCGCGCCGATCCGGCGAGGACGATGTCCAGATCTGTCATTCCGATGAACCCCAGCACCTGACGGAGGTAGCCGCTGGCGTGATCGTAGCCTTCGATCGGAGAGCCAGGACTGAAATCACCCCCGCTGGCAAGAATGACGGTGACCTTCTTGCCGGTCAGCTGCCCGACGTTGTCGACGACCGTGACACCGACCCGGACGATATGGTCGATGTAGGCCTTCAGCGCCGCGGGGATGGTGAAGTTGTACATCGGTGTGGCGATGACGATGCGATCGGCTGCCTGCAACTCGGCGACCAAATTGTCGGAAATCTTGATGGCGGCAGCGCTCTCCGGCGAATGTTGCTCCGGGGGCGTAAACGCGCCGCCAATCCATGGCAGATCGACAAACGGCAGATGGGTCTTCATCAGATCGCGTTCAATGACTTTGCCGCCGGGGTGTGCGGCCAGCCATTTCTCGACGAACAGCGCCGAGAGCTTGCGGGAGGTCGAGTGTTCGTGGCGAGGGCTTACCTGTATCGCGAGAAGTGTCGGCATGTCGATCTGTTTCCTATCAGCTTTGAAGCGTTGCCCAAGCGGGCTTGCGTGATAGGAAAGATAGGGAAAGTGAACCATCTTAAAAACTGAAAAAATATCGCTTCCACCCATCTAAAGAGTAGATGACATGCTCGACACCGTCTCCATCAACCAACTTCGCACCTTCGTCGCCGTATGTGAGGAGATGAGCTTCACGGCCGCGGCGCGCCGGCTCCGGCGAGCCCAATCCGCCGTTAGTCACGCGATCTCCGCATTAGAAACCGCGCTAGGCCTGGAACTCTTTCAGCGAGACGCTCGGAAGCCTGAACTCACCGCCGCCGGACGGGGCCTTCTTCCTGACGCGCGAGCCGTGATTGCACGTATGGAAGAGATGAAGAACCGGGCGAAGTCGATGTCGACGGAAGGCGTGCCGAGCCTCTCCATCGCCGTCGATACGTATTTCCCAAGGGGGCGCCTGATCGACTGCCTGCGTGCGCTCGAACGCGAATCGCCAACGGCCGCCATTAACCTGCGCATGGTCACCATGCAGGGTGGTGAGGCGCTGGTACTGGCAGGCAGCTGTTCGCTCGCTATCACCGTTTCAGACGTGCCCGAAATCAAGAAAGGCGCGATCGAGAGGCACTGGCTTTGCGAGGCAGAGATGGTCACCGTGTGTGCGCCGACCCATCCGTTAGCGAATATCGAGCGGCCAATCTCCGTCGAACAATTTGGTCAGTATGTGCAGTTGGTGGTGACAGACAACCAGCCGGGTGCAGAGAAGACCCAGATGGGCGTGGCTGGAGAGCGCCAGTGGCTCGTCAACGACCTCGGCGCGAAACGTGACCTTCTGATTTCGGGGCTCAGCTGGGGCCACATGCCTGCGAACCTGGTCGCTGAAGACCTGGCTGCCGGTCGTCTTGTCGAGCTTCGTCGCCGGGCATGGCACCTGCGTCCTCTTGTGTTCGTCCTCTCGCGCATGCGCGGCAGCGAGCTATCGCCGTTCGAAGAGCGCGCCGTGCAGCTTCTGGCGGATCAGGCGGTGTCAGACGCTTCGCAATAGCCTTGAGATCGAGCATGCAGTCCCGCGCGCTGCCAGATCCGGCTTGAGCGCGTTCCAGTTCAGCGCCATAGGGCAGCGCCCAGGTTTACACCCACGGGGGCGGTCGACATGAAGTTGGCGCCGGGATCTGTCAGGGCTTCACGAACCGATAGGCGAAGCGATCGGTTTCGCCCTTGATCGCGGGATCGAACACCTTGATCGAGTGCGGATCGTCCTTGTTCGCGAGCAGGGTACTTTCCTCGTCCAGTACGAAGCCAGCGGCCTCCACCTCCTTGCGAACGGACGCAGGCTCGATCCGATGCAGCGACTGGGCGTCGCTCGTGCCCTGCCCGACGGCGGCGGCGTGGTCCACGATGACGTAGCACCCGCCGGGCTTGAGCTGCTCGTAGACCACTCGATTGAAGTGGGCCGCCGTCGCGCTCCTGGCCTGCATCAGCGGTGTGTGGAGGTCGTGATAGAACAGATGCAGCCAGAGGACATCCGCTGGCTGCGTGACCTCTGGCATCGCGATGAGATCCGCCGAGACAGCTTCCACGTTCTCTCGACCCGGCTCCGTTGCAAGCATCCGCATGCGACCGAACGGATCGTTCTTGAAGTGGGCGACTTCGGCCGGCACGAAACTGTAGACCCGTCCTTTGGGTCCCACGTCGTCGGAGAAGAGACGGGTCCAGTCGCCTTCGCCTGGATAAACGTCGATGACGGTGGCGCTAGTATCGACTCGTGCGAACTGGATCAACTTGGATAGCGTGGATGGGTCGTACATAGGGGATCTCCTTTGCGGTTAGTCATTCGACAAGTGCGCGGCATGCGGGGGCGATCCATGGAATCATCCGCCGTCGACCTTAACCCCATGGCCGCAGATGGCTAGCATTACGCCAGCCCGGACGTGTCTACCTGCGAGGCACGTGCGAGTGCTTGCGTGTCGATGTACTCACGGATGCTCGTCAGTTTGCCGTCGCGGACCGTGATGGCGAAGATCCAGTCGTCCTCGAACGTTTTGTTCGTGGCTTTGATCGTCCCTTTGGCGACGCCGATAACCAGAACTCTGTCTCCTTGCGCGATGAACTCCCGGGGTTCCGTGGATGTTTCTATCGACCTGGATGCGGTCTCAAGCAAATCCGTCAGCCCCGCGTGTCCGTGGTGTGTTCCGGCCAATGGCCAGTCCTCGCCCGGAATGATCCACTCGATGTCTTCGGCGACCAGCGCCAGCAGACCCTTCCTGTCGCCGCGGCCGATCGCGGCGAAGAAGTCCTTCACGGTCTGGACGTTCTTATTGGTACTCATGGGAAATTCTCCATTTCTCTTGGTTCGGATCGCGGGCGAAGTATCTCAATCAGAACTTGCTGCCAATATCCGTCGCCCAATCGGCTTGTCGTCGGTCAAACGCCCTGGCAAGAGGCCGGCCGGCATTGCAGAAACGCGGTCCCACGACTGGCGGGGCCTGTGGGCCAGCCACGGCAGCGCACCGGAGTCAGCCCTGCGCCCAGCCCCCATCGACGGGAAGATCGATACCCGTAATGTAAGAACTTTCATCGGAGGCGAGGAACGCGACTGCTGCCGCAAGTTCCTCAGGCATGCCCCTGCGGCCCATGGGGATCTGCGCGATGAACTGTGCGAGCGCTTGCTCAGCCTGTTCAGCGGTAAGGCCCGTCGTCGTCGTCAAGGCCGGGGTGTCGATTGCTCCGGGGCTCACACAATTCACACGGATCTTGCGGTCTTTCAATTCCAAAGACCAGCCGCGCGCGAAGTTGCGCACAGCCGCCTTACTCGCGGCGTAAGCCGTAAATCCTGGAAGCCCCTTCACGTTTGAGACCGAGGAGTTCAGGATGATCGAGCCACCGTCCTTGAAGAGGGGAAGGGCCTTCTGCACCGTAAAGAACATGCCCTTTACGTTCACGTCGAAGGTCTGGTCAAAATGGGCTTCACTGGCTAACGCGAGCGGCGCGATTGTCCCTGCGCCCGCGTTCGCGAAGAGAATGTCGATGTGACCATGTTTCTCTTTCACGACAGCAAAGAGGCGGTCCAGATCTTCCAAGCTCGACACGTCGCCCACCACAGCCGTAACGTTTCTCTCGATGGCGGCGGCGGCCTCCTGCAGCTCTTTCTCTCGCCGCCCGGTGATCACGACGTGCGCACCTTCTTCCACGAAGCGCTTGGCCGTGGCCAAACCAATTCCGCTGCTTCCGCCCGTGATGACGGCAACCTTACCTTCCAATTTCTTCATGATCTTTCGCCTTTCGTTTGAGGTGTCAGCAGCGCCTTTGTTCCCATGGGTACAAAGGCGCTGTATTATTTGGAGCACCGATCCATATCCTGATTCGCTCTATCCGGACCAGTGATCCAAATATACGGATCAGTGATCCGATTTGCAAGGGACCCTCATGCGAGCCGACGCCCAAAAAAATTACAGCCACCTCCTTGCAGTCGCGCACGACGTGGTCGCCAAGCACGGTGTCGACGCGTCGATGCGAGATATCGCCCGCCGGGCTGGCGTCGGGTTGGCGACACTTCTGCGTCATTTCCCGACGCGAGAAGCCTTGTTTGAAGCGTTGTTGTGTACGAATCTGGATGGACTGACGCAGAAGGCAAACGAACTCGAAACGTCGAATTCGCCTGACGAAGCGCTTGTGTCCTGGTTTCGTGAATGGATCGCATTTGCCCAAAGCTATAGAGGTGTTGTCGCCCTGATGGCAGCCGCTCATACCAACCCGGACTCCGCGCTTTACGCTTCATGCGCAGCCGTGCACTCAGCGAGCGCACGGCTGCTGTTGCGTGCCCAAGCCACAAAAACAGCACGTGCCGATATGAATGGGGACGACCTGTTCGGCCTGATGGCGGCGCTCGGCTGGCTCGTTGATCTGCCTTCATTCGCGCCACGGGCAGATCATCTTGTTCACCTTATTACGAGCGCCATCCTGACAAACCGGACCGGCAACGACGTCAAAAAGAAAGATGTCAAAAAGGCCAAGCGCTGAGTCGGATCGGCCAGGAAGAATTGCTGGGGATCAGTCGAACTTGACCAGGTCCTTGAAGATCAGTCGACCCCAGCTCTTTCCGCGTGCCTGCACAAGCAGTCCGCCTTCCGAAAGTCCGCCAAGTTGGATCGGCGAGAAGCCAAGATTTTCCGCCAGCGTACCGATCTCCGTGGCGGCGTCGTCCTCGTCGCTGGCCAGGAACACGACGCGTCGGCCGCCGTGTACGGCCGGATCTTGCTCGAGGACGGACGCGCCCAAATGGTTGAAGCCCTTGACCAGTCGTGCGCCGGTGAAGGCCTGCGCGACGACCTTGGACGAAGGCTGCCCTCCCAGTTCCTCGGGAGGCACGCCGTAGGCATTGGTCACATCGATGATGGTCTTGCCCTGCCAGGTCGGCAGCGCTTTCGCGACATCCGGATGCGACTCGAAACGGACGGCCAAAAAGACGATGTCCGCCTTGACCGCTTCCGCCAGTGTTTTGGCGATGACCTTGGGCCCGATCGCGGCCGCTTCGGATGCAACACTTTCGGGGTCGCGCGTGGTTGCCACGGACACGGCGATGCCCTTGCGGGCAAACGCCTTGGCCAGGGCCTGGCCGATGTTGCCGAAGCCGATAATGGCGTAGCTCATAGAAATTCTCCTTGGGTTTGGCACGCCCTACGGTGCTCCGAACATCGAAGGGAGCACCGTAGGAGGTAACGCGTCAGAGTTGCGCCAGGCCGCCGTCGACGGCGACCTCGCTGGCGGTCATGAAGCTGCTGTCCGACGAGGCGAGAAAGGCGGCCGCCGCCGCAATCTCCGATGGATCGGCCATGCGCAGGAGCGGCGTCATCGCGCCGTAGGCCTTCTGTCCCTCCTCGCCCAGCGATCGCTTCGCGAGTTCGGTCGCCGTCGCCCCGGGCGAGAGCACGTTGACCCGGATGCCGGTGCCTTTCAGGTCCGCCGCCCAGGTCCGCGCCAGGTTGCGCACGGCTGCCTTGCTCGCGCTATAGGCAGTGAATCCCGGGGCGCCCGTGGTCCCGGCGCTCGATCCGGTGAGGACGATCGAACCACCCTGGCCCATCAGCGGCAGCGCCTTCTGGACCGTGAAGATCGTGCCCTTCACGTTGGTGTCGAAGGTTTCGTCGATGTGCTCGGCGGTGATTTTGCCGAGCGCGAGCGGGCTTCCCGCACCGGCATTCGCAAAGACGATGTCGAGGGTTCCGCGCTCGGCCTTTACCGCCGCGTAGAGTCGGTCGAGGTCGGCCTCATCGGAGACCGAGCCCTGCACCGCGCGGGCATGGGGCCCGAGGTCGGCTACGGCGGCATCGAGCGCCTCCTGTCGGCGGCCGAAGAGGAAGACGAAGGCGCCTTCCTCGATGAAGCGCTTGGCAGCGGCGAGGCCGATGCCGGTTGCGCCGCCGGTGATCACGGCGGTCTTTCCTTTCAGTCGGGTCATGACGTGCATCCTTGGTTGGAGTGGAGCGCAAGCAGGGATGGGCTTGCTTGAGGACAAGGATGGCGTCCTGATAACCTAGGGACAAGTATGCACTTTTAGGTAAGTATCCAAATGACGACGTCCCCTGAAATCTGCGACACCGGCTGCGGACTCAACGCCACGCTGCGCATCATCTCGGGCAAGTGGAAACCGCTGATCCTGTTTTTCCTGCGCAACGGCCCGAAGCGCTACGGCGAGCTCAAGCGCTTGATCCCAGGCGTCAGCGACAAGGTGCTGATCCAGCAATTGAAGGATCTGGAGGCCGATCGCGTGCTGATGCGGACCGACTACAAGGAAGTGCCGCCGCGCGTGGACTACACGCTGACCCCGCTCGGTCGCAGCCTGGCCGACGCGATCGTCCCGCTGTGCACTTGGGGAACCCAGCACGCGGAGGAAATGGCGAGCATCTTCGCCAACCGCGACGCTTTGCCTTCAGCAGACGGATGGCCCACGCTTGAGTGCTGAAACTGCTTGATCGGACATGACATCTCAGCAGTCGTAATTTCGCTCCAGAGCGGCCGCTCCTGCAAGTCTGCTTGACGGCAACCTCGGAAGCGGACACCCGCCCTACCCACGATAGCGCTTCCTAATCGCCCTGTCCTAAGTCCGTAATCGGCCAAAAGCGGGCATTGCCAGTCATCAGATGATGGCCGAGTTGCGAGATATGGTGGAGCGCAACTGCGGCCTCTGCACTCATTGCGTTGAAGCTAAAATCCTCATCGATTGGCGTACCCCATACATCAGCGTTCGCCACAGCCACTAAGCGGTAACCCGTCAGGCGCGCCGCGGCAAAAGCACCAAGTCTTCCACTTCCTCGGCATCCCTGAGCGTATTGCGCGGAATGCATATCTGCGCACGCATGGTAAGACCATGTGCGAAATCCGTGACTTGGGTTGCGCGCACGATCACAGGAGAGCCGGCCGGCATTTCTTCAACGGTGATCCCTTCCCGAAGACGACCTTCCACCAGAGCTGCTCCGCCGGGCGCGCATTCTGCAGGAACTTCCGGACCTCAGCATCGTCCACAGACGGCGCGACGCACGTCATGCGGTTGCAATACGGTAACGTCGGTCTGGGCGCGTACTCAGGGTGTGGGCTGTGCTGGATGCCTGTTAAAATAACCGCGATTTCACCGAGAACGCCAATATGGATGTCTTCCAGCGCAACTATGTTCGAGTGCTCGGTAACGGTGCGCCGACGTTCGTCTTCGCTCACGGTTTCGGCTGTGACCAGAACATGTGGCGTCTGATCGCTCCCATGTTTGCCTCCCAATACAAGGTCGTCCTGTTCGACCTGACGGGCGCAGGGCGATCGGATCCAGCCGCTTACGATTATAAGAAATACGACTCGCTACACGGCTATGCGGATGATCTGATTGAGATCATCAAGGCGACAACCGACGGCCCGGTGATGTTTGTGGGCCATTCGGTCAGCGCGATGATCGGCGTACTCGCGGAGGGCAAAGCGCCTGAATTGTTCGCCGGTCATGTCATGATCGGACCCTCCCCCTGCTACATCAACGACGGCGACTACGAAGGTGGCTTCTCCCGCGAAGACATCCTGTCATTGCTCGACACCCTCGGCAGCAATTATCTGGGGTGGTCGAGCACGATGGCGCCAGCCATCATGGGCTCACCGGACCAGCCGGAGCTCGCCGAAGAGCTGACCAATAGTTTCTGTCAAACCGACCCTGAGATTGCCAAGCAGTTCGCTCGTGTCACATTTCTATCCGACCACCGGGCGGACTTGGCTAACGTCACCGTACCCACCTTGATCATTCAATGCAGCGACGACCTGATCGCCCCTCAGGCGGTGGGTCAGTTCATGCACCGAGCGATTCCCGGCTCGACGCTTCGCATTATCGAAAACATCGGGCACTGCCCTCACCTCAGCGCGCCCGAGGCGAGTGTCCAAGCGATGCAGGACTTCCTCGTTTCATTGGGTCGGCCTAGTGTCGTCGCCTGATCTCCCGGATCAGTTCTATGAAGAGGCACCTTGCGGACTGCTGGTCACCGATGGCAGCGGGCTTATTAGACAGGCAAATGCGACCTTCTTGAGATGGTTCGGCTACCAACCCTGCGATCTTGTGGGCCGCCGAAATTTCCAAGAGCTCTTAAGCGTGGGTGGCAGGATCTTCTACCAAACGCATATCGGCCCCTTGTTGGAACTTCAGGGCTCGGTTGCCGAGGTTAAGCTCGACATCAAACATCGAGACGGAAAAACGCTGCCAATCTTGGTGAACATCCTTGACCGAGCGAGCGCTCAAGGCAAAATTCGCCAAATCGCCGTCTTCATCGCGGAAGATCGCGTCAAATATGAGCGCGAGCTCGTTCGGGCCCGGGAGCGTGCCGAAGAGTTGCTTGACCAGCTCCAACAGGCACGCGTGCTGGCTGAAGACCGCGCGCTTTTCGCCGAGCAAATGGTGGCCATCGTCAGCCATGACCTGCGCAATCCGCTGATGGCAGTGTTGCTTGGCATTGATGCCGTCGAACGCGAAACGGTCACGCCCCGCCAGGAGCGTTTGCTCACGCAAATGGGCACGGCGGGCCGCCGTGCCTCCCGACTCATTAACGATCTTCTCGACTTTACGCAGGCGCGCGTCGGTCAAGGCATCCGCGTTCATCTCGTCCCGATAGATATTCACGCGTGCGCATGTGATGCCCTGAAGGAATTACGACTTACCTTGCCGGAACGTGAGCTAGTGCATATCGAAAGTGGCCCAGGACCTCAACTCGCGGATGCGGATCGGATCGTTCAATTTATCGGGAACTTGGTGGGCAATGCCAATGCCTATGGCGATCCAACATCGCCCATCACGGTTTCCTCGATCGGGGGAAACGGGGCCTTTGAAATCTGTGTCCACAATTTGGGATCGCCCATTCCCACCCATCTTCTCGACAAGATCTTCGAACCGATGACGCGCGGTGAGCAGGCCTCCGAAGGCATCGGCCTCGGCCTTTTTATCGTCAGTCAGATCGTCGACGCGCATGGCGGCCGTATGGAGGTTCAATCTACCGCTGCTGAAGGCACCAGTTTCCGTGGCTACTTTGCGCCGAGCGCAAATGTGGCTTCGGGAACCTCAAACGCAATCATCGAGGCGAAGTGACATCGCGGTCAGGTGGTCGACGCCTGTCATTTTGCCGTGTGCGACCCTTTTTGAGCATCGACCGGCGAAACCGGAGAACTGAAGACCGATCGCCTTCGTCTGGAGCACATTACGCATTCAAACGTGGTTCTCGTCAAGGCAGTGGACCACCCCCTGTCGCCTCACGGGAAGCAGATCTGCCGTCAAAAGCCGCTATTAGCCGTCGACCTCCAACGCATAGATAAAGGCCACAAATACGTTCAATTACGTTTCTGGCGGCATCGAGTCGCCACTGGTCAAGAGGACAGTCGTTGAAAATCTCGAGGGCACCGAACCTGCCTTTAAGAATCGGAAGCGCAAGTACTGTCTATGATGAAGATAGATTGGTGCTATGGGCCCTAAAGTCACAGTAATTAGGAACGCTAAAAGACTGCTCGATTCGGATTAGCGGTTGCGGCCGAAGCAACTGCGCCTGACGGCTTCCATCGTGAGTAATCGAACGTCGCAAAAGAGTCGGATAGTGACCTTGCCTCGTGTCGCCATCCGGCCACTCGCGGCCGGTCGTGAGTACCGCGTCAGGGCCGTCTATTCGCGCGTAGACGTGCATAGTGTTCGATCAAGCTCGGCACTCGGCACCCACGCTGCCCCGAGGCTTGCGAGGAACCTGTCGACACATATCACCCTAGGGCTGAGAGACACCAGGAGGTGATGAGCCATCTCAGAGCGTCAACCGTTAGATTTCAAGTAACGTCCGGGTGTTTCGCCAAGAACTTTGCGAAACATGACCACAAAATTGCTCGCGTTCTCGTAGCCCAGACCGTCGGCGACATCTTGGACCGTCGCGCCCTTGGCCATCCATTGCAGGGCTAGCAGGATATGAAGTTGCCTGCGCCAGCGTCCGAAACTCATGCCGGTTTCCCGGGATACGACGCGTGAGAGCGTGCGCGAACTCATGCCCACTCGTTGTGCCCACGAGTCGATGCTTGCCGGCTCGGACGGACTCGCCATGATCCACTCGACCAATTTGCGCAGCCGCTTGTCTTTCGGCAGGGGAAGATGCACTCGCCCGGGCTGCGCCAAAGCCATTTCGTCGAGAAGAAGCGTCATCACCCTCGACGCCATGCCCCCTTCTTCGTAACGCATAGGCAATGCCGCTGAACGGATGATCAACTCGCGCAGCAGTGGCGTCGTCGACAAGGTGCAGCAATCTCGCGGCAACGCGTTGCCCGCCGCAGGGTCGACATAGACCACGTAGCACTCGATCGTGCCGGCGGCCTCCATTCGATGCTGCACCCCGCCGGGTACCCAAATGGCGCTTCCTGGCGGCACAAGCCAGAAGCCGCCGGCGACCTCGCAGGTGAGCACTCCGCGCATCCAAAGCAGGAACTGACCTTTTTGATGGTGGTGGAAGTCCGCTTCCTTGCGGCTGTCGATCGGATGCGTGTCGTCGTTGCCTGTGACAGCCATATCCACGCCTGCGGCACCAAGAGTGATCACGGGCCTCGGGACAAAGTCAGGATCCTCCCAATCGATGGACGAAGCGTCGCTGAGAACAGGCATTGGCAACTTCCAAAGACGATGGATTATTGTGGCAAAAATTCAATATGCCATGGCACGTTGGATCCTTTTTAGCCAACACGTGGTGCGCCTAACATGAGCGCTGAAATTACAACCACGAGAGCTGTCACCATGAAACGATCGAAGAAAATCTTGATCTGCGGCGGCGGGATCGCGGGCCCAGCATGCGCCTGTCCCGCCATAAGCCGAAGGCAAAACGGATTTGAGGCAGCCTGCTCTTCGCAAAATTTCCATGCCGGCTTCAGGAAATGTTTCGGCCAGATCATCTGTGCGAGCGGTCAGGCTCAGCTCTCCTCGAGCATCGCGCAACTGCTCGAGCACATTCTTAGTCAATGGCCTGGTCGTGTGGGTCGCCGCAGAAGTCATGCTCGCACTCCACTCTTTTCAAAGTCCCAATCATCCTCACACCCGACCGCCAGGCTCCGTAGAATTTGCTGAGCGTTTCTAATCTCCGTAGGCAGTTGGGAAGGAAGAATGGGAACTCTTTTTAACTGAGGTGCCATCCGCTCCAGCTTCTGCCAGACATCTTCGAAATGTTTGCAGGCTCCGGCTTGCATCGCCAGTTGATCTTCCGGCTTAAGGTGAAGAGCCCAAACCCTAGCAGCGCTCGGCCAATTGTCGCGATTGATCCACGCTTCGCGCAAACGTTTTCTAAGCGATGCACGATCGTATGCTTTCTGCGCGACTTCGAGGCGTGGATCGCAAGGTGTAAGGGGGACGGAGACGCGTTGACGCAGAGTATCTGCCATTCCCCCCGGGGCGCGGCCAAATAGTCTGCCAGATGTGAGGACCCGCGTGGCGCAGTCGTGCCGCACTCGCATTCCTTGCGCTTCCATCATATTGATGAAAAGCCGGTCCTCTCCGCACGGAACGTTTGGAAAATCGCAAATACCACGCAGAGCGTCGACTCGCACAGCGATGTTCGCCCCGGAGGCGTTGTAGTGGCGGGGCCATGGGTCATGAGAAATGGGATCGACAACGGAATCGATTTGATCAAGAAGTAGCGCATATTGCTCTTCTAAAATCCCTCGACTATGAAGCAAGGGCAAAATTTGCTCGCTGTCGTCTGGGTTGATATCCACCTGCCCCGCTATCGCATCGTAGCCACGACGCAGCATGTGACAGTAGTCGGCGATCCACTGGGGCGGGGCAGCGCTGTCAGCATCCGTCATAAATAAAAGCCCGGACTTTTCGTGCAAAAGGTCGATGGCCGCATGATTGGCCATGCGACGTGCAAAACCAGCGTTCCGGCGAGTTTCGGGAAGGAGTACGTTATAGGCGGTAACCGCGATTTGAAACCTTTCGAGATTTCTCCGTATGAATTCGTACGTTCCGTCTTTACATCCATTGGCCATCAGGACTACTCGCACCTGACCCTTTCCTAGCAGCAACCCAGAAGAGTCTCGCTGTTCTGCCAGCGCTTCCACACATCGGCCAACACGTTCAATTTCATCACATACTGGGATGGCGACAGAAATGAGCGGGCTCGGATGTTTTTGTGCAATGCGATTCGACTTACAATCAATCAGCAGTTTTTCCAGTTGCCTCATGGCTCGCTTGTGCGAGCGCATGAAGCCCGCGGCTGCAGATCCCAAATCTTCTCGCCCCCTATCACCCGCCGGCGGCGTCGTGGCGCGGTTTAAGTACATTGAGATTAGCCCTCCCTCCTTCTGGCGGAGGGATTTTGAAATGCTGCTGGTCAATCAACGGTGACGTAGCCGTATATCTGTCGTTCACAATAGGATTTTATCGAGAGCGAAGCGATGATCACGGGGCGCATCAACTCGCTTTGCAGCTGCGACCGTTCGAAATGGGCAATCCGAACAAGAACGCATTAATCGAATTCTTCAACGGGCGTCTGCGCGATGAGTCTCTCAAAGGACTCTCGGTCACCCATCTTCTGAACGCCCGGACGGTAATCAATGGCGGTGCGAACACAACGACGAGCGACCGAAGAAGGCCTTGCGCGATGAACACGTCTCCCTTGTATACAGAGCACCTGAGAGAGAGGACGCTACACTTCAGGCTCCGAAGCGGCCCTATACTGAACGAAGGAACGTTAGGGAACGCTCAGTCGAGCCATGGGTGGCTCAAATCATTCACTCTACACAGAGCGTTACCGACGCTCTTCTCAACCTGATCAGATAGCCATAAGCGACGGCCGAGTCGTTCTGTCGAAAGGACCACCCAACCATGTTTTATTTTCGCCGAGACGGTGTTGCCATCATCATCGAGCCAGATCCTGATCTTGCTAGTGCGCTGTGCGATTTGCTGATTCAAATGGGCTATCTGCCGATTTCGGCGCCTACACATGCTAAAGCTGCTGAGCAGGCGGCTTTGTACAACTCCATTGCGCTGCTTGCCGCTTGTGTACCGGCGCCAGACGAAAGCCGTGCAGGTATTTATTTGGAGCAGGCAGTAATTTTGAACCCACTGTTGGCAATTGTTCTAATGCTTTGTGACACAAGCGAAACTCCCGACAATGCGCCGAAGCAGGCGGTGCGGGTGCTTAAACCTTTTGGCCGCGACGCGCTTGAAAGAGCAATTCTGGAATCGGAGCGGAAGGTGCGACACAACCTCGTAATAGAATAGAAGTTCTTTGCGGATCATTGGTGGCTAGCAAATAGTGCAACTTTCGACCCCGGAATTCGCTTGCCTCAACGATTGAGCGCATCGTGTCAGACGAATTAATTGATCGATTAATTGACAGGTTTCAGATCGGGCGTGAACAACCGCCACTGATTGTCCCCACCTTCGACGCAAAGATAGCTGCGCTCACCTTGCTCTGCCGCTTCTGTTAGAGCCAGTTTACGCGCGAAAGCCAAGGCATCCGGACGCGATGCAAACTGTTTCTCACCGTCTCGCGGAATCGGTACCACCCAGCCATGGGACTGGTCGGGATTGAATGGGATGTAGAAAATTTCCATTGCAGATTCCTGAATCGCGTTTTGCAGAAAATAAGCTAGAAGTAGTGAATGGGTTGTGCAAGTTTGTGCTTAAAAAATCGTTCACCATCTTTGGCAATTTGAATTTACTTTTACGTTGATCTTCGATTCGATATCAGGTAACTCAAAGCTATGAGCTGGCTTCTTCGGCAGAGTGGTCACGGCCCTGTTGCTCGGATTTGGCAAGTGGGTGATTGGAATTTACCTCCCTATCGGCAACGTCGACGGTGCCTACGACGCTGTTGGCAGCAAAGGCCGGGATTGGTATTTCCCGTGTAGCGCTCTATAACTTTCTTAAAGAAGTTCGGTCACGCGTTTAAAGGTTTTTTGCGGAGGGGTGTGATTTAAGACAGCTTTCAAAAGCGTTCCAGATAGCCAGTCTGGTGCGAGTTGAAAAACCGCTGTGCAATTGATATCGACCAAAACGTATGGCGTTCAATCGCTGATAGAGCCCCTTTATGGTGCCTTTGTGAAAATGCACAGCAGCCGCATCGATGGGCCGCCAATCGCTTTCATCAAGCGTTGATCCCTATGAAGATTATGCTCCGCAACGCGCCCATGGAGCACTCATGTCATGGCAGCCAAGCACGAAGAGATTCGGGCGTTATTGACAGGTCTGGAAGCGGATGTACCGCGGTTACACAAGGCCTACCCATATCCAGCAATGTTCATGGACGCACTCGAAAGCCAAGCAGACATCATTTCGCAGGTTGTCAGTGAAAACGACTATGCGTGGGCGTCGCGCGAGATAGATCGGATCATGACAACGTATTGCAGCATCAAGGACCCCGCCGCCTGAGCTCGACGCGTTGCTTCACCCACTCGAACTCTTGATTGGGAACATACGCGAGCCGATATGATGGGTTTCAGAGCGCTGAGGACCGGTCGGAGATAATGTTGCCAGTCCAAGATGGCGCCGAACAGAAATATGCATTTAACTGCCTTATGACGATGCTCCGCCACGCGCAATTACGTGCTTATTCTTGGTGCATCGACGTTTCTTGAATCGTGGGTATGCCGAGCCTGGATACTCTTTCGAACGCGTTTATGGCCATGGTGGCTTACGTTTGCATTCATCTGATCGAGGGCGAAACAAGCGCCCCGATGGTATGCGCGCCCCGGTTCGCCCTTAAACCTATCCTTCTGACCATCTCGCTGATTTCCGGCGATTCGATGTAGGGCGCGCCGGGAGCGATTTTGGTGGTGCCCGTGTGAGCCTACCAAAAATGTGCGTAATCGAATTCTGACAATGGGAGCGCGGGGCCATTTCCTGGAAGGTACAAACATTCGTTCGAACCGTGGCGGAGCCGTTTTATTTTCACGTAGTTACCACTGAAACCTGCTTATAAGAAACAGCCGCATCGTCGCGGCCCATTGAGGATCCGCAACATGGATAAGAATCGAACCGAAGGCACGAAACACGAGATAAAAGGCGCCGTAAAGGAAGGCGTCGGCAAAGTAACCGGCAACAAAGGCAAAGAGTTTGCCGGCAAGATAGAGAAAAACGCAGGAAAAGCTCAAGACGCCGTGGGGAAAGCTGCTGATAAAGCGCGAGATGACGCGAAAAAGCGCTAAACCTTGGCATATCAAGATGTAAAAGAAAGGCCAGCCGAACGACTGGCCTTTTTACTGCTGACGCGACTTCAATAAACCTTTCGACGAGATGGGTATTTACGTAGATGGTAGACGCGATGAATTTGGCCTGCGCCGAGCCAACCGCCCAAGGCCGAACCCAGTAGCGAAAGAAAACCGCTGAGAAACGCGATCCACAACGTCAGCGACAGATAATGCGCTGCCTTGTCCGCTTCCACTTTCGTCTCCGACCGTGCCGCGTCGATTTGGGGCGTGAGCTTTTGCAGGGAAGCCGCGGCGGAAGCCGTCGACGTGCCAGTGTCGGCGGCCAGAAGGGCCGAGGCGACCTGATCCTGGCTTGCCAACAACGCCGTGACAATGGGTTGAGACCCACCGCGCTCGCGACCGGTCAATTGATAGGCCACATTCGCATCCAACACACTCACCGCGGGACTAAGCGCAGGTGAACCTGGACCGCGCATCTGTCCCCCAGGGCCGTCCAGTGCGACGCCGTGGCCACCCATCGAATGGCTGAAGCCCAGAGCGAGCCACAAGGCCGTCGTGGTCAGCGACAAACCCCACACCGTGACCCCGTGAAGGGCACCGCTCGTGTCGTCATTGCGTCCGTCAAACCATGCCGCAAACATGCCGCCCATGAAGAGCGCCGCCACCCAAGTAACAACCATCCAAATCCCCGTGCCAATACCAATACCTTTGGCGCTTCCTTCGGCGTGCCAAGCATCGAAGCTGGCGAAGCCGAGCGCCAGGCCGGCGACATATAAAAGGCCAGCCACACCCGTGGCCACGAGCCACCCGGCAAAGACGGCGCGGAATTTCATCGCAGGATGTTTGATGACTGTTTCATCCGCGAAATCACGGTTCGGCGAATAGGACATGGAGTTCCCCTAGAAGTTGATGAGCGCCAGCGGCAACGGGACGAACCTGGGTAATCAAGCGCAACCACGCAGCAGCGCAAAAAGGATCAACAGCGGAATGGGCACACCCATCATCCAAAGCAACACATAGCCGATCCCGCCCTTCTCTTTGGAAGATTCAGGCACCGGAACACGGTTCAATTCGTTCATCTTTCCCTCCAAAGTGTGACCCCATCTGCGACAGCCTCAGGTGACGCTGGGTGGCGGAACATTGCGCAATTTCAGGTGGAAATTTTGTGATGCCGCCCCCCATCAGCGCGACATCTTCACCGCCGGCGGCAGTAGACTTCTGAGATGTGTGGACGCTATGCCAGCCAGCTTGAATTCGAGTTCACTTTTGACCAGCGTTCATTGCTGGAAAAGATGAACCCTCTGATTGTCGATCAATTGGTGTCACGCGAGCCGCGATACAACATCTGTCCCACTCAGTTGGCTCCGGTCATCGCTCACGGCGAAGACGGTTTCGAGTTGAAAGCGCTCCGCTGGGGACTTGTTCCGTCATGGTCGAAAGACATGAAATCGGCAGGTCGCGGCATCAACGCGCGCGCAGAGACCGTAGCCAAGCTTCCGACCTTTCGAGCCGCGTTCAAGTCCCGCCGAGCCTTGATTCCGGCGACCGGATATTTTGAATGGCAGGGCGATCCGGGCAGCAAACAGCCCTATTACTTTTACCCTAAAGATCGCTCGCTGCTCATGTTCGCCGGCTTGTGGGAAGCCTGGAAAGACAAGGCAGACCCGCAAGCAGAATGGCAAAAGACATTCACCATCATCACCAACGGAGCCGGCCTGGTCAGTTCCAATGTCCATGACCGCGAGCCGGCAATTTTGCCGTGTTCGATGTGGGAGCAATGGCTCACAGGTACGCGTAACCAAGCGTCAGATTTGTTACTGTCGTTACCCGAGGCCGACTTGGCTTATTACGCGGTCAGCAAGGCGGTCAGCAACCCGAAAAATCAGGGCGAAGACTTGGTTGAACCCATATCAATCGAGTAGTCCAAGGGCCGCGGTGAGTCCAGCGCCAGTGGCATCGAAAAAGTGAACGACGTGCTCGATGCATTGGACTGGACGATTATTCGTCCACCGTGGGCTGTCGCAATTTGTTTGGCGATATAAAGACCAAGGCCAAGCCCCGGCTTGGGAGCGTTTGATTTCCCCCGAGTGAACGGCAGGAATAATTTGTCCATCGTTGATTGGGGAATGGGCGTGCCGCGGTTTTCTACTTGGATGGTGAATGCATAATCACCCGAACCGATCACCACGTGTATCGGATGATTCTTGTCGCCGTGGGCAACCGCATTCGATACAAGGTTACTCAGCACTTGTGCGATGCGGCCCTTGTCGCATAGCGGGGACGTTTTTACGTTCACTTGTAGGTTGATGACACGATCGGGATGAGTGCTTCTCACTTCCGAAACCACTTGGGTGAGCTCATCAATCAATTCGTCCTGACGCGTCAGGTTCAAAGCAATCCCGCTACCCAACCGCCCGCGGGCAAGATCAAGAATGTTGTGGATGAGCTCGCCCATGCGCATGGCGCTGCGCTGAATGTGTTGCGCGACCCGGCGTTCGCGTCCTTCGGGAAGATCGCGCGCAAGCATTTCGGCGCCCATGGCGATTGACTGCACGGGCGACCGTAAATCGTGGCCCAGCACGGCTACGAATTCTTCGCGCAAAATGCCGTGCTCGCTCTCGCTGGCGAGCGCCTTCTCCATTGCCTCTTCCCGCAGTTCAGCCGTCAGGGCGGCCGCGAGCAGTGCGGCGAACAACTCAAAGGTTTTCGTGATGTGGGCGGCGTCGAAACCGGCAGCCACCGTATCAACGGCGCATAGCGTGCCAAAGAAGGTGCCGTCTTCAAAAATGATGGGGATGGAGATGTAGCTCTCCAGTCCATAGAGCAGGGGGGTGTGATGCGACGAGTAAGTTGGATCTTGACTGGCGTGATTGAAGACCACCGGTTGGTGATGCAGGCGGATTTCGTTGCATATGGTTGTTTCGAGCGCCAACTCCCCGCCGGGACACAGGCCAAAATCAATCAAATCGTAAACGGCGCAGGCCGTCCAATTGGTTTCGGTGACACGGGCGATGGCCGTGAAACGCATGCCACTGGTGTGGGCCGCCAGCTCCAAGATTTTAGGCACCGCAGAGATGCGGTTGACGGCCGCAACATCCTCAGCAATGGGTCGGGTGGCGGTCAGTGCCATATAAAATCTATTGAATGTCAATTGAAGATACCACTACCGGCAGGCTCAAATGTCGTTGCCGCTCCACGCCCGGACGGCCAGAACAGCTAACTCGTTGGATCACTTGAAGGAATGCATTCTCTCAATCCCTGAGACCGTGGCGATGCTAGTCTTGATTTCCGAACACTAATCAAGATCACCAAATGGCACCCCCCGAACACGGCGGATCCCGACCAGGCGCAGGTCGGAAACCTGGCTCCAACGCTTACGGCGAGCCTACCGAACCACTGCGCGTTCCCGTGTCCCAGAAAGAAAACATTGTCAATTTTCTTGCGGCTTACCGCGAGGCGAGCACCGCGGTGGGTCCACGGCCGATTTCACTGCTTCCAACGGCGTTCCCGTTGCCTACTTTCGCCAGTGGGGCGGCGGCTGGATTTCCTTCGCCAGCAAGCGACTATATCGACGACTCGATAGACATCAATGCCGAAATGATCATTCCTGGACATGAAGCCTGCACTTTTATTCTGAAAGTTCTGGGACTGAGCATGTATCCCATTCTTTTCGATCAGGATCGGATCGTCGTAGATCGGGGGCTTGATCCCATCCACGGAGATATCGTGGTCGCCATTCTGAACAACGAACTGACTGTAAAAACGTTGGGCAACCTGGATGGCAAACTGGCGTTGGTTCCAGCTAATGCTCACTTCAAACCGATTGTGATGCAGGACGGCGACCATTTAGAGATTTGGGGAGTGGTGACCAACTGCTTGCGGAATTTCAAGCGTGGTGGCCGATGAGCACGAGTGGGCGTGGAAGGCCCCAGGCAAGAATCGCGCTCGTGGATGCCAATTCGTTCTACTGTTCAGCGGAAAAAATCTTCCGACCGGACTTGCTCAACACGCCGGTGTGCGTGTTGAGCAACAACGACGGCTGCGTCGTCGCGCGCGATGCTCTGGTAAAGAAACTGGGCGTGCCGATGGGCATGCCATGGTTTCAGATGCAGGGCCTGGCGAAGCAGCACGGCATCTTGGCTTTCTCCTCGAATTAAACACTCTACGGCGACATCAGCCGACGTTTTATGGAAGTGCTGGCCCAGTTTGTCCCACCTTCCGACCAAGAGGTTTATTCGATTGACGAGTGTTTCCTCGACTTCACTCACCAATGGCATCTGGATTTGACCGAGCTCGGCGCCACGATGCGTGACCGCGTGAAACGGTGGACCGGACTGCCCGTTTGCGTCGGCGTAGGCTCGACGAAAACCTTGGCCAAGTTTGCAAACAATGTTGCAAAAAAGCAGACGCGTTGGAACGGCGTGTGCGATCTCACAGTTTTGCCCGAAGCCGACTTGGTGGACCTGTTGAGTCAGTTTGAAGTGCGTGATGTCTGGGGCATCGGCAGAAAAATCGCCATGCAGCTCATGGACTACAACATTCGCACCGCGGCCGACCTGCGCGCGGCCGATGGCAAGCGATTGAAGGAACGCTTTTCCGTGGTGATCGAGCGCACGTGGTCCGAATTGAATGGCGTGAGCACGGTGGCCTGGGAAGACCAGCCACCAGCCAAACAACAGATCATTGCGTCCCGTTCGTTTGGTGGCCCGCTTTACACCACCGAACAGCTGTCGGCACCCATGGCTCTCCACATGGCGCGAGCGGCAGAAAAACTCAGGCAGCAGGGTGGCACCGCCGGTCGCTTCGGGGTGTTCTTGGAAACCAATCGGTTCAGGCCGCAGGATCCGCAATACAGTCCATCAAAAAGCATCGCGCTCCCTATGCCAACGAGCGACAGCGCGGTGCTGACGCAGTGGGCGATGGCCCTAATGAAAGCGTTATGGAAGCCGGGCTTTCGTTACGTCAAGGCCGGAGTGATGCTTCTCGATCTTCGTGAGCTAGGCGTGCTTCAAGGCTCGCTGTTCGACGCGCCACCGCCGGCTCAGGATGTGCGCCGGGAGAAACTGATGGCGCTGCTCGATAAGACGAATGAAAAATGGGGTCGGGGCACGATGGGGAACGGGTCGGCCGGTGTGAAGGATCAGCGTGGGTGGGCGATGAACCGCCAGAATTTATCTCCTCGATACACAACCTGCTGGGATGAAGTGCGAGCCGTCAGCTAAGCAATCGCCCAAGGGCATCGGTGTAAAGAAAAACGGCCTTTTGGGACCGTTTCTTTCATGCAAAAGATGACACCAATTTCAGTCCCGGCTGGCGGTGATGCGGCCCAGCAGAAAGGCAACGCCGGCGGCAATCAACACGGCATTAACAGGTCGCTCAGCAGCCCACTCGGAGAAGCGTTCAACTATGTCTCCGGCCTTGGCCTGGACGTCGCCGGCTTCGGCATGTGCCTTTCCTTTGACCTGCTGGTCCGCATCACCCGTTAACGCGCCGGCTGCGTCTTGGATACGCCCAGCAACTGTATTGACCGTGCCTTGGACTTGATCGACGTTCATGAAATTACTTTGTTGTGGTTGATTGATTTGATTTGAAAGAGCGGGCGAAGCGTCGCGAAGAAGATAGAACTGGCCATCTTTTCGGTCGACGTTCCCAACCAAGTAGCGGCGGTCAAACGGTTTCATAATTTTCAACCGCGCGAGGCCGCATCGGCACGCGCTCTCCGGGTCCAAGGGCGGCCGGTGCCATCGGGAGGGTTGGATTGGTCCGACCCAAGGTGATGTTTTTTCCGGCACGAACGTATCGGTTGGCATATGTCCAGATTTCGCCGGTTTCGGTTATCAAGACCACCCAATACAAGTCAGACTCAGGGCCGTAATCGAGCATCAGATGCGCAAAGCCCTCGCCTTTGGGCGTGTTCATCGGCAGCGGTGGATTGAGTTGGATCATGGTGGTCTCCCCGGGTTTTCACGCACGTTGTCCCACCCATCGTGAATATGCAGCGAAACAAATGTGTGAGAGAAATTGACGCGGGTTTGGAACGATCCAAAGCAAAAAGTTCCACCGGCCACGCAAAGAAAAACCGGGCCGTGAGGCCCGGTTCAAAGGACAGCTAGATCACTTGGCGCTGGCTTCGGATGCGCTGGAAATGTCGTCAGCGTTATTGCGCTTGAATACATCTTTGGCAACGTCCCGCTGCTTGCTATCATCGGTGTGCACCGAGATCAGAATGTTGCCCTCGCGAATTTTCGCGTCATAACGCTTAGCTTCAAATTCGGGAATGCCCAGTCCAACCAGCGCACCGATGACGCCACCGGCGGCCGTGCCGACTGCTGCGCCACCCAGTGCCGCCATGATCGGCCCTGCTGCGATGAACGGACCCACTCCAGGAATGGCGAGCGCACCAATACCGGCCAGCCAACCTACCGCTGCGCCGACACCAAGCCCCGCAATGCCGCCCGTCGTGGCACCCTCTGGCGCTTTCGTGTTGTGCTCGTGAGCGAAATCTTTGGTGCCGCGCTTGTCGGGAAGTAGTGCTGAAATGTCGTCGTTGAAAAAGCCAGCCTGTTGGAGTTCTGAAACAATGTTCTCGGCTTGTTCGACGGTTTTGGTGGTGCAAAAGACAGAAGCATTCATTGTTTTAGATCCTTATTAGTTTTTGACATCGAGCTGGTTATCAACGCTGGACACACCCGACACGGCCTTGGCATCGGCTTCCACTTTCGCTTTTTCGTCCGCGTTCTTGACGGGACCACGCAGCGTCACAACGCCTTGTGCAGCCACCAGTTTGACGTTGTGGGCAGAGGTCGAAAGTGACTTGTCTTTATAAATCGAGCGACGAACGGCAGCTGCCAACTTGATGTCTGCTTTGTCTTCGGGTTGATCGGTCGGCTTCATCGTCTGGGATGAGCGATCACGTTTGTTCACCGCCGTATCGTTGGCAGGTGCCGACATCGTGGAGCTGCTCGACGCGGTTTGTTGTGCTGTTGCGGCAGTGGCGCACGCAAGCAACGAAGCGGATACAGCAGTAGACAGGAGCATGGAACGAATGGGTTTCATAACTAGAACCTCATTGCATGAAAAAAAGCAGCCCGCGCTGCAACCTTGTAATCGGTGCTGCTTTATCCACGAGCACGAGTGAAGCGTCCGTGCAAACGCCCCTGGTGGATACCTTTGTTTGACAAAGGCGGCGGCAAGACGCGCTCATCCAATGTGAAGCAAACCACGACACATGCCTCACATCTGGTTGATGCACTAACCAGCAGTTTGATCTACTGAAGGTCATTGCACTCACGGGTTTGCTACCAGGTGTACTGATGAACTGATCGACAAACAAGGACGACGAATGGCGGCATTGCGCAGCGCACTAACCTACCGCGTGGCTACGTTTACAGGCCAAGTCGCGCATCTTTTGATCGTCAATAAATCATCGCAGCAAATGAACTTTTCATTGGCTGAGCACGTGAAAACAGCGGTGCAAGGACTGCATGATGACGACCGGCGTTGGGTGCTCGCTGAAGTGGATGTACTTTTGCATTCTTTCGGAATTCTGCCAGTAGCTAACGTGGAGAATTCTAAAACACGTTCTGAGCCTCCGGAAAACTTATAGCCCAGATCTCGTCTGTTTTGGATTAAGGACTACGTGATGGCGTGAATCGAAACTTGCAAAAATTCATAGTTGTTGAAGGTTCTTGAACGAAAATCTAGCGTAAAAGATGCGCCGTTCTCACGCCTTCCGCCAGCACTACGTCTGTCGGTCAAGACAGATTCTCTGCCTCGCCAAGATGCGAAGCCGGCAAACCGCGCTGCCCTTACCGCGATCAAAAAACCGCCTGACCTACCGGGCGGTTTTTCTTTGGGTGATACCACCAAATTCAGCTGCTGATATCCAAATGAGGACCAGCAGAAGAGCTGGTGGGATGACGGCCAATCACGGCCATCAGGCGCTCGGAGAATGAGCGTGCATCGACAGGCTCACTTTCCAAGGCGAGCTTCCTCTCCAACGAAGCAATATAGGACTTGCTCTGTTCGTTAAAAAAGTCGAGCGATGCGGAGATCACGCGTTTCCCGCGGCCCGGAAGTAGCGCGCTCGTGTCCACCACGGCAGTCGAGCAGAGGTCATACATCGACTTCATCTCCGCGTGGAACCTTGCTTAAGGCGGGATGATGGAGGTCAACGGGCTTCCCGTTACACTGGATACTATCTGCGCAGTTGCTGCCGACAGCTCTGGCCGCTAGTGTTGCGCTACGGCCAATAATCAGAAAGCATGAGCGAAACTGCTGGCACCATTCTTGTCGCCGATGATCATCCGATGTTTCGCTCGGCGATCGTCCACGCGCTGCGCGCGGCGATGGCGCATTGCCGTGTGCTGGAGGCTTCCAGTCAAAGCACGCTCGAATCCTGCCTTGCGGCAACGCCGGATATCGACCTGGTTTTGCTGGATCTGACGATGCCTGGCGCTATCGGTTTTTCGTCGCTGCTCTGGCTGCGCGGTGAGCGCCCGGACTTGCCGGTGATCGTGATTTCCTCTCAGGACAATCCGCGCACCGCAAGACGCGCGCAGCAGTTCGGCGCGGCGGGTTTCGTACCCAAGGCTGCACCGGTGGAGGATCTGGACAAGGCGGTGCAACGCGTTCTCGATGGCGGCCTGTGGTTTGAATCCGCGAGCGCGGAGCGCAGCGAGCGGGACGCGGTGCTGGCGGCGCGGCTGGCCAGGCTGACGCCGCAGCAATTCCGCGTGCTGATGCTGATGGCCGAGGGCTTGCTCAACAAGCAGATTGCGTCGCGGCTCGGGCTGGCCGAAAACACGGTGAAGATTCACGTGACGGCCGTGCTGTCCAAGCTCGACTGCCGCTCACGCACGCAGGCGGCCGTGCTGGTGAAGTCGCTTGATCTGGATGAGGGCGACGAGACCTCATGACGTGCGCGGCGGTTCGCATGCGAACGGCCTTCCAAGCTTCTTTCTGTGGCTTGACGAGCCGATCCTAATGCCGTCTGGCATTCTGCCGGCTAAAGCAAACAAGGAGCGGCCCATGGAAGCGATTTGCAAGTCGGCGGGGGTCACGGAGACCGAACGGATGCTTGCCGAGTTCTGCGAGAGATCGTTCCTAAAACTCTGGACCTACCCAAATCCTTTCAAGGATGATGGAAAGGAGTTGTGCGACGTCCTCGCTGTGTTCGGCGATCAAGTCTTTGTCTTTTTCGATCGCGAAAAGGCCTTCACAGACTCGCCAGAGGACGACCCGCTGATCGCTTGGGATCGTTGGAAGCGTAGGACCATCGATCGCCAGGTCGTCACTGCCCGCGGAGCGGAGCGCTATCTGCGCACGGGGCGTGGCATCTTTCTCGACCCGAAACAGGCTCAGCCGTTTCCATTGGAAATCAACCTGTCGACGGCAATCGTCCACAAGGTTGTAGTTGCTCACGGGGCCAAGGACGCCTGCAAACGTAGTTCCGAGCAAAACGTATATGGAAGCCTGGCGATTACCTACTCTGATCCAGAGATCAAGTCCGAGCCATGGCCCTTCCACGTGGTGATGGATCGCCAAGACCCGGTCCATGTGTTCGATAGCCACAACATGCCGATCGTGCTAGGTGAGTTGGACACCATCACCGACTTTTCGCGCTACTTGGTCGAGAAGACGCGAGCAATCGGTCGCTTTGACACTTTATCCTATTGCGGTGAAGAGGACCTTCTTGGCCACTATCTGTTGAACTTCGACGCGAAGACGAATCAGCACGTGATCGGCTCCTCGGATGGATCGTTCAATGGCGTGATGATCGGTGAGGGCGAATGGCGAGACTTCGTACAGTCTGAGCTATACAAGAACACGAAGCGCGAAGACGAAGTCTCCTATTTTTGGGATGAACTCATCCAGCGAACTTGTCAAAACGCGCTTGATGGAAGGCTTGGTGGAAACTCCGACCTCCTCCGGGGAAAGAGCGCCATCATTGAGATGGTCAAGGAGCCGCGCTTCGTGCGTCGCGCGTTGTCTAGCAAAATTCGAGAAAATGTCGTCAATTTTCCAGACGGATCTGGCTTCATGCGGCATGTATCGCTCATGCCATCATTCTTCCCCGAAGTTGCCTACGTCTTTCTGCAGATCCGTGCACCCGAAGAATTTCGGAACCAGCCAGACTATCGAGAAAAGCGCATGACGCTTCTGGAGATAGCGTGTGGGTCGGCAAGAAACAAGTTCTCGCACCTCCAGAGGATTATTGGCATAGGCATGGACGCGCCGAAGTTTGCAGGAGATACCAACTCCGAAGACTTCATCTTGATGCCATGCGAACAGTGGAGCGAACAACAGCGAGCCCACTATGAAGAGCAAAATCAACTGTGGCGCTTCTTTGATACTCCACAGGCTCAGCGATACGAGCAAACCGTGACCCAATTCGTGCCGCCAAATGAGTCCTGGCAAGGAAAGAAGGTGGGCCGAAACGACACGTGCCCTTGTGGTTCCGGCAAGAAATACAAGAAGTGCCATGGTAAGGGTTAAGAACGCTGCCGACAGGAACTCAGCAGCCGTAGGCGCGTTCTTCGCTCCTAAGGACTTGAAGAAATCCTCGGCCACGGTACTTCAACCAATTGAACCGATCCATCTGGAAGCCTTCGTGCGCGCCATGGTCAAAATACCCGCGATTGGCGAATCGCCGAAGCAAGAGCTTTCGCCCAGTCAGCTGCAGGTATGCGTTCAGGCTGTCTCGCCGAACAAACAACCCGTGCCTACGCCTTCCCTCGGACGCGAATGCCGCCAGCGAGCCGCTGCCATCAATCCACCCCCGCTGCCGATCCCACTTCAGAGCCAGTGCCCTGATCAGATCTTCGCAAGGCACGCGAAGATGGTCTTGTCGCCCCGCCCCGACATAGGAATAGTCGTACTCCCACTCACCGCCTCGTGACAAAGTCACTTCTGCAAAAAGCATGCCGCCACTTCCGCGATTGAAATAGCCCTCTGCTGCGATCTGGTCGAACACGGGGCCGTCCGGATACTCTGCGAGAAAGCCGCGGTAGCAACTGGCTCCCTGACTGTCGAATGCATCCCGCAAGGCCTGCTGGCCAATGGTCCTCGCCACCGTGCGGCTTGCAAAGATCCCGGTATAGAACCAATTTGAACCCAAGTACGGGTTGGTCATACCGTCGTCCCCGTCCGCGCGATCGTCGTTCCGGTCGCTCAAGGCGATTGCAACCCACTCCTCGCCAGAATTGGACCTGCGAAGAATAGACTCGTCATGCGGTGGGTAATCGTCCTGTCGAGCCCACGCTTTCGTATCACTCGACCGATCCGGATAGGCAGCTCGAGGCCAGTCCAGGACCTCGTCCGGATACTCTATCGGCACGCTGATGTCGCGCATATCAGTTGGATCAGTTTTGCGAACATCCACGGACCATAAGTGTCCTGGACCGGGCTTCCAGTTCCAGGAAGTGGTCCTCGGAGGCACATTGTCTGCTAGCAAGCCAATGAGACGGTGAAGAGCTATCCAGTAATACTTCTTACCCAGGCGCTCCGCGAATCCCTTTCGGCCGCGCCCCTGACCGTACCTCTGAGCGAGCACCAAATCGTGTGCATGGGCGACTTGCTCGTGTCCTGGATATCCAAGTCTCAGGGCCTCGGTCATGATCCAGCAGGCGATGTTTTCATAGCTGATGCCGGCGCCCTCCAAGTCGAAATCATGAATCTTTGACTCGACTTGATAGCGCCAGAAGTCACATCCCAATGACTCGCCCCACAATTTCATGTTGGAAGGCAGCCGCTCAATATCCAATAGCGGCTTGGCATCGGAAATAGTGGGCCACCGCTTTGGCAATTCCACCTTCTCCGGATACGCCTCCAGTCCTCGCGCAGTGCGATCGGAAAGCCACGCGGGATCGAATAGCTTTGCAAGCAGTCTTACGTAGTCACGTACGAGCACGTTCTGTCCGTCGGAAAACGAGGACGAAAGCAGGCGCTCGAGCAGAGGCGCGAAATTCTTGGCGCCGTCCCGGTCCAAGAGGCACGCGCCATAGAATCCCAGCGCAATACTCTCCAGGATGTAGTCGTCGTCGCAGTACTGGAACTCTTCGAGAAGCCCCTGGCCAACGTCTGGATCCATACTTAGAACGCGGGTAAGTGCTTTGGTGGACAAGTCACGGATTCGACGATCGGAGCACGACGATAGCCAGGCCAGCGTCGTGACGCACTCGTGTCGGCTCCCCTGCGGCCAGCGGAGCACGTCTGCGTACAGGGCGGCCTGAATGAGCGACCATACTGAGCCTTTCGCGTCGAAGGATTCTAGCGCCGCGATGGTCAAGAACGCATCGCGATCCACCATGGTGGACTTCTGTAGGAAGTAGCCGAGCCAACGCGTTGCGTTCAAGGGATGATCTGGGACCAGGCTGAGGCGAAAAAAAACCTCGTAGCACTGCTTCCAAAGACCCGGTGTGTTCAAGGCGCCATAGACTTCCTGCTGGATCTTCCAGGAGACGCTCTTGCGAGAACGCCAAGGCAGCCCTTCAAGAAATAGGCGGTGGGCTCGAGCTGGCTCCAGCAACAATTCAGGCGCAGTCAACTCCATGCCAGTTGTTTCGGGCAGGACTGCCGCCAACGCCTCAAGAAGCCCCTCGTCTTCGTCAGTCAGCTGGCTCAACTTGACCGCCAGTGCGGCGTGGTCAAGTCCACCTTGCTTGACGCTTTCGATAAGACTGTTGGCGCGCAGCGTGTCGCCGTAGCGCTGGTATCCGAGGCGGACGAGCCACTTGTCGTCGGCGGCTGGAGAAAGAATCACAAGCCCTTCGTACTGCAGCTGCTTCAGCATAGCCTCTGGAGTCACCTCAGAGCCGAGCAACGGTCGCACAGCGTCCGTACACGCTTCCCACGTGCGCTCCTGAGGCAAGTTCTGTATCAAGGTCTCGGCTAGTCGGACCATCGAAGCCCGAACCACGTTCCTAGGATTGGAGTAATGCAGCCGGCTTCGAATTTGCGCGTCGCAGTGCTTCAAATGGCTGTCGAGAAGAGCGGAAAATCCCGGAAGCGAAAGGTCAAGCGAGGTTAGGCCTTCGGCCTTGAAGGTCTTACAGGCCAAGTGCAGAAAAAGGGGATTGCAAAGCTCGGGTGAAAATAGCGGCGTGATTTCGGTGTCCAGCCCGTAGTAAGTTGCAAACGCCTGAAGTGCCTCGAACTCCTGGCCAGCAAAACCAATGTGCTCGAACGCGAGGCCAGGAAACCGGGAGTCGACGACCAAATCGCGGTACGTGTCTCGCGTAGAGACGCAGATCTTGATTCCGGGGTATGGCTTGCACTGTGCGAGCAGCTCAGGAAGCTTGTTCTTCCACAATGAACTTTGCGGCGTCTCGTTCAAGGCGTCGATGTACAAGACAAAGGGTAGGCCGGTGCCCGTAGCGCAGGCTTCCAGGCACTCAAGCAATTCAAAACGACCAACCGCACTGCCGAATCCTAACTTGCTGCGGACGACCTCCCAAGGCTCTTCCTTTCCGAAGTCCTCTCCGAATACAACGAGAGAACTGCCGCCGCGAGCAAAGCGACGAAGCGCGGCACTCACGATGGCGTGGGTCTTGCCTATTCCGGCCGGACCGACGAGCAATAGTGAATGTGTCGTTGCCGCACCGATCTCTTGGGAGGCTAGTACGGATTGAAGCCGAAGCGACGATTCTTCCCACTTTCTCGCCGCGTCCATTTCGCCGGCGGGAAATGTGCACATGTACTCGGCCATGAACTGGCGGAAGCTAGGCGTGTCCTTGTCGCGACCATGAGTCGCATAGAAAGCCTTCTCTTGCGCGTCACGAGCTTTTGCTAGGAGCGGGTTCAAACGGCGCAGGTACCCGAGGGCAAGCTCGGCCTGCGATCCCGCGACAGAGAAGCTGGTTATTCCGGCGCACGCAGCCACTACATCGCGCACAAGCTTTCGAGCCACCCCAGCGTCAGTCTTGCCAAGGATTTCAAGCGACTTATCACCCCACCCACGCAGTTCGCGAAACTCGCTCGAAGCGGGCGCCAGCTCGCCCTCCCGCCAGCCCTGAAAATCCCCTATGCCTCCGAAAAAATCTAGGCCCGCATGCGCATTGGTGACTACATCGAGTGCCGATGAAAACCGAGGGCCTGCGAATGCGGCAGCAACTTCCAGCCCATTTTGAATTTGGGCCGGCGTCAGCACCGAGTCGTCGAACCAGTATCGACGCATTCCACCGTGCTTATCCAAGTGGAGGAGCTGGCTGCGGATGACTGCCGCAGTGCACAACACGACCTTTAGAGGCCGAGCGCGCTTCACAGCAGCTGCCTCTACCTTTGACTTCCACACCTCAAATCGCTCGGCTTGGCTGGTGCCGCGGCTACCGCCCGCGACACGTCCGGTAAGATCGAAAGGAATGTAGATCCAATACTCGGCTAGATTTGGATGATTCGCTAGCGCGGTGCCGAGCGACTTGGAGATCTGAGACAGTTCAGCTGCGCGAAGCTCGAAGAAATACTTTGCCTGGACGCCCAGGATCTCGCCGCTTGGGGAACGAAAGTATGCTTCGACACCACCATCGCCCCCGTCGCCTCTCAGGCTAACGAAGCTTGAATCGACCGGCGGCGTGCAGCTGTTCCTAAACAGCTGCACTGAAAGCGCTTCAAAGCTGTCGTTGCGACTCTTAGGTGCGGATCGCATCTTGGTGAAGTCAATCGTCGCCATGAGTACACTGCTGAGATTTTCCGGCAGAGTACTAGGATCCGACCAATTCAATCCAATCAGATTGTCGACGGAGTACGGTCAGCTCTCGCGAAACCCGTGTCACCGGTTCGGTACGTGCCGGAGCCCGCGACCAGGCCCCGCCATCGAAGCCTGCTTTGAGGACAGCAAGCAGGCCTGGAGGCGATTGTTCTCGATCGTCAACTTGAGGATGCGGGCGTCAGCCTCTGCGAGCAGTCCGGGCCAACGGCTGCTTGTGGCCGGAACCGGCCCACTGCCCTACTCGAGATAGCAGCAGCTAATCACCTTGTCCAACGGCAGCCAATCCACCACTGCTCAGCCCTCGCACATCGCTCGCCTGAAGAAAGGCGAAGTCGATGGTCTGTTTCACGATGCGAACCGTGGCTTCGTGGGACATAACGCCAATACCAAAGAACAAGAAGATCAGAAACCCGCCAAACACGCGTGACATAGCTTCTTGGCGTAATGCATCGGACACTTCCGCCGTAAACACCCATTGCGACGCAGCCCAAACTAGGCCAGCCCAACATATGCCTAGGAGCCAGTTAATGCGGGTAATCCGCATGCTGGCTACAGAGTCCAGCGCCGCCACGCCAGACTGGAGCAAACTGATGGAGGCATCATCCGGAGCGACGGATTTGATGTACGCCGCAAGGCTAGCGACATGTTGAGGCCGCGCACTCAGCCGAGCAGACCGGCTTGGAAGAGGGAAAAGTACTGAGCCCATAGCCATCAGGCCAGCGACAACCCGGCCGTTCGACGCGTGAAGGTTCGCAGCCGGATTTCCGCCAGTTACCAACATGATGGCGACGAGGATGCACCACCAGACAGGAACAAGAAACAGCCCGAACCCAAAAGTTGCTAAGTGTTCCCGGATACCAATCAGGAGGAACCAAGGCACGTGCACAACGGCATCGATCATAGATTCGATCGATGCCCAGCGTGATTTGACGCGAGGTCCAATGACTAAGCGCTCAGCCGTTTTTATGATCGAAACTGTTTCCTCGAAGATCGACATACCCTGCCCCGTTTTGGTTTCTTTGCGCATTGCGCAAGATCAGTGCGAGAGACCTTAGCATTCCCGACCTCACGCGTGAGCTCTGCTATCGCCTAACTCAGCCGTTTCCGACCGACTCAACTGCGTCGATTTCTGCCGGTCGTTGTCGACTGCGACCGAAGACAGTGGTTGCTAAACTGGCTATTGCCAGTGGTTCGTCTGTTGTATGTAACCAGTTGCCTATATCGCTATTGGATCAGGTTGCTAGACCGCTATGGACCGATACACCAATCAAAATTATTTGAGATCTACATAACTCAAGGGAGAGCAGCAAAGTGCTCTTGTGAATCAGCTGATTTCATCATTTCAGCTATCAGACCCTTGGAGCGAATCGTGATCTTCAACTATCCAATCCTAGAAAGCCTCGTGGCGTTCGCCATCGTTTTCTTTATCGGTTTCCTTTGCGGTAAAACTCGTCAAGCCGCTGGTGAAGCACGACCTTCATCGGGGAATACAGCCCTATGACAACGTGTCCGAATTGCAACGCGGAAGCGTTTGCGGCGCTTAAGCATCACGTTCAGAAGACCGCCACAGCCACGGGCGGTGTGGCGGGTGCCATACGTGGTGTGTCATCGGCGTTGGCGGAATCGGCCCTTGCGGACGCGACTGTCGTTAACGGTCGTCGCCTCCACTTGATTGCCAACGCGATCATCGGCGGCCTTCGTGGCGGCGCGACCGGTTGTGCCGCCGGATCCCTCATCGGCGAAACGATAAAACAGTCCGTCACGGCCGTCTATCTCTGCAAGGAGTGCGGCCACTCGTTCGACTAGAGCTTTCGCCTACAACGCGCTGACCGAGTGGCCAGCCTAAACGGGGCGTCCGCCCTATCACTTGTTTCCTCTTGATACGCATAGAGCCTGGCTTCGGCCGGGCTCTATGCGTATTTCTGTCTCTTTAGGAGTTCACTCATGCATTCCGTTCAATCTATGGCTTACGTCAACGAGGTCCCTTGGCATGGGCTGGGTCAATCGCTTGCACCTCATCAACCGCTCGAAGTCTGGGCTGAACAAGCCGGCATGCGCTGGTCCATCGAGGCTTCAGACGTCCTGTTCGACAGCGGCCTCGACGCGGACGTCAGCTCCACCTTCCCGGGCCAGAAAGTTCTCTACCGCTCTGACACCAAAGCACCCTTGGCCATCGTCTCCGATCGCTACCACGTGGTCCAGCCCTCGGAGATCCTGGAGTTCTACCGTGACCTCACGGAAATTGCGGGTTTTGAGTTAGAGACGGCCGGTGTTCTCAAAGAGGGCAGGAAGTTCTGGGCGCTCGCACGCACAGGCCAGAGCGCGATGTTAAAAGGTGGCGATCAGGTCAACGGCTATCTACTGCTCGCCACGGCATGCGACGGCTCGCTGGCCACTACTGCCCAATTCACATCGGTCAGGGTCGTTTGCCAGAACACCTTGTCCGTCGCTCTCAGCAGGGATGCCTGTGCGGTAAAGGTGCCGCATCGGACTCAGTTCGATGCAAAAGCGGTTAAGCAACAGCTCGGTGTCGCGATCGCATCGTGGGATGACTTTATGCAGCGCATGAAAGCCCTGTCCGAATGCAGGGTCAATGCGAAGACGGTGGAAGCGTTGCTGCAGCGAATACTGACGTACCCCACGACCAACGTCTCCGAAACACAAACCACGGCGGTTAATGAGCGGGCACTTAAGACCGTACAGGGGCTGTTTGAAGGGCGTGGTAAAGGCGCTGACATGAGGTCTGCGGCCGACACCGCGTGGGGCCTCGTCAATTCAGTGACGGAATACGTCGACCACCATCGCCGTGCACGCAGCGACGGCCACCGTCTCGACGCGGCCTGGTTTGGTCAAGGGGCTGAGCTAAAGAAGAAAGCGTGGGACGAAGCACTGATGTTGCTCAGTTAGTGGCACCGCGCGACGTTTGACTCAGAGTCGCCAAGTTTATCCGACCCGCCCGCTTGGCCCAGACCTAGCGCACCACTGCAAGTTTAATCAAACACCCAAGCGCTCAAAGGCCCGGCTCATTGCCGGGCCTTTTTTGTTTGCCCGTCCATCACTCAGGAGCACCGATATGAAATGTGTCCGATCAAACGCTAGCGTCACCTACAACTTTGCCGCGGCGACCGAACAGGATGTTCTCGCCGCGGCGGAGGGCATTCTGATAGACAAACTGAAACGACTGGGAGCCATCACCAATCCCAGCGATGCATCCGACTTCTTGCGTATGCGCCTTGGTGGTTTGTCGCATGAGGAGTTTCATGTTCTGTGGCTGGATAACCGACACCAGATTATCGACTGTCAAAAACTGTTTACGGGGACGATAGACGGCGCCAGCGTCTACCCGCGGGAAGTGGTGCGGGCAGCATTGAGCGTCAACGCCTGCGCCGCCATTTTTGCTCACAACCATCCCAGCGGCGTGGCAGAGCCCAGCACGGCTGATCGCGTTATCACGGACGAGCTACGCGATGCACTGAAACTCATCGGGGTCCGGTTTCTGGATCACATCGTGGTGGGTGCTGACTGCGTGAGCATGGCGGGACGCGGGCTGATATGAGCTGCTGCTTCCGTGCTTCTGAGCCCTCCCTGCGCTACCTAAACTTCTACAAGTGCACCAACTGCAACACCGAATGGGAGGATGCCTGGGACGCAATGTGCGATGACGAGTGTCCGCAATGCGGCACGATCATGACGCCCTATCAGTCTGACGATTCGCCTTTGTAAGGACGAGCTTTTAGACGCCACGCGCGGAGGCTAGCGGTTCGTTCGCCGAGAGGGCTTTGCAAGCTTCTTTAATCGTTGGTCCAATTCGACCGAAAAGGCTGGAAGCGACACGTCGTAGGCCTCGCAGAGGTCCAGCACCTGAAGTAAGTCCAAGCCTCGCTTGCCTTTCTCGATGTCTGACACATAGGTCTGAGGCCGGCCGATGGTTTCGGCCACTTCAGCCTGCGTGAGGTGGCGAAGCACTCTCAGCTCGCGCAAATACTCAACAAGCACCGCATGCCGTTCGCTGTAGAGAGAGGTTCGTTTCATGACCGGACCTGGAGGGACGGTCAACGAAGCTATACCTGACTATGCGTTATATGTAATTCAGGATTTATACCTGCTTAATAGGTATTCTCGTGGGGACTTTACGACCTCACTTTCGCAGGGATGCCGCGAGCACTTGAAGGGGAATGTACCTAGCGCCGTTCTAAGCCAAGCACGCCGTCGGCGCGTTCACCTAAGCGTGGGCGATCAGCAAAGGAGCGTCCAGTTAGGGATGGGGCGACGTTGCTAGGCGACTGGTCACCAGCCGTCCGCGGACGGTTGAGGAACTGCAACGAACTGAAACCCGTAAGAGAAGGGATTTACGCGCAAGTTCGTGGGTGAGCGAATCCCGACTTTCGTGTTGCTCGTCAAACCTTACCCACCGCAAACCAAGCCAATAAGGAAATTAAACCATGCGCCAATTTCATCTGACTTCGAGCCAAAAGAAATCAAACCTGTGGATTGGGGGACTCACCGCTGCGGGCCTGTTAATCATTGCAGCCGTTTTAGGACAAGTCGCGGCCAACGAGGAGACCGGCGCCAACCTCATGCTGGCTGTCATCGGCCTGACGCTGGGCGTACTTGTCCGCAACTCGACCAAAAGGGGCTGGACATATGCGATGGCTGACCAGTCGCCAACTGCTGCCATCAAATGGACCGCGAAGCGTCGACTCGGAGTGGTCGGGCGTGCGCTGGCCATGCTCGTCGCCGGCGGCCTGATTATCAGCGGACTCGGTGGTCTGGCATCGGGAGATATCGCGTTATCGCTCTTCATGGCGCTCGCCGTGCTTGTGATTACAGCCGGCGGGATCGTGGCGGGACTGCGTTACGGCTGGAACGAAGCCCAAAGCAGTCTCGAGACAATCACCACAGCAAGAACAACACCGTAAAGCGTTGCAAAACATTCATTCGGACTACAGGGGATTTCTCATGCGTAAAACAACGGTAGGGATTGCTTTATTCACGCTTGTCGGTGCATTGCTAACGGCGTGCGGCCAGGAAACCTTGGACTCGCGACAAATCGACAACAACGGCGGCTTGGCATACAAGCACGGCAGCACTGATCCGTTTACCGGTGTCGTTGCGTTCAAAGACACGATTCCTTCCAATCTTCAGGACTATTGGACAGCGAACATCGCCACCGTTCCGGGTCACCCAGTGAATCAGGTCTTGTCAGCCTGTGAAGAGCACTACGTTAAAGGCTTACCCGACGGAGGCGCCTGGTGCGAAGGTACCGGCGGTCACAAAGCCTTCGTCCTCCACTATAAGGATGAGCAGTTCGACGGTCCGTCGACGCTGTATAACGCAGATACCGGTGAGTTGATCAAGGATCAATCATGGTCAGCGGGAAAGCTCGAAGGCACGGTTAAAACCTATACCTACGATGGAAAGCAGCTAATTAGTCGGGTTGACTGGAAAGACGGTCTACCGGACGGCACCGTCCAGCAGTGGAACACCCGAGGCGAGGCGACCATCAACGCCATCTATAAGGCTGGTCAAATCGACTCTGGGACCTTCAGCACGGATGACGGGACATTCAAGTCAACGACCGAGTTCCGAGACGGTAAGCCCAACGGAGCATTTGTAAAGGTTCTCGAGCAGGGCGATCCTTTACAGAAAGGCGTATTCGCCGACGGCCAGCGCGAAGGAGAGTGGGACGATCAAAGCATAGGCGTTACGGAGACTTACAATCAGATACATAGGAGTTGCTGGGACGCGAAGATTGACCTCGGTCACGCCCTCACCAGCCCCGCCCATATCGACTCACATTGGAAGCAAGGAAAGCTTGATGGCGAAGCTAAAGCCTGGGACGTAGATGGAAAACTGCTTTTCGACCTGCACTTCAGCGACGGGTCTTTGGTCGGGACAAATCTTGTCGTAAACGACAGCGGAACGACGCAGACTTTTAACTTGAATGCCGGACACGTCGTATCTGAACCGGTGTCTGCGTCAAGCAGCGCGGTGCCTTCAGAAGCGCCTCAGGAACCCACTAAAGCCCAACCAGGCCGCGCCTCAAGCATTAGTTCTCCCGCGGATGCGTTGTCTGGGAGCGTGCAGATTCTAGGTACGGGAAACGCCTGTCTTGACGATTGGGAAGCCGCTTACCGCAAAGAGCGTGGTGACGACGCCGTTATCGCATATGACCAGATTGACGAATGGACCGAAGACTGTAAGCAAGGAAAAACAGCCCCCAAGAACTAGATGCTTAAGAGCCTCACGTTATCGCAATATCGGAACGGCTCGGGAGCTAACGCAGTACCTAAAGGTGGTTAGGAGATACAAAAAGCGCACGATCACGTGCGCTTTTTTTTTGCCTCCATAACCTCGTTCGAGGAGCACGCCATTTCATGGGCCTTTGATGACAGCTTTAGCGCTTGCCCTTCGAGCTCGGTCTCAATAGCGCGGGCCTCATCCCGATTCGTATCAGCCAGATGACCGCGCTCGACACATAACTTAACCGAGATTGCCGACGGGCTAACCATCCGACTGAAGGTCGCTTGTCGACCCATTTCTGCCGTTGGCAAGCGTCTGCTTTGCGGCGTCATCTTTAGGCGGCTGAACGTCTCTTCCTGGCCGATTGGGGCCTTCCCCTTCGCCGAACTCGACGGCAGGAAGCTGCCGTTCAACGTTTAACATCAACGGCTACAGCCACTGCTTGGGTGACGGAAGGATCAGTCGTGGCTCGATGCGCTACGAAACCAGCCCCTAGAGCAGAAGTGCTTGACCAAGATATCCAAGCAACCAGCCTACTGCTCATCATCGCTGCTCACTGAGGAGTTCGTCACGAATCTGTTGGATGAACACTCGCTCTACGGCTTCCTGGAAAGCAGGGCCGAATGCAGGCGAATCAAGCGGCGTGCGATGCAGCTCAGATAGAGCTCCCGCGTACGTCGAGGAAATTACCAGCTCAGTACCGACGGCGTCCACGCGGAACTGAATGAAGGGATCGATCGACGAAGATGCGGACATTAAAAAGCAGAGTGCTGTCTTGGCCCACCGTTCCTCGATTCTTACTTCATGCGCCGTTTGCGTAGGCCGCAGCATGGGGGCGATCCTCTGGGCCTCAAGCGAAGACATCACGGCAGATATCTCCTGAAGCGCTCTCTCGAGGCTGCTCAGCATTTGCTGCTTCGCCTTGGACGAGGCGGAGCTTTGAAGCACGCGAACATCTTCGAGTAGCGCATTACGAGTCATCGGTGCCTCAATGGCACCCGTCTCAATTCGTTGTAGTTCCGATCTGAGTTCCCCAGCCGACTGCCATCTGCTAGTCAACGCATTTTGAAAAGCAGTATCGAAGACCCGCTTTAATTGGCTCACGCGCCAGATATCGCCTATCGACAAGAGCCTCTCGCTGGCTATCTCGACTTGATGTGGCAGCTGGCCATGACCATCTGCAAGCACAGCAGGAACCTCGCCCGTGAGCGCATAAAGCAGTACGCCTGAACAGAACGTCACGTCGCTGCGCAGATCACGCTTGATTGGCGAACTCGGAGCGAGCTCGGGCAGCCGGAGAAACCGATTTCCAACCTCCTCATAGAGATCGGTTGCATCTCGTGCCACCTCATCGTCGTTGAACGAGAGGCCGAAGTCCACAAGCACAGGATCTCCGGGATTGAGTCCGCGCAAGATGATATTGGCAGGTTTGATATCGCGATGAACGACTTCAGATTGATGGCAGTGCTCTACGATACCCAGCAATGCGATGGCGAATCTGATCGCGTCCAAGAGAGGCAAAGGCCCGTGGCTTTCAACGTACTTGTCGAGCGTTGAACCTTTCACTACTTCGGTAACAAGGTAGAGCTTGTAGTCCTGGTCGTCGAAGTTTTCCGCGTTCGTCTCGATGAGCTTGGGAATTGCTGGGTGCTGCAGCGTCCGGTACGACGCCACTTCCCGATACATCCGCTGTCGACGGCTCAGATCATTCTGGTGTCGAAGAATCTTTAGGAACCTTTCTCCGGGCTCACTTCCGTCCTTCCGAACCACGATCTTGATGTCTCCTTGACCACCGCCTTCGCCGCTTGAAACAGCGGTCCAGTTTTCGTCCCATTTACGGGCATCTGGGTGTGTGGCTGCGGCGCTTGAATTCATGTTCTCTTCCTGAAGTGGTCTTTCCCATACCGCGCATTGCTAGTGCGTTTTTCATCCAGATGCCGGCGATGCCTGATCGCCCAAACGGGCTGGCCTCACCGTTGCCATTAGCAGCCTAATGGTCTGAATCTCCCCAGCATTCTGAGACACCCGCAACTCGCACGGTGGACAGCCGCATAGCTGCCGCTGGTAGACTTTCGCCTTCAGTCTGTAGTGGTCTCTCGCGGAGATGCTTTCAAGGACTGCTTCTGGCCGGTCAGCGACCGTTAGTCGCCATTCGACGATTCAGAGCCCGATGAAGACTGATCGACGGTCGCTGTGCGACCCAATGCGGACACCGCAACGGGGGCAGCGCGTCGCTGCGCCACGCATTCCGGTCGCGCGGTAGATCCGAAATTCCGTCGACCCGTTTTAGCTCGCGCCTTCAGGCGTATCATTTCCGCATGGCCACCCTTCCCCCAGGCGTCCCAGCGGACAGCGTCATCGTGAGCGTGGCGAGGGTCGGAGATCTCGCCTCAGCGCTCCGCGCAGCAAACGTCACCGTGCCTGGTCGGGCGAGCAGGCGGACGCACTACCAAGTCGAGATCTACTCGCTCATCCGGGTGCTGGCGTTGCGGGCCTACCACCTTTCCGATTTCCCGCTGAAGCTCATCAAGCGCGAGCGGCCAGACTTCATGCTCTCGGCGAACGGAGTGGCGATCGGCGTCGAGCACACCGAAGCGGTTCCCCAAAACGTGGCGAAGGAAGCCTTCCTACGCGATAGTGGCATCGGTCCCGAGACCCACTACCTGCGCCCTGCCGCCATCGGCGAGCGAGCAAAGGGCTCCAAAGAAATCCGCGCCGAAATAGAAGCGGACAAAATGGGCGAAGGGTGGATGGGCGATTCGGCCGAGTGCAGCTGGGTCGAGGCCATGACCCAGTTCGTCAGTGACAAGATCCAGGCCGCGCAGTCGCCCGACTACACTCGCTTCGATCGCACCTGGCTCGTGATCTACGACAACTGGCCGGCGCCGATCCTCAACCACGCTAAGGCGGTGCCGCTGCTGACCGCCGAACTGCTCAAGCTCGCGACCTGGTCGGTCTTCGAGCGCGTCTTCATCCTCGACGAGTCTGTCTTACTCGAGATTGAGCAAACCGCGGTTCGCTTCCACTGCGTCAACCACTGCTGAGGACGCGCTGTCGATTCAGCGGCTGCCGGTGCCTCTCAGCTCCTCGTCGGTGAATGCGACCTTGATACCCGAGGGCGATAGCCATCCAATCGCCAACTGGTAAGCGAGGCACCGCGATGCTGATGCCACAGCTGTTCGAATAGGGTAGAAGACGGTGGCAATCCTGCCTTGGAATGGCTGCAGCAGCGCTAGGCGCTCGCCATTGCGTTCGACCGCCCGCCGGCCCCTGGTGACCGGGCGGTCGATGTCCAGCCAAGTCAACCCGTCGAAGGCATCCGGCACGCGCTCAGAACCTGATGGCATCGAGGCGAATCTTCCGAAATGGCTTCGACCACGTCCCGTCCGCGTGCGCGCGGCGCACGTACCCGACGCCGGTTCCGTTCGAGTACGTCACGGCGCCGGCGCGCCACCGGATGAAGTCGGGCCAGCCGCTCGGCCGTGGGTACAATTTCTCCGAATGGATCAGCGCATCCTGGCCGCGAGCTTCTTCAGCGGTCGTGACGCGATATCGCTTTGTCACTCCATCATCCGAATCCAAGACCGCGTGGTTGATGCGGTGTTTGGAGGGAATGCGCCTAGCCTCAATTTCATCAAACTCGCGGCTGATCGAGGTGGCATCGCCAATTTCGCGGAAATAGACGTTCGCCATCGCGGTTAGTAGTTGCTGCTGGTTGAGCATGCGCACGTCGCTATCTCTCTTGACGCAGACCCAACCGTTGGCCACCGGCAGCGAGTAGACATCCCCGTCGTACGCCAGAAAAAGATGCCGGGGCGTAAGGGGAAGCAAGCAAATCGTCCCGGATTTTGATAACCCCGGCGCACCGAGTCGTTCGTGTCCTGGTCGCAGGTACCAGCGATTCGTGCAGATGGCAGGGTCGTCGCTCGTGAAGAAATCGACGGTCGACCGATTGCGCAGCAGGCACACCTTCAGGTCTTCCACGGCAGAAACCATCTCGGGGACCGTCGGCATCACCAGCTGCACGGCCTCTGCGAGCGACGTCCGGAATTCCTCGGGCGCTCCCGTCGTGTCTACTACCTCGTCGGACATCGCCGCGAATGCGCGCGAAGCAGCTTCTGTTCTCAAGTGCTGCAGCACCCAGAACGCGCGAAATACCTCACGATCATCGCTGGTCAAGTTGTAGCTCGGGACGGAGATCCGCGAAATTGCCGCGGAATACAGCCCTTCGATCAGCTGCATCTTCTTTTCGTAGTGAAGGTCCTTTCCATAGAAGTAGTCGGCCGAACACTGATTCTTCACCGGCGCATTCGGCACGGCGCGGCGGCGCGCGAAGTTGAACAGGTTGATCGCTACGCCTTCGCCATCCAGCGTGAATGGGCGCAGGTGGCAGCGCGGCACGAAATGCTGATTCTTGAGCGCAGGCATGGGACGCGCAGTCTGCCTCCAGGGGGCCTTTCGGAGCAAGGCTCTGCCGACGAGGCGTGCCGCGCGCCAAGGAGCAACCATGGGGCAAGTCCCGTCGGTCAAAAAGCCGCGACCCGGGCAGATAGGTATCTCAAACCATATGAACGGGCATTCGCCAGTCGCGAATGGCAGCTCTGCGGCGCGCAGTTGAAGATGTCGACCGACAGAAGTTGGCCGAAGTCGGCCGGTCGACTTCCGCTGCTAGCGCGCGTGGCCACTCCCATCAGCTCGGTGTTCTGATCATTCGCTACGAGCACACGAACTACCGGTAAGTGTCGGCCCGGCAACATGCTCATGCCCGCATGCATCGCTGCGCATCTTCTAGGCGCGCGCATCGGAACTGCCAGCCAGGGGCCCGGAAACCCGCCGCAAGGCGCCAGCGGACTTTATGTTGCCTCGTAACATAGACAAAGCCAGAGACGACGGCGCTTACGCTGATCATCATATATTTCAATAACTTATACTTGTTTCAGCAAAACATCTGCACAACACCGAGTGCAGGATCCACCCATTGCGTCTCTGTCGCTGGTAAGGCCTTCGAACGCATACAGCGCTCGCATCGCCTCCGTTAAACCAAGAGTCTGTTTGCTGAGCTTGAAAAGTCAGTGCAGCAGGTGGTCTGTGGGTGCCCGCATATGATGCTGTGGTAAGTAAGAAATATTGGCATGGCTAGCTGCCATCAGAATCGAAGGCTCACCCACTTGCCTCAGACTGCATAGCGTAGCTACAACAACCACAGCTACGCCCTTTAGTGGCGGGCGACTACATAGCGGGCGAAGTACTACCCCCGTTGCGACGAGCGCACTGTGTGGCTTGGACAAAGTGTCCAAGCAAATTTCTATCCTGATTCCGCCGATAAATGTTTACGCTCCCCTTAGCCTTGAGAACAAACCACTAAACAACATTCTCCCGCGGCTACCGGTTCACTAATCGCACCGATGACGAGTACCGAGCACCTATCGCTGAAGCATATAGCCGACAAGAGATACTGATGACGCGCCATGCAGATGGCTCCGCGCCGCTAGACATGCCGATGCCTACCCGTCTAGCTCATCTAGGCCAAGACCAATCTAAATTCGACCATATCGATAACAGCCAACTCTCCGTCGAATACTCCAATGCGATGCGTGAAGCATTTGAAGTCTGAAGGTACCCCGGTCATCGGTTCCACCTGACAAGTAGAGTGTCGGCTATCGCCTGACACTAGCCGGATCGGGCCTGACTCACGGGGAAGCTATATGGTGCGCCCTTCTCGTTTTAGACGATGTTGGCAGCGGTAGCACACGCGTGTAGGCGCAAGCCATCCTGCGCGTCCGCTAATAGCTATACCCGTGTAGTCAGCATCGTAAGTTGACCATGCCTCCTACGCGTACTCGGACGCATAGCGATGTTTAACCTAGGAAGCAGTAAAAGTTTACTGCTCTGCTTATGGTTATGGGTTGAGTACGAGTTAGGTGGTCAGGCATACCGCCTGATGATCAACAGAGAACGTTAAGTAGCGCATAAACAAGAGCACCCCTCTTACTAGGTTGTAGAGGGAGGAGAAGCAGTACGCGCACTTACCCTTTCTCATGAAAGCTGCCCCTGAAGCAGTGATGACAACACAAGAGCAAGCTGGCGAAGATCCCTTCGCCAGCTTTTCTATTACCAATAAAGAAAGGGTGTCCACAATGGCTAGTTTTCATCATCGTATAAAGAGTGGAAAGAAGGGTACGGCAGAGGCGCATGTCGAATACATCGCTCGCGAAGGCAAGCACGCTTTGCGGCATGACTTGATGGCATCTGGCGTTGGAAACATGCCGGGTTGGGCAGAACAACGCCCCATGCTCTTCTGGCATCTGGCAGATCGCTACGAACGCAAGAACGGTGCTGCCTATAAAGAACATGAAGTCGCTCTTCCATCGGAGTTGCTACTAGCGCAGCAAGTCGAACTGGTAGAGCGCCTGTTACCAATACTTGTCGGCGATAAGCCACATCAGTGGGCTATCCACATGCCAAAGTCATCGTTGGAAGGTGTAGCCAACGCGCACGTGCACATCATGTACTCCGATCGCATGGACGACGGTATTCCTCGTGCACCAGAACAGGGGTTCAAACGTTATAACCCGACTGAGCCAAGTAAAGGCGGCTTCCGGAAGGACAGCGGCGGAATGAGTCCACTTGAAATACGGATGAAGATGAAAGCCTTGCGCAAGCAAGGCGCAGACATACAAAACGAAGTGCTAGAGAAATATGGGCACAGCGCCCGTGTTGATCACCGGTCCCTGCGCGATCGGGGCATTGAACAGAAGCCTGAAACACACCTCGGTCAAGCCCGTATCCGTCGAATGTCGGAGTCTGAGAAGAAGGCATACTTGGACGAGAGAAATAAGCGCCGAGGGTAGCGAAGAGGCTATGACCATGCCTCTCGTAACGACGAGAGAGTCGTGCGCCTTAATTGCGTTAGCACTTGATAGGAATCCAGCTCTCACTCATTGAGCGGCTCAAGCTACGAGTTTCGAAAGCGGGGTTCTACTCCGAAATCACGGACGGTTGTGAAAGGGTGGAAAACTTCAAATCCTTTCTGGCGGTCCTTCGCCGCATTCTTGGGTTGTGGCGCCGCTCGATGTATTCGAACACATCCGCTCTTGCGGTATCGAGTGTTGGATAGGTCATGCGATAAATCCGTTCGCGCTTGAGCATGCCGAAGAAGCCCTCGCAAGCGGCGTTGTCGCCGCAGTGGCCAACCGCGCTCATCGAGCACACCAGCGCGTTGGCCAGCAAATACTTCTGATAATCACCGCTTCTGAACTGACTACCTCTATCCGAATGCAGGATCACTGGTTCGTTGTGCTGTCGCTGCCATACAGCCGTCTGTACGGCCCGGATCACCATCTGCCGATCTTGCCGATGGTGCATCGACCAACCCACCACCCGATGGTCGAACAGGTCCAAGACGACGCATAGATAAAGCTTGCCTTCTCCGATTTTAATCTCGGTGATGTCCGTGACCCATTTGGTTTCCGGCTCCCGTGCGGTGAAGTCCCTTTCCAGCCGGTTGCGCACGCCTGGCGGAGTGAGTGCCGGCCGTGCTCGCATCCCCCGTCGCTTCGGGCGCGGCCAACCCTGCAAGCCATCAGCGGCCATCAACCGAGCCACGCGGTTCAGGCCGACCCGCTGACCTTCATCGGCCAGGTCTTCCTGCATCCGGCCGACACCCAACGTGCCTCCGCTGTCTTCGTGCAGCTCACGCATACGCCCCAGCAAACGTGCATTGTCGAGCTGGCCGGCGCTAGGCAGGCGCAGGCTCCAGTCGTAATAACCGCTGGCCGAGAGCCGCAGGCAACGGCACATCAGCCGGATCGGGAACTGATCGAGGTAACGTTCGATCACTTGATATCTCAGGATGATCCCTTGGCAAAGAACGTCGCCGCTTCGCGCAAAAAATCCCGCTCCTTCTTCACCCGCGCTAGCTCGCGATTCAAACGCTCCAGCTCCTCATCCCGTGGCGTGCCCGTGCCGGCAAAGGTGCTGTTGCGTTGACTCCCGGCCTCACGCTTCCAGCGCGTCAACAGGTTGTCCCGGATCCCCAGCTTACGAGCTACCTGGGCACAACTGACGCCCGGTTGGCTCGCTTGTTCAAGCGCACCACGCTTGAACTCCACACTGAACTTTCTTCGCTTCGACATGAACACTCCTATCGGACCTCATCGGCCTTCTCGTAAGTGTCCGTGAAATCGGGGGTGAACCCGGGCGGGTCGATGACGGTATCGAACGTTCGCCGGAGCAAACCTTTCAACGGTTCAATGCCGCGCGTCCTGAACCGGGTGGCAGCAGGAAGGTTGGTTCTGGGGTGAGGCCATCCCAGATCAAGGCTTCTACCATCGAGATGCGTCGCATCATTGCCGAAACGATCAACGATGGGCTTGCCCATCACGGGTTCTCGGATCGTATGGTTGACCATCGTTCGTTGCGAGATCAGGGGATCTTCCGGGAGCCGGCGCCATACTTGGGGCCAGGTCAACTTCGGAAGGTGAAGCAGCAAGGCAACGAGTATTTCCGCCATCGGCGGATTCGGGCGAATGATCACTTATCGCAAATATCTTCAGACGAGTGGGTGATCTAACAACTGCTGGCCCGTAGGGCGTCTGGGAAGTTAGCGGGGGATGGCTGGTTCATCCAGTCCAGCGGCGGCCTAGTCTTGTCGTTGGAGGTGGTGTGCACGGACCTGCTCGTCTGTCGTAGTAGAGCCGGGGCTGGTTCCACGACAAGGCCGTTGGGTGCCACGAAACGGCAGCTACTGGCGCTACTGTAGCAGCGATAGCACGTTTTTCATGTGGCGCAGGTAGACGCGGCTTCCCTCTGGGCTAAGCAGGCAGTAGTTAAGCGCCAACGCCAACGGCACACACACGTCGACGAGAATGAGCAGGGCCTTCTGCACTGCGTTCCCGTAGGCATGTTCAATGCCTGTCAAGCCGACGGGTTCAGGCCGACGGGTTACTGTGAACCTAACTTGGGGTCATCCTTGGTCGGTCGTCGTGGCGACCGACCAAGGCCATCTATCAACGAACAGGACTAATCGGGAAAAATTGGACGTTGAGGTCCAGATAGGCTTTCCTTGTAGAAATGGGATAAGTGAAAATTTTCAGCTCGTGCAAAATGTCGAGCATGATATCCAGCTCTTCGACAGGCATGTGCGAGAGCTGAAGTACATGGTTCTTCGGAATCAGCGCCGCGCGTTCGTCTCGATATCCCGTTACAACGTCATGATGACCTACCCACCATGTGTAGAGGATTTTGATGATCTTCTTGAGCTTTTCGGCCAAGGGCTTCACCATAAAAATCCGGCATGCTTGGGCCAGGTACCATTCCACGATCTGGATGGCCCGCTTTACGGTGCTGGCAGAAATCTCTTTCTCGTTGCCGCCATCGGAAACGTGGAGAACCGCGGCAAGGCGCGTGATGAGCTGTGGTGACTTCTTGGCAAGAAGCCTGGCACTTCGCCACAGTCCATCCCGCCCCAAAAGCGGCTGGATGCAGTTCATCCATTCGACGAGCACTTCGGATGCATCATGATCCAAGTCGAGTTCGGTGGGCATGAACTCGTCGGCGCTGGCCGAGGCGTTGATTTCGTAGAGCATGCGTTCAAGGGTGGCGCAGAAATGATCGACATATACCCAAGAAGGGTTTGCGATGGGGGTTGGCACCTTGACATCCTTTTCTTCGACCATGGCGATGAAACAACGGCCAAGAAATCCCCGCTCGATGGCATCGTCTCCGTACTTGGCGATGAACTTCTCGAGCGCCTTGGGATAGGTTGCAAGCGACATGGTCATGATCGGCTGTTCAATGCGAACCTTGAAGTTCCTTCGACCTCGGCGAATGGGCTTGCCATCGAAAATACGGTTGAGGTCGGGTTGGTCTTCTTTAATTGTTCCTTTCAGAAGGGCCTCACCTTCGTCGCTGATGAGAAAAACACACTTCTCGCCACGATTCATCGTGTCGAGGATGTCGCTGATTGACGCATCTGTCTTCAGCATGTCGGGTTCATGCGGCATGATCGGCTCACCGACCAGGTGGTCATCCAATGCCTTTTCGACGTCGACGAGCTCAGGGTCGTCTTCCTCAAGCCCGCGTATCGACAGGTTAGTTACTCGCTGTGCCTTGCCCTTCTTCTTTGCGTTCCACTTTGCCAACTTGCGCTTATACAGCAACATGTCATCTTCGAACTTATTCCTCAGGTCTGACTGGTAGTTCTCGAATGCCTTGACTAGGCGTTCGTCGACCCGAGATTTGCCGCTACCCGACTCTGATGCCACGATGAAGAAAATCGACAGTAGATCAAGGCCACCACTTAGCGTTTTCACGCGGTAGCCACGTTGGAAGGCGCCGGCCATGCACGTCAACATTTCACCCAGAATGACGGCAGGAGGCGCGCCTGTGTTTTTCAGGAATTCCAGGAACGCGTCGCGCCCACGGATTGACAATGCTTGATAGGGACATTCCTTGACCTGAAGGAGATGGCCGAAAAGGCCATCTCCGAGCAGTTTCTCGGCCAGAGCTATAAAGTCGATATCGGTAATCTGGCGCTTAATGTCTGCGAAGCCGCTTATGCGACCTATATTGAACCCCAGGTTCATGCCGACTCCTCCTGCTGATCACCTTCCGTGGTGCTGTCAGGCACGGTTTGGGTCATCGGTGCGGAATCATCGGCTTTGCCGGCATTGGTAGCTTTACGAATCTTTGGCTTCCTCGGTGAGCCGAGAGGCTTGCATTCGAACTGTTCACCAACTTTCAAGCGACGCTCGAGTTCGCCGTTGAACACTTTGATGATCGTCGCCGTGTGCACACCCGGCCATGTGAGCTTCAGGGTGACGATGACCTGCTGGTCGCTGGCGCCGAGCATCCGTGCGTCAACAATCGAGGAAAACATCGTTTCCATAGCGCGACTCATCAACACTTCCTTGCTCGGACGCATTGCTTTGAACATCGCAATCGTTTCATCCGTCGACAAACCCGTTGTGGTCGACTCATCAGCCGTCTCGACTGAATCGCTAGTCGTGTTGATCACGGCGTCACCTCGCCATGACTTCCAGCGAGGATCGTTGACTGGGAGCTGTTCTGGTTCGCGGCAATACCCATGCGATCGAACCATGCGCCGATAGCTGCTGTCGCCCAACGCTTCTTGCCCGTCTTGATTACGGGCTCCGGGAGTTGCAACCACGGGTGCGGAGGGATCTTGTCATTCTGCTTGAGGTGGCCAGACGCATCGTACATAGGCACGAGGCCGTACAAGTAGGCAGATGAGTTTGAGAGCTTCGCGAACTTGAGGATTTCGCTCAGCGACATGAAACCTGCCGAGACTTCCACTGCTGCGAGACGCTGGGCGATAGCGACAAACTGCCGCGCGAGCGGGCTAATGTTGAGGGGCCGTGTGTCGGGCAAGTGCAGGGCCGCGGCTGCCTGGTTAACACTAGGAACCGCGGAGGACCCAAATTGCGCCTGATGATTCATTTCCATAGTTATTCCAACCGATCGTATCCGTGATCGCTTGCGTGCCGAGAGTTGGGTGTCGAAAACTCGTGAAACAGCCGCAAACAATCATTGCTACGCAGAGAAGCGTAGATGAGGGTTTTCCGTTTCAAGACGGGGTGGCTCACGGTCAGTGCCGCACGAACGGCGCACCGGAATGCCAGAATCGGTTGTCATCTCCGGCAGGTAAAGACCATACCAAATGGAAGCCAAAGCTGTCCAGAGCAAAAGAAAGCCGGATCAGCGGGCCACGAAAGTTGCGTACCTCACATTGAACGTCTTGTCCGCGAATATCTGCGAAGGAGCGCCGGTACGATTTACACACTGAGTCCAACACCACTCCAAGAGCACCCGCGCTCGATCAGAGTTGGCGCAGATGACACACAAAGAGCTAGCCAACCAGATCAATCCATGATCACTTTTTTAGCTGGTGGGCGGCCACATAGCTCTTGAGCCCCCGGCATCGCTGGCGCCGATGGCTTCACCGCCGCGCCGCAATATGTTCAGATAGTTGGCCCACTCCTGCATGATCTTTCGGCGCTCGTGCAGATGCTGAGCCTTGTTATAGACCCCGGAAATTCCCGGCTCTTTGTGCGAAAGCTGGCGCTCAAGTGCCTCGGGATTCCAGCCGAGCTCGCCCAGCATTGTCCGAGCCATATGACGGAAGCCGTGCCCTGTAAGGATGCCCTTGTAGCCTAAGCGGGCTAGTGCCGCGTTCACGGCGCCGTCTGACATATTTCGCTTGGGGCTACGCGCGCCTGGAAAGAGGAACCGTCCGCGCCCGGTAACGATGTGCAGCTCGCGCAAGATCGCTATCGCTTGGGTAGATAGCGGCACAATGTGGGGGGCCGTTTTGGGATTTTCCTTTTCGGCTTTACGCAGTTTCCGAATCATGGGCGGCACCATGTAGGCCGGATTCTCGCCGTCGAGATTAAAGTGCTCCCACTCAGCTTGACGAATCTCCCCCGGACGGCAGAACCAAAGCGGCGCCAGCTTCAGCGCGCAAGCCACTACGAAGGTGCCTTTAAACCCGTCGATTGCACGCATGAGCTCCCCAACCTCCGAGGGCTCGATGATTGTTGGGTAATTTTGCGGTCGACGGGCCGGGAGCGTATCGCGTAGATCAGCGGCCGGATCGCGAAGCGCTCGTTCGGTTGCCACCGCATAGCGGAATACGCGGCTGAGTTGATGACGTAACCGATGAGCCTGCTCGATGTGATCTTTCTTAACCAAACCATTCAAAAGCGGTCGGATTTGCGCGACACCCACGTCGGATACCGGCAGTGAGCCGATCCATGGGAAAGCATGGTTTTCCAACCTCCCCTGCTCTTTCTCATATTGGCCCGCCGTCCACTCCCGCTGCTTGAGGGCGAGCCACTCGCGTGCGACGACCTCGAAGCTGTTAGCCGAGCGCCCACTACCCGCTGCTTTTTCGGCCTTGCGGTGTTCGCCTGGGTCAACGTTATTTGCTATCAGCCTGCGAGCCGCGTCGCGCCGCTGACGGGCATCTTTAAGCCCGGTGTCTGGGTAGGTACCCATACTCAGCGTTTTCCGCTTACCGCCGAATCGGTAATCCAGGCGCCACCAGCGGGAGCCAGTTGGATTCAGCAGAAGGTATAAGCCACCGCCATCACTCATCTTCAATGGCTTAGTGGCGGGCTTTGCGCTGCGTATGGCGACGTCTGAAAGAGGCATGACGGTAGCACCTAAAGTGACTGGGGCAGCTACTGTCAAATCTACCGTCGCCTTGCTGTGGATTGCAATGGATCGACTAGGACGTGTTTGGACAGGGAAGACCTGGAAAACCTTGGTATAGCTGGGTTTAGCGGACTTTTCTGGACGTCTTTGGATAGACTATTGGTGGCTATGGGTGGACTCGAACCACCGACCCCAGCATTATGAGTGCTGTGCTCTAACCGGCTGAGCTACATAGCCATGGGATTGCCCACTATACCGGATCCGGGCGACCTCGGCGGGGCGCGAAAGTGTAATGGCGGCCGCCTGGCGGTACAAGTGCGGCGCTTGCTGCTGGTCGATGGGCTGTGGTTGAATCGGGCATGGAAGCGGCTAGGCGATGCGCGCAGGCACTGCGCGGCATGGCACCAGGAGGCCCGATGATCGACATTGATGGATACCGTCCGAACGTAGGCATTGTGATTTTGAATGCCCAGGGGCAGCTGTTTTGGGCGCGCCGGGTCAACCGCGACGGTTGGCAGTTTCCGCAGGGCGGCATGCGCACCGATGAAACCCCGCTGGAAGCGATGTACCGCGAGCTGGAAGAAGAAACCGGCCTGGCGCCGCAGCACGTCGAAGTAGTTGCGGCCACCCACGGCTGGCTGCGTTACCGGCTGCCCAACCGCTATGTGCGGCATCACCAGCGCCCGACGTGCATCGGACAGAAGCAGGTGTGGTTTCTGCTGAAGCTGGTCGGCGGCGAAGAGGCGTTGAAGCTCGACGCCTGCGACAAGCCGGAATTCGATCTGTGGCGCTGGGTGGATTTCTGGTATCCGGCCGCGCACGTGGTGAATTTCAAGCGGGAAGTGTACGAGCGCGCGCTGCGCCACTTTGCGCCGCACGTCGAGGGGCTGTGCAGCCTGCAGCTGGGCACGCTCCCGCCCCGGAATAACGACGACCCGTCGAGCGGCGGTCCGCGCAAGGGCTGCGAAGCCGCATAAAGCCTCGCCTTCTCGAGGATTGTTGACAATCGTTCGCATTCGCGTTCTCATGCGCAGCATGTATATCTGCCTGTGCAACGCCGTGACCGACCATGACATCCGCCGCGAGGCGGCCGATGGCGTGCAGTCTTTCAGCGAACTGCAGGCGCGCACGGGCTGTTCGGACTGCTGCGGATGCTGCGAGTCGATGGCCCGTGCCACGCTGGCCAAGGCTATCGAGCAGCACACGCTGGTGCAGTGGCCGGGCGTCGCCGCCTGATTCCAAGCTTGCGGCACGTCAGCGTGCTGCCGATCGATGCACTCGCCGACGCCCCACGCAGCGTCGGCTATCGCGCAAGCAAACCATAGCCATTCCCATTCAACCGCCCGGCCGTTGGCGTTTGTATAGTGTCGGCACGTTTTGAAAGGCCAGTCGGAGACTCCCAATGAAAGGTGATGCCAAGGTTATCGAGTACCTCAACAAGGTGCTCTACAACGAGTTGACCGCGATCAACCAGTATTTTCTGCATTACCGCATGTTCAAGGACTGGGGCTATACCGAGCTTGCCGACCACGAGTACAAGGAATCGATCGAGGAAATGAGGCATGCCGATCGCATGATCGAGCGCATTCTTTTCCTCGACGGCCTGCCCAATCTGCAGCATCTGGGCAAGCTGCGCATCGGCGAGAACGTGCTGGAGTGCATCCAGGGCGACTTGGACCTGGAGATCGACGCGGTGAAGGATCTGCGCGAGGCCATCGGCTACAGCGAAGGCGTGGCCGATTACGTCAGCCGCGACATGTTCAAGGCCATCCTGCACGACGAGGAAGAGCACATCGACTGGCTTGAAACCCAGTTCAGCCTGATCAAGGACATCGGCGCCGAGCGCTACCTGCAGAACAAAGCCAAGAGCTGAGGCTCGCCGCGGGGAGCATCAGTAACGCGCGCCCCGCGATCGCTGCCAGAGGGCGCGCGTTTCTTGACGCCCTCCTCGCGCCGGGGCTATACCTTGGGTTTTCCTCGGAACGACCCGCATGGTGTCACGACCCCCGCCGCGTTTCGTGGTGCGCCGGCACGACGACGTCAGTGCGAAGCGGCTCCAGCTCTGGTTGGCCGCCGCCTGGATCGGCAGCCTGCTGGTGACGGGCCTTTTGGTGGGACTGCTGAGCCACCACGCCGACCCGGTTGCCGTGGATCACCGCCAGCAGCGCGCGCTGAATGCGCAAATCGAGAATCTCAAGCAGCAGCTGGCAAACGCGCAGCGCGATGCGCAGGTCAACGATGTGGCCACCAAGTCGCTGCGCGTCACGCTGACCCAGCGCGAAGAGGAAATCAGCGGCCTGCGCGCCAATCTCGGCTTCTACTCGCGGCTGGTCGGCGGCGATACGCAGCACCAGGGCCTGAAGCTGCAGGAAGCCAAGCTGGAGCCGATCTCCGGCTCGCACGGCTGGAATCTGATGCTGAGCCTTATGCAAGCGGCCAAGCGTAACGACGAAATCACCGGCACTGTCACGGTGAGCGTGGAAGGCCTGCGCGACAATAAGGTGGTGCAGCTGGACTGGGCCGCGCTTGGCAATGTGGCGGAAAAGGATGGCCTGCCGTTCCGCCTGATGTACTTTGAGCAGCTGCACGGCACGATCGTGCTGCCGGCGAATTTTCGTCCGATGCGTCTGCACATCGGCATTCAGTCGGCAGGCGAAGCGTCCGTAATGCAAACCGTGTCCTGGGAAGACGCGCTCAGTGGCAATATCATCACGGCTCAGGGGGATCACGATGCTCAACCGTAAACGCAACGAACGCAGCCCGACCAGCCAGGACACCAGCCTGATCGCGCACGGCACGGTCATCCGCGGCGACCTGCGCTTCAGCGGCGCGCTGCATCTGGACGGCCGCATCGAGGGCGCCGTGCTCGGCGAAGGCGACGATGCCGTTTTCACCCTCAGCGAGCATGGCCACGTGCAGGGCGAAATCCGGGTGCCGCATGCGGTGATCAACGGCCATGTCACCGGCGACGTTTACGTCAGCGCGCGGCTGGAACTGGCGGCGCAGGCGCGCATCGATGGCGATCTGCGTTACCACACGATGGAAATGGCCGCCGGCGCCCAGGTCAACGGGCGCATCGCGCGCCAGGCCGACGAGGCGCCGCGCGAGCTGCCCTCGCCCAGCGCATTGAATGAAGGTGTAACGGCATAGGGCGTATGCTTGCACCCGTCCGCCACGGCCCCCATTGAAAGACCATGGAAACCTTGCTCACCATCCCCGACTATCGCAGCAGCGGCGAACCGCTGCTGTTCACCGCCGCCGCCGCGCACAAGGTGCACGAACTGATCGCCGAAGAAGGCAATCCGGCGTTGAAACTGCGCGTCTACATCACCGGTGGTGGATGCTCGGGTTTCCAGTACGGCTTCACTTTCGACGAAGCGCAGGCCGAAGACGATTTTGCGCTGGAGCGCGAAGGCGTCACGCTGTTGTGCGATCCGCTCTCGCTGCAATACCTGACCGGCGCGCAGATCGACTACGCCGAAAACCTCAGCGGCTCGCAGTTCGTCATCAGCAACCCGAACGCCAAGACCACCTGCGGCTGCGGCTCATCGTTCTCCACTTGAACGGATTGTCTTGATGGACCGGGACACACCGCCGCACCAGAGCACGTTTGCTGGACTGAGCCTGGTACTCAACCGGGCGGCCGAGCGGCGCGACGATGGCGAATGGATCGCGGCACAGGCCGGCGCGCCGGATGCTCGGTACCTATTGCTGGATGCCGCGGGCGAAGCGTTCATGCATCGCCATCGAGAAGCGCTGCGCTGGCTCGACCAGCGCGAGTACGAAAGCCTGGGCCTCGGCATACCGGCCAGCTTTCTCGGCCTGATCGAAATAACGCCGCATTTTCTGCTGGTGCTTGAGGAGACCGCGTCGGTCGATCAGCTCGAAGAGGTGCTCGACGCGCGTCGCATGAGCCTGCGCTCGGTCGGCCTGCAGCTGGCAGCCGACGAAGCCGGTTTGTTCGCCTATGCCAAAGGTCTGGCGCACTGGCAGCGCGAGATGCGCTACTGCCATCGCTGCGCCGCACCGCTAGAGCTGGTCGCCGCCGGACACCGCGCGCGCTGTACCAACCCGGACGGCGCCCACATGCATTTCCCGCGCACCGATGCCGCCGTCATCATGCTGGTGGAGTACGAGGGCGCATGTTTGCTCGGCCGCCAAGTGGGCTGGCCGCCGGGGCGCTATTCGACGCTGGCCGGTTTTGTAGAACCCGGCGAATCGTTGGAAGATGCGGTGCGCCGCGAAGTGGCGGAGGAATCCGGCGTCATCGTCAACGACATTCACTACCACTCGTCGCAACCGTGGCCGATGCCGGCCTCGCTGATGGTGGGATTTATCGCCACCGCCTCGTCGCCACACATCACTTTGCGCGACCGCGAGCTGGAAGACGCGCGCTGGTTCACGCCGCAGCAAATCGTCGACGGCCTGGCCGACGGCAGCTTTCTCCCCTCGATGGCGCTGTCGGTGTCCTACCAGCTGCTGGCGTATTGGCTGAAGCAGCGTGCGGGGCTCGATCTGGACGTGCTTGTCGCTAACGCCCGCTGATTGCCTCGATGAGGTACCAACGGTTATTCCGCCGCAGCTGATCGCTGACGCCTGACCACTCGCATACAATGCGCACTCGCTTCGCGAGTCTGTCTTCATGGCTATCCGACTGCTTACCGCTCTTATTGCTCTTGGCCTGCTGCACGTTATGCCGCAACTGGCGCGCTGGCGTCGCGATGGGCTGTTTCGACGCTGGGTCGCACAGCTGGCTGACACCAGCGGCAGCGGCCGCGTGGCGTTGGCGCTGCTGCCACCGCTGGCGATTTGTCTGCTGCTGTCGTGGCTGTTCGATCATCCGCCGCTGGGCGAGCTGCTGGGCCTGCTGTTTTCTCTGGTCGTGCTGTTGTTCTGCTTTGGGCCGCGCGAGTTCGAAGTAGACATTGAGGCGATTCTGAAAGCCCCTGACGGCGCCAGTCGGCAGGCTGCCGCACAGCAGCTGGTCGACAACGGTGGCGCGGTGATCTGGACCGCGCCCGCGCTGGGCGAAGCAGTGGCTTACGCTGCGCTTCGTCGCCGGTTTGCCGTGCTGCTTTGGTTTTTTCTGCTCGGTCCGTTTGGCGCACTGCTTTATCGCTTGACGCAGACGCTGGCGCGTGAGGAGTCGCTTGCGCTCGATGCGAGCAGCTGCACGGCAGCGCGTTATCTCGCCAACGCGCTGGACTGGCTGCCTGCGCAGCTGCTGACGTTCACGCTTGCCGTAGTCGGGCATTGGGAAGCGGTGATCGGTGCGTGGCGTCGCTGGCACAGCCAGGCCGCACCCACCAGCTGGTACAGCGCAGAGCCTGGCTTTCTCGGCGCCGCGGCACAGGCCGATATCCTCAGCGATATCGAAGCCGGCGACGGCTATTTCGAAGAGCGCAGCGAACCGCTGATCGAGCTGCTGCGATTGCGCGGCGCCTTGCTGCGCGCGCTGCTGGCATGGCTGAGCGCGGTGGCCTTGATCGTCATTGGTGGCTGGCTCAGCTGACGGACATGGAACCACGGCGCGTCAGGCCATCGTTCCTCGCAGTTCACCCACACGCTGTTCCAGCGAAGCCGCCGTCACATTGGCCGGCGCGATAGCCTGATCGATGACCAGCTCCACGCGCGCACGGAATCGCCGCGGCAAACGCGAACGGTGCAGCATCGAATCGCGCTTGCTCCAGACGCTGCCCCACAGTCCGCGCAAGGCCATCGGCACTACCGGCACCGGGCGACGCGCCAGGATTTTTTCCACGCCGGTGCGGAATGTGGCGATCTGGCCGTCGCGCGTCAGCGCGCCTTCCGGGAAAATGCAGACCACTTCGCCGTCGGCCAGCGCTTCGTCGATCGCGTCGTAAGCTTTCTGCAACAGCGCAGGGTCTTCCTTATGGCCGGCAATCGGAATGGCTTTTGCCGTGCGGAACACAAAGCGCAGCAATGGAATATTGAAAATCTTGTAGTACATGACGAAGCGCGCCGGCCGTCGCAGGTTGGCCATGAGCAACAGCGGATCCATAAAACTGACGTGGTTGCACACCAGCAGAACGGCGCCTTCTTCAGGAATGTTCTGCGTACCATCCACGCGCACCCGATACAAGGTGTTCACCAATACCCAGGTGATAAAGCGCATCACGAACTCGGGCACCAGGGTGAAAATGTACAGTGCCACCAGCGCGTTCAAAATCGCGATGGCGAGAAAGATGTGCGGTATGCCGAAGCCCAGCGCGCCCAGGCCCAGACCGAAACCGGCAGCGCAAACGATAAACAGCGCGTTGAGGATGTTGTTGCCGGCGATCACCCGCGACAGCCGGTCGCGCGGCGTGCGGCTCTGGATGAAGGCAAATAGCGGAACCACGTAAAAGCCCGCGAAAACGCCGATCAAAGTCAAATCCATCGCGATGCGCCAGCTGCCGGCGGCACGCAAAAAAGCCAGCCAGTTCAGCCCTTGCGTCGGCGCCAGACCCGAGCGGGCGAAAAACAGGTCGATACCGAACGCCGTGAGTCCGAACGCGCCCAGCGGCACCAAACCTACTTCGACGCGGCGACCAGACATTCTTTCGCACAGTAACGAACCGATGCCGGTACCGATCGAAAATAGCGTAAGGCCCAGAATATTGACCGACCCGTCACCGCCAAGATTGAGCTTGGTGTAATTCGGCAGCTGAGCGACCAGCACGGTGCCGAAAAACCAGAACCAGGAAATACCCAGCACGGCGTTGAACACGCCGCGATCCTGTTTGGTGATGCGCAACACGCGCGCCGTCTCGGTGAACGGATTCCAGTTGAATTTCAGTTCCGGGGCTGTGGCCGGAGCGGCGGGAATGCGGCGACTGGCCAGGTAGCCGACGATTGCCACCGCAATCGTGGCTGCACCGGCAAGCACCGGCCCTAGATGCGGGATCTGCATCAGCGAGCTGCCGACAATAAGTCCGATCAATACGGCCAGCTGCGTGCCCATCTCGATCAGGCCATTGCCGCCCACCAGTTCGCCGGGCTTCAGCGCCTGCGGGAGAATGGCGTACTTGATCGGCCCGAAGGTGGTCGAGTGCATGCCCATCAGAAAAAGCACAACCAGCAGCAGCATCGTGTTGTGCGTGTAGAAACCTACGGCCGCCAACACCATCGCAGCGATTTCAAACAGTTTGACGTAGCGGACGATTCGGGTCTTCTCGAACTTCTCGGCCAACTGCCCCGCCGTAGCCGAAAAAAGGAAAAACGGAATGATGAACAGCGCCGGCGCCAGGTTGGTGTAGAGCGACACGGTGTGATCGTCCAGCCCCATCTGGAAGGCCACCAGCATCACCAGGGCGTTGCGAAACACGTTGTCGTTGAACGCACCCAGTGCCTGGGTCCAGAAGAAGGGCGCAAACCGGCGATTGCCCAGCAGGGTGAATTGGCTCATCTCTTTCCTTGGGATAGCCCGAAGGCTGTCAACCGCGCTCACGCTGGCGCGTTGCCGAAGGTTAGCTTACGAAACGCCCAAGAAAGAAACTGCGCGTAGGTTGAATCGACAGTTCAGGAAACGCCAATAGGTCAAGGTTTGAAGCTGTGATCGTCGATAATTGCCAGCACAGTCAATGAAGTAAAGATGTGTAAATATTTGCGATAAAGGCATAATGTGCGCACATCTCCCGTTAAAAACGGCACAAAATCTACGTAACGCCACGGTTCAATGTTTCGAGCCGGATTGTCCGGCCCCAGCGTCGTAATTTTTTGCACCATCTGCCACGGCCACCATCATCATGAATATGCAGCCTTCGTATACGCCTACACCCTCCCCAGGAGGCACCTTTTCGGACCGCATCAAGCTGCTGATCCAAAGGGTCGGCAGCGCTACCGAAATAGCCCGCATGTGCGGCTTTTCCGAAGGCGTGGTGCGCAGCTGGCGCGACGGCAACACCGATCCGTCCCGAGCACGCTGTGTGACGCTAGCGCGCACGCTGGGCATATCGCTGGTGTGGCTGGTGGCTGGCGAGGGCGCCATTCAGACCGACCCATCGACCACGACGCCGGACGATCAATACAGCTCCGAGGTGGTATCGACGCAGCGACCGAAGCTTCGGCTGGGAGGCGCTTCGGTCAGCATGCTGCCGGCGCACGACAACGGCGTGGACTCGCAGCGACTCAACACGGCCATGAAGATTCTGCAGTCCGAGCTGGAGCTGGCGGACAGCCCGCTGACGCTGGCCGACAATACGGACATGCTGGCCGATCTTTATGAAATCCTCGGCCCGGGCGGCATCAACGTCGATACCACGGCGATGGTGACGTTCAATCACCGCTTAGCCAAGCGGATCCGTCAAGGTCGAAGCAATACGGTGGCTTGAGACATCGTTCAATCGCTCACAACTGCAGCCCATAAAAAAAGCAGCTTCACGGCTGCTTTTTTTATGGGCTGTTGCCGAGGCACTCAGAGCAGCGATATATCCGCGATGGCACCGAACTGCGCTTTCAACTGGCCTAGCAGGGCCAGCCGATTGGCTCGCACGGCCGGGTCTTCCGCGTTCACGAGGACGCTCTCGAAAAACAGGTCCACCGGACCCTGCAGCCGGGACAGTCGGTCCAGAACAGCGGTGTAGTTGCCGGTTTGAAGAAACGGCGCCGTATCGCGTTGCGCTGAGGCAAGCGCCTCGGCCAGGTCGCGTTCCGCCGCGGATTCGAAATACGCCGAATCGACCGTGCGAGAGATGGCTAATGCACCGGGCTCTTCGGCCTGCTTGCGCAGAATATTACCCACGCGCTTGTTGGCCGCCGCCAGACTGGCGGCTTCCGGCCGCAAACCAAACTCGGCCACGGCACGCAGGCGCCGATCGAAATCCGGCAGGCTACCCGGCTGCACGACCAGCACCGCTTCGAACGGCGCACTGAGGAAGCCCTGGTCCGCGTAGTAGCCGCGTAAACGATCCATCACGAAGTCGTAGAGCTCTCCGGCCAGCGCCGCCCGACGCTGGCCCGCATTCAACGTGGGCGCGGCGCCGTCTTTACCCGGCTTGAGGCCGGCGGCGAGTGCAGCATCGGGCAGCAATTCCAGCGCTTCGACAAAGCTGCTGCGCAGGTCGATCTCGAGCCCGCCTTCGATCAGCGTACGTGCCATGCCGAGCGCGGCGCGGCGCAGCGCAAACGGATCCTTGTTGCCGCTGGGCTTCATGCCGACGGCAAAAATGCCGGCCAGCGTGTCCAGCCTTTCCGCCACGGCCAACACCCGGCCCACCGCGTCAGCCGCGATCGCGTCGCCGCCGAAGCGCGGCTGGTAAAAACTGTCCAGCGCCTCGGCGACCTCGGCCGTTTCACCATCGTGGCGGGCGTAGTAGCGGCCCATGATGCCCTGCAATTCTGGGAACTCACCGACCATGCGCGTCAGCAGGTCGCATTTGCTCAGCGCCGCCGCGCGCGTCGCCAGGCCGGCGTCGACGCCGACGCGATTGGCAATGATCCGCGCCAGCTCGGCCACGCGGACGGATTTGTCCCACACGCTCCCGAGCGACTGCTGATAGGTGACCGTCTTCAGCGGCTCCATCTGCGAAGCGAGCGGCGTTTTCAGATCCTCGTCCCAGAAAAACTTGGCGTCGGCGAAGCGCGGACGGATCACCCTCTCGTAGCCTTTACGAATCTCCGCCGGATCGCTGCTCTGGATGTTGGCGATGCCGATGAAATGCTCGGTCAGCTTACCCGCAGCATTGAACACCGGAACGAACTTCTGGTTCGTCTCCATCGTCGTCACCAGCGCCTCGGGCGGTACCGCGAGAAATTCGCGCTCGAAGGTGCAGGCAATAGCGACCGGCCATTCGGTGAGGTTGGCGATCTCGTTCAAGAGCTCATCCGTCACGCGCGGCACGCCGCCAGTCTGCGCCGTCACCGCCGCAATTTCGTCGCGAATGCGTTGACGACGTTCTGCAGGATCAGCCAGCACCTTGGCCGCACGCATGGCATCGAGCCAGCTATCGGCATCCGCCACTTGGACCGCGCTCGGATGCATGAAGCGGTGACCACGCGATGCACGCCCGCTCGTCAGGCCCAGAATGTCGCCGTTGATAACGTCGGCACCGTGCAGCATCACCAGCCAGTGCGCCGGACGCACGAAGCTGTAGTCGTGGCTGGCCCAGCGCATCGGCCGCGGAATCGGCAGGCCTTTCAGCGCCTCGTCGACAATCTCCGGCAGCAGCGCCGACAGTGGCTGGGCCGGCTTGAGCGTGCGCCAGACATACCAACCGCCCTTGTCAGTTTCGAGTTTTTCGAGCTGCGCCACATCGACGCCGCAGGACTGCGCAAAACCCAGCAGCGCCTTTGACGGCTGACCGTCCTTATCGAGCGCGGCGCCGAGCGCAGGACCTCGGCGCTCGACGGATTGCTCCGGCTGCCCCCCAGCGACGTTGGGAATATGGACAGCCAGACGGCGCGGCGACGCATACGCCGCGGCCTGATCGAGATCGCCGGCGATACCGCGCTTGGCCAGACCGTCGCTGATACCGCGCAGGAACGCCGCCGACAGCTCATCTAGCGCCTTCGGTGGCAGCTCTTCGGTCCCCAGTTCGATCAGAAGCGATTTCGTGGCGCTCATGCGGCCTGCTCCTTCGAGTGTTTCAGGCCGGGAAAGCCGAGCTTTTCGCGCTGCGCCACGTAGGTTTCCGCCACGCTACGCGACAGCGTACGCACCCGCAGGATATAACGCTGGCGTTCGGTGACGCTGATCGCGCGGCGCGCGTCGAGCAGATTGAAGGTATGGCTGGCTTTCATGACCTGCTCGTAGGCCGGCAGCGGCAGATTGGCGGCGATCAGCTGATTGGCGCTGGCTTCGCAGACGTCGAACCAGTGCAGCAGCTCGGCCACATCGGCCTGTTCGAAGTTGTAAGTGCTCTGCTCGACTTCGTTCTGATGGAACACATCGCCATAGGTCACGACGCCATGGGGCGCGTGCGTCCAGACGATGTCGTAGATGCTGTCCACATTCTGCAGATACATCACCAGGCGTTCGAGGCCGTAGGTGATTTCGCCCGTCACCGGCCGGCACTCGAGTCCACCGGCCTGCTGGAAATAGGTGAACTGGGTGACTTCCATGCCGTTGAGCCAGACTTCCCAGCCCAGCCCCCAAGCGCCCAGCGTCGGCGATTCCCAGTTGTCTTCGACAAAACGCAGGTCGTGCACCAGCGGATCGATGCCCAGTTCCTTCAGCGAGCCGATATATAGCTCCAGAATATTTTCCGGATTCGGCTTGAGCATGACCTGGTACTGGTAGTAGTGCTGCAGACGATTGGGGTTGTCGCCATAGCGTCCGTCGGTCGGCCGACGGCACGGCTGCACATAGGCCGCCGCCCAGGGCTCGGGGCCGAGCGAGCGCAAAAACGTGGCCGGGTGAAATGTGCCGGCGCCGACTTCGAGATCGAGCGGCTGCAGCAGCACGCAACCCTGCGCCGCCCAGTAGCGGTTGAGCGTCTGAATGACGTCCTGAAAAGTGCGCGCGGACATGGTTTTCCGTGACCGTGGATAAAGCGTATTAGTATAGCTGCAGCTGCTTTTTCACCGGGCGCTTTCACTGGAATGCGCGTCAACCGGGACACTATCGGAGTCACGCGCGATGGCCGTATCACCGCAAATCGCATCCCTGCTCGGCCGTCGCGGCCGCCTCGAATTGGATGAGATGCTGGCCGCGCTGGTGGTCGACGGCTACCTGCTCGCCGATGACGCCAAGCAGGTGCGCATGGGCGCACGCGCCGGGCGCGCCACGGTGGAACTGCATCCGCTGGTATTGATCGCCAACGCCAAAATGGTCAACCAGCGCGATCCCGGCCGACCGCTGCGCCTGGAGACGCTGACCGAATGGCTGGCCGGACACGCTGGGCTGCCCTATCTGAAAATCGATCCGATGAAGATCAACGCCAGCTCGGTGACACAGGTGGTCAGCCACGCCTACGCGCAGCGACATCGTATTTTGCCGGTCGCGGTGTCTCCCGGCGAAGTCACGTTTGCCACCAGTGAGCCGTTCGATTCCGCATGGTCTACCGATCTGGCGCAAATGCTGCGCCGTGATGTGAAGCGGGTGGTGTCCAGCCCGATCGACATCAACCGCTATCTGCAGGAATTCTATGGCGTCCAGCGCTCGATCCAGCTGGCGCACGATGCCAAAGGCACCAGCCAGACCTCGTCGGCCATACTCAACTTCGAGCAGTTGGTCGAGCTGGGCAAAACGGGCGAAGTCGGTGCCGACGATCGTCACGTCGTGCATATCGTCGACTGGCTGCTGCAGTACGCCTTTGAACAGCGCGCCTCGGACATCCATCTGGAGCCACGGCGCGAAGTGGGCATGATCCGTTTCCGCATCGACGGGCGCATGCACAAAGTCTTCGAGTTGCCCTCGCCGGTGATGACAGCCGTAACGGCGCGCATCAAGATCCTCGCGCGCATGGATGTGGCCGAGAAGCGCCGTCCGCAGGATGGCCGCATCAAGACTCGCTCGGCGTCCGGTCGCGAGGTCGAGCTACGCATTTCCAATATGCCGACGGCTTTCGGCGAGAAAGTCGTGATGCGTATCTTTGATCCGGATCTTGTCGTCAAAGATTTCGCCCAACTCGGCTTCTCTCCGGGCGAGGGCGTGCTCTGGCGCAGCATGGTCGAGCGGCCACACGGCATTGTGCTGGTCACCGGCCCCACCGGTTCGGGCAAGACCACCACGCTGTATTCGACCCTGCGGCATCTGGCGACACCCGAGCTCAACGTCTGCACGGTGGAAGATCCGATCGAAATGGTCTCGCCGGAATTCAACCAGATGCAGGTGCATGCCGCGATCGATCTGGATTTTGCGGCCGGCGTGCGCACCCTGCTGCGGCAGGATCCGGACATCATCATGGTCGGCGAAATCCGCGACCTGGAGACGGCGCAGATGGCGGTGCAGGCGTCTCTGACCGGTCACCTGGTGTTGTCGACCCTGCATACCAACGATTCGCCAAGTGCTGTGACGCGACTGCTGGATCTGGGTGTACCGCACTACCTGATCCAGTCCACCTTGACCGGCGTGGTGGCCCAGCGCCTGGTCCGCACGCTGTGCCCGCACTGCAAGCAGCCCACGACGCAGGACCCGCAGGCCTGGAATGTACTCACCCACGGTTGGGACATTCCGGTTCCGGAACGGGTCTTCGAACCGCTAGGCTGTCTGGAATGCCGCAACACCGGCTTTCTCGGACGTACCGGCATCTACGAAATGATGAGGCTATCGCCACGGCTGCGCAGCCTTATTTCCTCCGAGTTGGATTTGGGCAATTTCGGCAAGGCGGCGCTATTGGAGGGCATGCGGCCGCTGCGGATATCCGCAGCCGATCAGGTCGCGGCTGGCCTTACTACCGTGCAGGAAATTTTGTCCGTACTGCCTCCGGTGGAAAATTTCGATGACACGATTACCGAAGAACTTCAGCCGTAAAGACGTCCGAAATCACCATCGACCCGACACTGCATGAAGCCTGTACTGATTATTCAAACTGGCCGCGCGCCAGACCCCATACGTGGCCGCCACGGCGATTTTCCGCATTGGTTTCGGATCAGCACAAGGCTAGCGTTCCATCGGCTGAGAACGGTGAATGTGAGCGCCGGTGAATCCTTGCCGGCACCGCGGGAGGTGGCCGGAGCGATTATTACGGGCTCGGCCGCCATGGTGACCGAGCGAGCCGAGTGGAGCGAGCGCACTGCCGGCTGGATCCGTCATGCCATGGAAACGGAGGTACCGCTCTTCGGCGTCTGCTATGGCCACCAGCTGATGGCGCATGCCCTGGGTGGTAGGGTGGACTATCTTCCCGGCGGGCGCGAGATCGGCACACAGCCGATCGAACTTCTTCATGAAGCGCGGCGCGACGAACTGACCTCGAGCCTTCCAGCGAGTTTTCGCGTTCATACGACTCACGAACAGAGCGTCATCGAACCGCCGAAGAGCGCAATCGTACTCGCAAGATCGCAGCGCGATCCGCACCAACTGCTGCGGTACGGCGTCAAAGCGATCAGCACACAATTCCACCCCGAGTTCAACGCGGAGGTCATGCGCGATTATGTCCGGCGCAAACATGCCGATATCCGTCGCGAAGGAGCCGACCCTCGCAGCATCTATAAGGCGGTGGCGGCGACACCGATAGCGCGGGGGTTACTTCGCCACTTTTCGCGCATCCATGGCTGGGTCGATGTGCTGGACTGATGCCTTGTAATGGCTCAACCGCGTAACCGTCGAGCGATCGAGTCGCGCGAAAAAAGCGCGAACACGACCCCAAACATGAACCCTCCGATGTGCGCCCACCAGACATAGGCACCATAGCTCGGTCCTATGTAGCTGAAGAGCAGCTGCAGCAGCGCCCATAACCCGATCAGTAGAAACGCCGGCACCTTGACGAACTCGAGATAGAGTCCCAGAGGCAAGACGAGCCCAAGCTTTGCACGGGGAAATAACGCTACGTAGGTTCCGACGACGGCCGACACCGCGCCACTGCATCCGATAATTGGCAATCGCACACCGGCAAGTGACAGCGCGCCTATGAGATTAGCCACCATGCCGCCCAACACAAACAGCAGCAGAAACCTAAACGACCCCAGCGCACGTTCGCCCGGTAATCCAAAAATCGCCAAGAAGAGAACATTGCTTAGCAAGTGCAGCCAGGTGACGTGGATAAACAGTGCGGTAAACAGGCGCAACAGCGCCGGATCAGCCAGCTGCGGCAGGAGAGGCTCATGCGAGTTGAAGATATTCGCCGGCACCGTGCCCCACTCCAGCAGCAACAGCCCGCGCTGGGGCTCTGGTGTCAGCGCCAGAGCCAGAAAGCACACGACGCACAGGCTCACCATCAGCAAGGTCGCCCAGTGCCAGCGGGGGCGGCGGCGTGTTTCGACGTGGATAAACACATTCAGTCCTTCGGCACCAATCCGAAATAGGTTGGCCCGACCATCATAAGTCCCTCAGACACTCACGTCAGCGCGATCGATCGCGCTGCTGCATGCCACCAGTTACGCAGTTCTCTAATGCCGTAAAGCACCCTTCCGATCATTCTGATCAAGGCGGTCCGAGGTATGCAGCGCCGCGCATGCCGTTGCGGTTTGGACTGTGCGAGTACCGAGGAGTCGCCCAAGCAAAACCCCCCACCGTCACCGGCGAGGGTTTGGGTATAAGGGCGCTGGCGTAGAGCGGTT
>NZ_JACCCA010000008.1:0-240031 GCF_013408815.1 Rhodanobacter sp. K2T2 | reverse complement strand
GATCAACCACTTGCAACCGATTCCTCGTGTTGCGTCTAAGACGTTTCGTCCTAGGTGAGCCGCCCATTCTATATCGTTTTTTGTGGCCGTCAACAGTGGCGTTGAATTTTTTTTCATCGTCGCTGGTGCCGCAACCCTTTGACGAAGGCGTTTCGTCGAAGGGGGACGAACTATAGCGCCGCGAGGCAAATCTGTGAAGAGGGCGTGTGCATATTTTTACAGAAACAAGTCAGAACGGCACTCGCGCCGCCCTTGCGGCAGCACTTCAACTACAACCGGGTTAGCTGATTCGTAGAAATAACCCAATGCACATACAAATTTCGCTTTCAGCCATTGCTTGAGGACACTTCTGTCATCACACGCTCGCATGTTGACGTATGGCCGGCCGTCGGGAAAACCGCTGCCGCAGCAACCCTGACATCTCTCAGCATGCCCACGCGATAAGGCACCAGATCTTCGGGGCGCAATTTCGCCAGCGCGTCCCAATCATCGTCGAAAGGAATGAATTGCTGCATGGTTAGCCGCCTGTGTGATGCAACGCGCGACAGTGCGCAGAGGCATCACAACAGATGATCGTGCCGATAGCGTGGCGAATTCGGGCCATTCCGGGGCACGAATTCGCGTCAGACGATTTCGATCATCTCGAAATCGTCCTTGGTCGTGCCGCAATCCGGGCAGGTCCAGGTTTCGGGTACGTCTTCCCAGCGCGTGCCGGCCGGAATGCCTTCATCGGGCACACCGATGCTCTCGTCGTAAATGTAGCCGCACACTACGCACATCCACTTGCGGTTTGCTGCTTCGGAGGAACTCTGGCTCATGGGTCTGGCTTCTTTGTTGACGAGGTAATAGTGCATTCTCGCAACTCGTCCGGCATTACGAAAGCGTACGTGACAATGTATCGCCGGGATTGACGGAAGTGGGTTTGCTTACACTTAGGATGCTGATTTGAAATCGATAGCACTGTTGCCCGGTCGCGGCCTGTACGCCGTTACCGACGGGCCCCGGCCTGATTTGCTTGACGTTGTCGCCCAGGCGCTGGCCGGCGGCGGGCGCGTCGTGCAATACCGCGACGACACTGACGATCACCTTCGGCGCCGCGCCGAGGCCGCTGACTTGAAGCGGCTTTGCCATCGGCACGGCGCATTGTTCATCATCGACGCCGATGTGGCGCTGGCCAAAGACGTTGCCGCCGACGGCGTGCATCTGGGGCCTGACAATGCCGATCCAGGCTCCGCGCGGCATGAACTGGGCGCCGACGCGATCATTGGCGTGTCCTGCCTAGCCTCACTGGAGCGCGCAAACGCGGCGGCAGCGGCCGGAGCCAGCTACGTATCCTTCGGCGCGTTTTTCAAATCGCCGACCAAACCACTGGCCGGGCACGCACCCATCGATCTGCTGAGAAAAACCGCTGCGCTGGGCCTGCCGCGGGTAGCGATTGGCGGCATCACGCCGGACAATGCCAGATTGCTCGTCGATGCCGGCGCGAATTTCATTGCCGCGGTATCGGCCATCTTCGGTGCTGCCGACGTTCGCGCTGCCGCGCAACGCTTTACTGACCTGTACTCCATCGATCGCGATCACGGAACGCCTGCATGACAACCAATCAAGAACTTTTTCAGCGCGCACAGGGCCTGATGCCTGGCGGTGTCAATTCGCCGGTACGCGCATTCAAGTCGGTCGGCGGTGAGCCATTTTTCACCGCGCGCGCCGATGGCGCTTATCTGTGGGACGTCGAGGGCACGCGCTATATCGACTACATCGGTTCGTGGGGCCCGATGATTCTCGGCCACAACCATCCCGCCGTGCGCGACGCGGTAGAACGTGCGGTGAAGAACGGCCTCTCGTTCGGTACGCCCTGCACAGCCGAAGTGACCATGGCCGAGACGATCACGCGGCTCATTCCATCGATCGAGATGGTGCGCATGGTCAACTCCGGCACCGAAGCGACGATGTCGGCCATCCGGCTGGCGCGCGGCGCCACCGGGCGCAGCAAGATCGTGAAGTTCGAGGGCTGCTATCACGGCCACGGCGACAGCTTTCTGGTGAAGGCCGGTTCGGGCGCACTCACGTTCGGCGTACCGACCTCGCCCGGCGTACCGAAAGCCAATGCCGATCTCACCCTGACCTTGCCGTACAACGATATCGAAGCGGCCAAGACACTGTTCGCCGAATGCGGCGACGAAATCGCCGGGCTGATCATCGAACCCGTCGCTGGCAACATGAACTGCATCCTGCCTTTGGACGGCTATTTAGCGACACTGCGCGAACTGTGCACGCGGCACGGCGTACTGCTGATTTTTGATGAAGTGATGACCGGCTTCCGCGTGGCGCTCGGTGGCGCACAGGCGCATTACGGCGTGACGCCCGACCTCACCTGTTTCGGCAAGATCATCGGCGGCGGCATGCCGGTCGGTGCGTACGGTGGCCGACGCGACCTGATGGAACGAATCGCTCCCGCAGGCCCGATCTATCAGGCCGGCACACTCAGCGGGAATCCTGTCGCGATGGCCGCAGGTCTGGCGGTGCTCGAACAGATCCAGGCGCCCGGCTTCCATGACGCGCTTTCGGCAAAGACGAAGCTACTCAGCGATGGACTGCAGCGCGTAGCCGACGAGGAGGGCATTCCCTTCAGTACGAATGGCGTCGGCGGCATGTTCGGCCTGTTCTTCACCGCCGAGAAAGTAACCAGCTATGCGCAGGCTACCGCGGCCGACAGTGCGCTGTTCAACCGCTTCTTCCACGGCATGCTGAAACGCGGTGTGTATCTGGCGCCGTCGGCGTTTGAAGCGGGCTTCATCTCCAGCGCGCACGGCGAGCAGGACATTGCCGATACGTTGGACGCTGCGCGCGCATCCATGCGCGACGCACGAGGCTGATGCCAACTCGCGGCACGACCCGACTCGTGCCGCGGTTGCACGCCATTCGTGACGGGTTACCAGACGCCGGTATTCGCCATCGATGCCCACGGCTCCTGCGGAGCCAGTTTTCCATGCTGAAGCAGCTCTACCGAAACCAGGTCCGGCGAGCGGACGAACGCCATATGCCCATCGCGCGGCGGCCGGTTGATCGTATAGCCCATGGCCTGCAGCCGCTCGCAGGTGGCATAGATGTCGTCGACCTGAAAGGCAAGATGGCCGAAGTTGCGCGCGGAACCGTAGTCTTCCTCGGAACCCCAGTTATGGGTCAGTTCGATCTCGGCTTCCGGACTATCTGGCGCCGCGAGAAAGACCAGGGTGAACTTGCCTTCGGGAACGTCCCTGCGGCGAACCTCCTTCAGACCCAGACCCTCGCAGTAAAAGCGTAGGGACGCATCGAGGTCGCGCACGCGCACCATGCTGTGAAGATATTTCATCGACGGCTCCAGAAGAGTGTTTGTCAGTGGGATACGAAATCGCGCAGAGCGGCATGCAGACGCTTGAGCCCTTCCGCCAGATCGGCATCGGAAATGATCAGCGGCGGCACAAAGCGCAGCACGTCGGGCCCAGCCTGCAGCACGAGCAAACCGTGCGCCGCCGCGTGATCCAGAATGTCGCCCGCCCTGCCCTTGTAGGCATCGGTCAGCACGGCGCCGATCATCAGGCCGCGTCCGCGCACTTCGGCGAACAGCGCCAACTCGTCGTTGATCGCCTTCAACCCTGCGCGCAATGCAGCGGCCTGTCGGTGCACGTTCTCCAGCACCGGCGGTGAGGACAGCTTGCGCAAGGCCACGCGCGCCACGGCCGCCGCCATCGGGTTGCCACCGAACGTGGTGCCATGCGCACCGTATTGCATGATCTGCGCGACCTTGGCCCCGGCCAGCATGGCGCCGATCGGGAAGCCGCAGCCGAGCGCCTTGGCGAGCGTCACGATATCCGGCACCACGCCGTCCTGCACATGCGCGAACAGCGTGCCGGTGCGGCCCATGCCGCATTGAATTTCGTCCAGCACCAGCAGCGCATCGTGCTGGTCGCACAGCTCGCGCGCACGCTTCAGAAAACCCGGTGCCGCCGGCAGAACGCCGCCCTCGCCCTGCACCGGCTCCAGCATCACCGCGGCGATGTCGCCTGCGCCGAACGCGGCCTCCAGCGCGGCAACATCATTGAACGGCAGATAGCGGAAGCCGACCGGCAGCGGTTCGTAGCCCTCCTGGTATTTCGGCTGCGCGGTCGCCGTGACCGTCGCCAGCGTGCGACCGTGGAACGATCCCTGAAAGGTAAGAATGACCCGCCGCTCCGGCGGCCGCCCCTGCGCCGTGGCCCACTTGCGCACCAGCTTGATCGCCGCCTCGTTCGCCTCGGCGCCGGAGTTGCACAGAAACACGCGCTCGGCAAAACCCGACGCGCGCACCAGTTCCTCGGCCAGATGCAGCGGCGGCTCGCTGTAGAACACGTTGCTGCTGTGCCAGAGCTTGTGCGCCTGCGTGGTGAGCGCGTCGAGCAGGTCGGGATCCTGATGACCCAGCGCATTCACCGCAATGCCGGCACCGAAGTCGATGTAGTCGCGGCCTTCGCTGTCCCACACGCGCGAACCCTTGCCATGATCGAGCAGCAGCTCGCGCGGCTTGTACACAGGCAGCCAGTAGCGCTTGCCCAGATCGAGCAGAGACGCCGTAGTGTTGGAAGCGTGTGCGCTTTCGCGCACGGCGTGATCCGACGGCGCGACGTCTTGCAGTAGGTGGTCGGCGGGAATGGGGTCGTTCGGTGCTTGCATGGTGGGCTCCGGCCTCGCTGCGAACGCGGCCACATCGGTAACGCCGATCGATCGTTGGTTCGATCAGCCAGTTAGAAATCAGTCCAGGAAAAAATCCGGCAATAGCGCTGTGCCCGGCTTCACCGCATAGTGATCGAAATCGGTGACGCCCTCGTCGCGCAGCACTTCGTCGTCGATCGCGAAATGGCCGGTGTAGTCGCGCGATAGCCGGGTGAGGATCGCGTGCGCCGCGTCCGCCACGATGTCAGGCGTACGGCACTGTTCGGGTTTGACGCCATCGATCATGCCGATCGCCGCCGTAGCCACCACCGTGCGTGGCCACAATGCGTTGACCGCAATGCCGAGCGGTGCGAACTCCGCACTCATGCCCAGCACGCACAGGCTCATGCCATATTTGGCGATCGTGTAGGCGGTATGCTGAGCAAACCACTTTGGATCGAGATTGAGCGGCGGCGACAGCATCAGCACATGCGGATTGTCGGCCTGTTTGAGATACGGCAGGCAACTCTGCGTGACCAGAAACGTGCCGCGTGCATTGACCTGCTGCATCAGATCGAAACGCTTCATCGGCGTCTCGGCAGTGCCGGCCAGCCAGATCGCGCTGGCGTTATTGACCACGATATCGATGCCGCCAAAATGTTCGGCCGCCTGTGCGGCCGCGGCACGCACCTGATCCTCTTCGCGAATATCCACTTTGAGCGCCAATGCGCGACCGCCGGCCTCCTCGACCGCCGCCGCCGCGCTGTGAATCGTTCCGGGAAGTTTCGGATTGGCCACCGAACTCTTGGCCGCGATCACGATATTCGCGCCGTCCCGCGCCGCGCGCAGCGCAATCGCCAGACCGATGCCGCGCGACGCGCCGGTGATGAACAGGGTTTTGCCGGCGAGAGTGCCCATGCACAGGATTCCGTAAAAATAGGCTGCTATCGAGCAGAGCGGCCTAGTTTAAGCGCTAAGGCTCAGGCTTTCTGGAATCGCGGCAGAATATCGCGCAGCTCCGCCAGTCGCAGCAGTGGATCGGTCAATTCGAGCATATGCTGCTGCTCGGACGTATCCAGCGGCAACAGCTCGGTCAGCCGGTAGCCGAGCCAGCTGGAATCCTCATAGGCGCTGCGCGGGGCATCGCGCCAATGCGGTGCCATGGTCTCGATCAGCCGCTCGAGAATGCTCTGCAGCAGCGCGAATTCCACCGGCACCGGCACCTCCGGCTCCGCCGCCCAGATCTCGATATCGCCGCGCAATAGTCCGTCACTGCGCACGCGGCTGCGATTAACCCTGAAGCGCGAACCGCCCTTGGCGACGATGCCGAGCAGTCCGTCATCGTCGCGGTCGAAATCCTGAATATGCGCCACCGTACCGACAGCGGCCGGCGTGCTGGGTTCACCGACCTCATAGCCCTCGAGAATCAGGCACACGCCAAAGCCGGAGTCATGGCGAGTGCATTCGCGCACCATATCGAGATAGCGCGGCTCGAAAATGCGCAGCTGCAGCTGGCCACCGGGAAACAGCACCGTGTTCAGCGGAAACAGGGGCATCTCGATCAGCGGAGACTGGGCGGCCATGGGATAAGTCTAACCAGAGGCAACGTGACGAACCACGATGCATGTCGCCGCACGCTCCGCGGGTGGCGTTGGGTATGGCGCAGGAGAGACATCGAGGTAGTGAACGAGCGTTAGCGTTGGCGCAGCTTTTCGACGAACCGACGCGGCGCGGCTTCGAAGCCGCCGTTGGACATGAAAATCACTTGGTCGCCCGATCGGGCCTGCCCGGCCAGCGCGTCGATCAACGCTTCCACCGTAGGCACCGTGCTGCCGCGACCATTCAGTGCCGCCGTGACCTGGCCGGCATCCCAGGCCAGTTCCGCGCGATGCAAAAAAACCACCGCATCGGCATCGACCAACGATGGCGCCAGTGCATCAGCGTGAGCGCCCTGGCGCATCGAGTTGGAGCGCGGCTCCAGCGCCACCAGGATGCGCGCGTCGCCAACCTTGGCGCGCAGGCCAGCCAGCGTCGTGGCAATCGCCGTCGGGTGGTGGGCGAAGTCGTCATAGACGCGCACGCCGTCGACCTCGCCGACCAGCTCCATCCGTCGCTTGACGCTTTCGAAGGTGGTGAACGCCGGCAGCAGCGCGCGCGGATCGGCACCGGCAGCCGTGGCAGCGGCGAGCGCGGCCAGCCCATTCATCACGCTGTGATGGCCGAGCAGCGACCAATGCACTTCGCCAATCGGCTCGCCGGCGCGATGCACGGTAAACGCCGAGCCATCCGTTTCGATCAACGTCGCTCGCCAGTCGCCGCGACCGATGCCGAAGGTTTCCACCGGCGTCCAACAGCCCATGGCCAACACCTCGGCCAGACGCTCGTCGTGTGCGTTGACGATCAGCCGGCCGTTGCCGGGCACGGTGCGCACCAGATGGTGAAACTGGCGCTGGATCGCCGCCACGTCGGGGAAAATATCGGCGTGGTCGTATTCGAGGTTGTTGAGAATCGCGATACGCGGCCGGTAGTGCACGAACTTGGAGCGCTTGTCGAAAAACGCCGTGTCGTATTCGTCGGCCTCGATCACGAACGGCCGGCCGCTGCCCAGCCGCGCCGAGACGCCGAAATTGCCCGGTACGCCGCCTATCAGGAAGCCCGGCGCCAAGCCGACGCTGTCCAGCAGATGCGCCAGCAGGCTGGTGGTGGTGGTCTTGCCGTGCGTGCCGGCGACGGCAAGCACTTCGCGATCGACCAGCAGCGTTTCGCCCAGCCACTGCGGGCCGGAGATATAACGCAGCTGTTGGTCGAGCATGTATTCCACGGCCGGGTTGCCGCGTGTCATCGCATTGCCGACGATCACCATGTCGGGCGCCGCGTGCCCCGGCGATGGCTGCAAATGCTCAGCCTTGTAACCCTGCATCAGCTCGATGCCGAGGGCTTCCAGTTGGGTACTCATCGGCGGGTAGACGTTGGTATCCGAGCCTTCCACCTCGAGCCCGAGCTCGCGCGCCAGCGCGGCAACGCCGCCCATGAAGGTGCCGCAGATGCCGAGAATATGCAGACGCATGGCTGGCCCAGGAATAAATCGCGTAGGAAAGAATGACGGCCCGAGCGCAAGGCACGAAGCCGAAAAAATGGGGCTGACGGTCACGTCGGGATCGCCTGACGGCGACCCTTCGTATCAGCCGTGTGCGGTGGCGGACGTGTCCCGCAGCGCGTTTTGCACCCGCGCCGTGACTTCGCTCAATTCGCCCACGCCATCGACCACCTGCAGCTTGCCGCGGCGCGCGTAGAAGTCGGCCACCGGCGCGGTCTGCTCGGCGTAAATGGCCAGGCGCTTGCGCACGGTATCCGGGTTGTCGTCGGCACGGCCTTCGGCCTTGAAGCGGATTTCGCAGCGACCGATGATGGTGACATTGGGCACTTCCAGCTGGATCACGGCATCGAGTGGTTGACCGATCTTGGCCAGCAGGTGATCGAGCGCGTCGGCCTGGGCCAGGTTGCGCGGGTAGCCATCCAGGATGAAACCCGATTTGGCATCGTCCTGCGCCAGGCGCTCTTCGAGCATGCCCAGCAGAATATCGTCGGACACCAACTGACCGGCATCCATCACCGCCTTGGCCTTGAGTCCCATCGCGGTGCCCTGCGCCACCGCGGCGCGCAGCATGTCGCCAGTGGAAATGTGCGGCACGCCCAGTTCCGTCTTCAGGCGCGCCGCCTGCGTGCCTTTGCCCGATCCGGGCGCGCCAAGTAGGACCAGTCGCATAATGCTCCACACGTTTGGCGGACGGCCGCACACTGCCGCAGCCCGCTTCATTCTCAGATTGAGGCGTCAAATTAGCGTTTGCACCGGGTGCCGTCAAACGCAGGCGCCAGTCACGCCGGGCCAAGTCCCTGTTGCGAAAAGATTTGCCCTTCCCGCTTGGTACGCTCGTGTGATCCATAATCGGCTTCCCGTCTGACCCGCCTGTCGAGGATGTCCATGAGCCTGACCCGCCGCCCTTCTGCCGTTACCGGCAATATTCTTTACGCCCAATCCGGTGGCGTGACTTCGGTCATCAACGCCTCGGCCGCCGGCGTGATCGAGGCGGCGCGCGCCAAGGGCGTCAAGGTGTACGCCGCGCGCAATGGCATTCTGGGTGCGCTGCGCGAGGAGCTGATCGATACTTCGAAAGAATCCAAGAGCGCAATCGCCGCGCTCCGGCACACGCCCGGGGGCGCCTTTGGCTCGTGCCGCTACAAGCTGAAGTCGCTGGAGACCAACCGGGCTGAGTACGAGCGACTGATCGAGGTGTTTCGCGCGCACGATATCCGCTGGTTTCTCTACAACGGCGGCAACGATTCGGCCGATACCGCACTGAAGATATCCCAGCTCGGCAAGGCGATGAACGTCGACATCCGCTGCATCGGCGTGCCGAAGACGGTGGACAACGATCTGGCGGTGACCGACTGCTGCCCGGGCTTCGGCTCGGTCGCCAAATACATCGCCATCTCCACCCGCGAGGCCAGTCTCGACGTCGCCTCGATGGCCGAAACCTCGACCAAGGTGTTCATTCTCGAGGTGATGGGCCGGCACGCAGGCTGGATCGCCGCCGCCGCGGGGCTCGCCGGGGACAGCGCCGATGCGGCGCCGCACATCATCCTGTTTCCCGAGAATGTCTTCGACGAGGCAGCGTTTCTTGCCCGGGTCAAAGCCACCGTCGAACGGGTGGGCTGGTGCACCGTGGTGGCCTCCGAAGGCGTGCGCAACGCGGCGGGCCAGTTCCTCGCCGAGGCGGGCGGCCGCGACGCGTTCGGCCACGCGCAACTCGGCGGCGTGGCACCGGTACTGGCCGCGCTGGTGAAGGAAAAGCTCGGCTACAAATACCACTGGGCGCTGCCCGATTACCTGCAGCGCTCCGCCCGCCACGCGGCGGCGAAGGTCGATGCCGAGCAGGCCTATGCGGTCGGCAAGGCCGCGGTGGACTATGCGCTCAAAGGCATGAACGCGGTGATGCCGGTCATCGTGCGCAGCAGCGACGCACCCTACCGCTGGAACATCCAGCCGGCGCCGCTGAGCAAGGTGGCCAACCACGAAAAGAAAATGCCGAAGAGCTTCATCACCCGCGACGGTTTCGGCATTACCGCCGCAGCGCGTCGTTATCTGAGTCCGCTGATCGCGGGCGAAGCCGCGCTCCCGTATGGCAAGGACGGCCTGCCCCGCTACGTGCAATTGAAAAATGCGGCAGTGGCGAAGAAGCTGCCGGACTTTACGCCTTGACTTCATTGCGCCGGCCTGTCTAAAAACTCTTGCGCAAGCCCGATCGGCGGATCTTTCGACGCATGCCTGCGCATGTGCTTTGACGATACGTCGCTCGGCTACCCGCACATTGCGCCGCACAACACGATGCATCGCATGGTCTGCCTATACTCGACCCAACCGCCCGTACAGGACGGCTATCTCCGGGTTTGCCGATGGACGACCCGGCACTAGGGTGACTACTCGTGGGAGGCTCCGATGCTGCTGCAATATGGCTGGTGGATCGTCGTTCTGGCGTGTGCGTTGATAGCAATTGGTTACGGCGCGGTTTCGGCAAAATGGATCCTGGCGCAATCGCCGGGCAACGGGCGAATGCAGGAGATTGCCGCGGCCATCCAGGAAGGCGCCAGCGCCTACCTCAACCGCCAGTACCGCACCATCGGCATGGTCGGTGTGGTGCTGCTGCTTCTGATCGGTTTTTTTCTCAACTGGCCGACGGCGGTGGGCTTTTTGCTCGGCGCGATTCTTTCGGGCGCCGCCGGCTATATCGGCATGAACGTCTCGGTGCGCGCCAACGTGCGTACCGCCGAAGCGGCGCGTCACGGGCTCAGTCCGGCGATGGACGTAGCGTTTCGCGGCGGCGCGATCACCGGCATGCTGGTGGTCGGTCTGGCCCTGCTGGGCGTCGCCGGTTACTGGATCGTGCTCAATCAGATGGGCATGCATGGCGAAGTGGCGCTGCATGCGCTGGTCGGCCTGGCCTTTGGCAGTTCGCTGATTTCGATTTTCGCGCGTCTGGGCGGTGGCATTTTCACCAAGGGCGCGGACGTGGGTGCCGATCTGGTCGGCAAGGTCGAAGCCGGCATTCCCGAGGACGACCCGCGCAATCCGGCCGTAATCGCGGACAACGTCGGTGACAACGTGGGCGACTGCGCCGGCATGGCGGCCGACCTGTTCGAAACCTACGCGGTGACCGTGATAGCGACCATGCTGCTTGGCGGCCTGATGGCTGAAGAGGTCGGCCCGAATGCCGTGCTGTATCCCCTTTTGCTGGGCGCGGTATCCATCATCGCCTCGATCATCGGCACGCTGTTCGTCAAGGTGAAGGAAGGCGGCTCGATCATGGGCGCACTGTATAAGGGCGTGATCGTTTCCGCGGTACTGGCCGCGGCGGCGTTCTATCCGATCACCACGCAACTGATGACCGGCTTCAGCCACGGCTCGATCAATCTTTGGGGCTGCTCGCTGATCGGGCTGCTGCTGACCGGTGTGATCGTGTGGGTGACCGAGTACTACACCGGCACGCAGTACAAGCCGGTGCAGCACATTGCGGCGGCCTCGACCACCGGGCACGGCACCAACATCATCGCCGGCCTTGGCGTGTCGATGAAATCGACCGCGCTGCCGGTGATCGCGGTGTGCTTCGCGATCTGGGGTGCGTTTGCGCTCGGCGGTCTTTACGGTATCGCGATTGCCGCCACGGCGATGCTGTCGATGGCCGGCATGATCGTGGCGCTGGACGCGTACGGTCCGATCACCGACAACGCTGGCGGCATTGCCGAAATGGCCGACCTGCCGCCGGAGGTGCGCGGCGTCACCGATCCGCTCGACGCGGTGGGCAACACCACCAAGGCGGTCACCAAGGGCTACGCGATCGGCTCGGCGGCGCTGGCCGCGCTGGTGCTGTTTGCTGACTACACGCACAACCTCGATGTGGCCGCGCAGGCCAAGGCGGCGCTTAGCGGCACGACCTATGTGCCGATGACCTTCGACCTTTCCGACCATATGGTGATCATCGGCCTGCTGATCGGCGGCCTGATCCCCTACCTGTTCGGCGCGATGGCGATGGAGGCGGTGGGCCGCGCCGCCGGGGCGGTGGTCGAGGAGGTACGCCGACAGTTCCGCGATATCCCCGGCATCATGCTGGGCACGGCCAAGCCGGAATACTCGCGCGCGGTCGACATGCTGACCAAGTCGGCGATCCGCGAAATGATCGTGCCGTCGCTGCTGCCGGTGGCGGTGCCGATCGTGGTCGGCCTGCTGCTGGGGCCCAAGGCGCTTGGCGGCGTGCTGATCGGCACCATCGTCACCGGCCTGTTCGTGGCGATCTCGATGACCACCGGCGGCGGCGCCTGGGACAACGCCAAGAAATACATCGAAGACGGCCACTTCGGTGGCAAGGGCTCGGAGGCGCACAAGGCCGCGGTGACTGGCGATACCGTGGGCGATCCGTACAAGGACACGGCCGGTCCGGCAGTGAACCCGCTCATCAAGATCATCAATATCGTGGCTCTGCTGCTGATTCCGCTGCTGTAAGGCGATCAACGCGTGTAAAGAAATCCCGCTTCGGCGGGATTTTTTCTGCGCGCGCATCCAACGACTCACCCTGACTTTAGTCACAGGCGACGCCAGCTTGCTACCGTTAGGCTCGAACGCTGGCGGCCTGCGTCAGCAGTCCGTTTCCCCTCACCCTTCGCACACGAGGCGCATACGATGAAATCGGTCTGGCTGATGCTGGCTCTCGGCGTCACACTGGTAGGCATGAATACGACTCACGCTGATGGCAATACCCCCGCTGGCGCAACCACCGGCGCTCAGGCCTCCGACGATCCGTTCCTGTGGCTGGAAGACATTCATGGCGCCCGCGCGATGGACTGGGTCAAGACCGAGAACGCCAAGACCACCAAGCAGTTCATCGACAACGCCGAGTTCGACAAAACCCGCGACCGCATTCTCGAAGTGCTCGATTCAGACGCGCGCATTCCGGCGGTCAGCCGCATGGGCGACTACCTCTACAACTTCTGGCGCGACAAGGCCAACCCGCGCGGCATCTGGCGCCGCACCACGCTGGCCGAATACCGCAAGGCGGCGCCGCAGTGGGAGGTGCTGCTCGATATCGATGCATTGAACAAGGACGAGAACAAACGCTGGGTGTTCAAGGGCTCGCAGTGCCTGAAACCGGCGTACACGCGTTGCCTGCTGTCGCTGTCGCCCGACGGTGGCGACGCGGTGACCGTGCGCGAGTTCGACATTCCGAGCAAATCCTTCGTCAAGGACGGTTTCGTCTTGCCGGTCGCCAAGACCGAGGCCAGCTGGATCGACGAGAACACCCTGTATGTCGGCACCGATTTCGGCCCCGGCACGATGACCGCATCGAGCTATCCGCGCATCGTCAAGGAATGGAAACGCGGCACGCCCCTCGCCGAGGCCAAGACCGTGTACGAAGGCAAGACGACCGATCTGGCGATCGGCGCGGTACACGATCGCACGCCCGGCTTCGAGCGCGATTTCGTCTCGGTCGCGAAGGACTTTTTCCATAGCGAGCTGTACCTGCGCGAGAACGACAAGCTCACCCGCGTCGACGTACCGACCGACGCCAGCGCCGACGCCCATCGCGAATGGCTGCTGGTGCAGACGCGTTCTGCCTGGACCGTGGGCGGCGAAACCTATCCCTCCGGCGCGCTGCTGGCGGCCAACTTCGACGCCTTCATGGCCGGCAAGCCCGCATTCACCGTGCTGTTCAAACCCGATGCGCATACCTCGCTGGAGTCGTACGCCTGGACCCGCCATCACCTGATTCTCGACGTGCTCGATGACGTCAAGAGCCGCCTGGAAGTGCTCACGCCGCCGGACCACACCAACGCGACGGCCGACTGGAAACGCGAGGCCGTGCCAAACGCACCGGCGCTCAGCTCGATTAGCGTGGCCGATACCGACCCCGACAACAGCGACGAATACTGGCTCGACGTCACCGGCTTCCTCACGCCGTCCTCGCTGCAGCGCGGCGTGCTGGGCAGCGTGCCGGCCGAGACGATCAAGCAGGATCCGGCCTTCTTCGACGCGTCGAAGTTCGAAGTGACCCAGCATTTCGTCACCTCGAAAGACGGCACCCGCGTGCCGTACTTCGAAATCGCCCCGAAGGGCATCAAGCTCGATGGCTCCAACCGCACCCTGCTGTACGGCTATGGCGGCTTCGAAGTGTCGCTGTCGCCGCACTACAGCGGCAGCATCGGCCGCGCGTGGTTGGATCGCGGCGGCGTGTATGTGCTGGCCAATATCCGTGGCGGCGGCGAGTACGGTCCGCGGTGGCATCAGGCGGCGCTGAAGGCCAATCGCCCGCGTGCGTACGAAGATTTTGCGGCGGTCGCCGAGGATCTGGTCAAACGCGGCGTCACCTCGGCCAAGCACCTGGGCGCCGAGGGCGGCAGCAACGGCGGCCTGCTGATGGGCAACATGCTGACGATTTATCCGCAGCTGTTCGGCGCGATCGCCTGCGAGGTGCCGCTGCTCGACATGAAGCGCTACACGCACCTGTCAGCCGGCGCGTCATGGATGGCCGAATACGGCAACCCCGATACCGCCGACTGGAGCTTCATCCAGACCTTTTCGCCCTACCAGAACGTGAAGAAGGACGGCCATTACCCGCCGGTACTGTTCTACACCACCACCAGCGACGACCGCGTCGGCCCGGTGCAGGCCCGCAAGATGGCGGCGAAGATGCAGGCCATGGGTCACTCCGACGTTTGGTTCTACGAGAATCTCGAAGGTGGCCACGGCGCGGGCGCGGACAACAAGCAGGCGGCGCTGATGCATGCGCTGGCGTACGACTTCCTGTGGGATCAGCTGAAATAAAGCACTCGGCCCGATGGGAACTTCAACGAGCCGGCACTTGCCGGCTCGTTGCTTTACGGCCTCAGCATCGGGCCGCCCTCACAGCTTTCACCTGCTGGCGCGGCTAAAGTAAGCTCTCAACGTCATCGACCCAGCCACGCCGCCATGAACTCACGCCCGTCGATCCGCCCCGAACTGCGCGAATGGATTCTGTCCACCACGCGCGCCGGCCACAGCGTGCCGGACGTACTGCAGCTGATGAAGCAGAGTGGTTACGACCCGCGCCAGAGCCGCAGCATTCTGGCCGACGTTCTGAAGATTCCACTGGCAGCGCTCAACGCGACCACCGTAACGCCGGCCGCCAGCGCGCTGCAGGCCAAGCGAACGCGCCACCCCGAAGCGCCCAGCGTCACCGTCGACGGCCATCGCGTCGACATTTCGATGAGCGTGAACGAGCCGGCGCTGCGGGTTCTCGACGGCATTCTTTCGGACGACGAATGCGCCGAGCTGATCGAGCTGGCGCGGCCGCGCCTGAAGCGCGCCATGACCGTCGATACCGACGGCAAAAACCAGGTCGACAACCGGCGCACCAGCGAGGGCATGTTTTTCGCCCTCAACGAACTGCCGCTGGTCAGCACCATCGAGCAGCGTCTGGCCACCTTGCTGGACATGCCGGTCAGCCACGGTGAAGGCCTGCAGATTCTGCATTACCTGCCGGGGCAGGAATACGAGCCGCACTTCGACTGGTTCGATCCGCAGCAGCCGGGCTTCAGCACCATTACGGCGGTCGGTGGGCAGCGCATCGCCAGCATCGTGATGTACCTGAACACGCCCGAGGGCGGTGGCGGCACGGCGTTTCCGGAAATCGGGCTGACCGTGACGGCACGGCGGGGCTCGGCGGTCTACTTTGCCTACGACAGCGGCGATCAAAGTTCGCTGCATGCCGGCCTGCCGGTGACCAAGGGCGAAAAATGGATCGCCACCAAATGGCTGCGTGAAAGGCCCTATAAACGAGGCTGACCGTCGCCACCCGTTACCCGCGCCGCTGCGCTGCAGCAGCGTTTCGCGTATCCTCAGTGGTCGACTTTTTCAAAACATCAAGGACAATTCATGGGACTGCATCTCGTCTCCGCCGGCCGCGACGTGCCGAACGACATCAACGTCATCATCGAAATCCCCAAGGATGCCGAGCCGGTCAAGTACGAAGTGGAGAAGGAAAGCGGCGCGATTTTCGTCGACCGCATTCTGTCCACCCCGATGCGCTATCCGTGCAACTACGGCTACGTGCCGGGCACGCTGGGCGGCGACGGCGATCCGCTGGATGCCCTGGTCATTCTGCCGCTGCCGCTGATCCCCGGCGCGGTGATCCGCTGCCATCCGGTCGGCATGCTGAAGATGACCGACGAGGCCGGTAGCGATGAGAAGCTGGTGGTGATTCCCACGGCCAAGGTCTTTCCAGGCTACGCCCATATCAAGGATATGAGCGGCGTGTCGGGGCATTGGCTGGAGCGCATCGGCCACTTCTTCGAGCACTACAAGGATCTGGAAAAAGGCAAGTGGGTGAAGGTGGAAGGCTGGGTCAGCGCCGACGAGGCCAAGGCCGAAATTCTGGCCGGCATTCAGCGCTACCAGCAGGAAAAGCACTGATCGCTGCAGCAGCGCGACTTTGCTGATCGCCAGGCCGGCGCTTCGCAAGAAGCGCCGCTTTTTTTGCACTTTATCTGACCGCATGCTCACCCTGCGGTCGCTATGCTTCGGACTCTTCCGCTCATGGAGCCCGCATGAAAGCCGTCGCCCTTACACGTTATCTGCCGATCGACGATCCCGAATCGCTTGTCGATGTCGACTTACCTCAGCCGACCGCCAGCGGCCACGATCTGCTGGTGCGCGTGGAAGCCGTTTCGGTGAACCCGGTCGACACCAAGGTGCGCTCGCCCAAAGCACAGATCGAGACTCAGCCCAAGGTGCTGGGCTACGACGCCGCGGGCGTGATCGAAAGCATGGGCGAATCGGTCAGCGGCTTCAGCGTCGGCGATCGCGTCTACTACGCCGGCGACATCACCCGGCCCGGCAGCAATGCGCAGTATCAGCTGGTGGATGCGCGCATTGTCGGACATGCGCCAAGGTCGATGGAGGCGGCGGATGCCGCGGCGCTGCCGCTGACCTCGCTCACCGCCTGGGAGCTGCTGTTCCAGCGCATGCCTTTCGACAGCGAGCACGGCGGCAAGGGCAGATCGCTGCTGATCATCGCGGGGGCCGGCGGCGTGGGGTCCTTGGCGATCCAGCTGGCTAGGCGTGCGGGCTTTGTCGTTATCGCGACCGCGTCACGACCGGAGACATCCGACTGGTGTCGATCCATGGGCGCACATCATGTGATCGATCATCGTCAGCCGCTGCCCGCCCAACTGCAGGCGCTGGGCTTTGCGGACGTGGACGCGGCGTTGAATTTCGCCGACACCGATCATTATTGGGAGATCATCGGCGAGATTCTTGCGCCGCAGGGCCATGTCGGCCTGATCGTGGAACCCAGCGGCGCGCTGCATATCGGCGATCCCTATAAGTCCAAGTGCATCGGCATCCACTGGGAGCTGATGTTCACCCGCTCGCGCTACAAGACGGCCGACCAGAACGAGCAGGGCAAAATTCTCGATCGCGTGGCGGCGCTGATCGACGCTGGCGAACTGCACGGCACGCGTACCGAAACGCTCTCTCCTATTTCGGCGGCCACGCTGCGCGAGGCGCATCGACGGCTGGAATCCGGCAAGACGATCGGCAAGCTGGTGCTTGCCGGTTGGTAAGCTAACCGCGGCAGGCACTAACCTGGAAACGAACGAGGGACCGCATGCGGTCCCTCGTTCGTTGCTGCATCCGCCGTCTGGGCGCGTGAGCGCAGCGGCGATCAGTGATGCTTGCTAGAAGTCTTCTTTTCGGGCGCAGGCTTGGCCGGTTCGCCTTTTTTGCCCAGCTGTTCCAGCAGGGTATTCATGTCTTCGGCGTGCTCCTCTTCCATCGCCAGAATGCCTTCCAGCATACGGCGTGTGGTCGGGTCATCGGTGCCGATGTAGTCGATGATCTCGCGGTAGCTGTCGATGGCGATGCGCTCGGCCACCAGATTTTCCTTGATCATATCGACCAAGTCGGTTCCTTCGACGTAATCGGCGTGACTACGGGTCAACAGACCTTCGGGCGAGAGGTTGGGCTTGCCATCGAGCTGGGTGATGCGTTCGGCAATGAGGTCCGCGTGGCCCTGCTCTTCGTTGGCATGCTCCAGAAACTCGGACTTTACGCTCTGCGAATTGATGCCGGACGCCATGTAATAGTGATATTTGTAACGAAGCACGCACACGATTTCGGTGGCCAGCGCGTGGTTCAAGAGCTTCACAACAGTGGCGCGATCGGCGCTGTATCCGGCCGTCATGGCGCCCTTTTCGATATCTTGGCGCGCGCGCTTGCGGATGTTTTCGATGTCGGTAACGAACGGCTTGGCCTTGGCCATGGCTTGCTCCTTAGATGGGTAATAGGCGCCGGCCCGCGCAACGTGATTTACCGGCACCGCCTTAGATTGCCACTAGCCTAGAAATGTCCTTGGTAAGGCCGAGTGAAGACCATCTTGAACGATTCTCGTTGCCGCAAGGGCGGCTGCGCGATGGCGTAGCGCGGCAGAAATCCGAAGGGTTTGCTCGAGCAGCAGTCGGTACGGCTGCGGACTGACCGCTGAGTTTCATTGGCCGCCTTCGACCTTAGACTTCCGCCAACGTCGACAGCAGACAAGGGCATTCGGCCAGATATGGCATCCGCTGCGTGACACATGATGCAGTATCGCCGTTAGCGGGACACGAAAATCCCTGGAACTTGGAACTTCTGCGGATACATCGCCGCGCACGCCGCACGACGTAATTGGCGCTCATCTCGGCCAATAAGCGAACATGCAAATAGACGCTTTGTTCGTGTGCTGCTCCAATAACGTCGAATTTCCTGGCGCTCGTGCCAAGTTCTTGCAGATTCAGCGAACCCGATAGGCACGCAAGAAGGTGGCCACGCCGGCCTTTGCGATGGTTTCGATTTCTGCCGCCGCCGTATCCGGGCATTCGTCGCAAGCGCAAAGGCGACGGAGCAGCAGATCGCCCTTGATCAACGACATGAACTGGATGGCCGCCGTCTTGACGCATGGAATATCCAGCACGCCATCATCGACCGCATCTTGAAACAGCCGCTCCATCAAACGATGGTTTCGGGCGGGCCCTTCCTCCCAAAGCAGCTTGCCGTAGCGGGGGTTGCCTTGACGGCAATCGCTGAGAATCGCGCGAAACGTACCGATGCTGTCGGTCTGACAGTCGATCAGCATATGCGCGTTGGAGATCCTTTTCAGGATCTCGCCGATATCGACCTTCGGATCGTAGGCGTAGATTTCTTCCGGCAGCCAGTCTTGCACCCGTGATCGAATGACTTCACGAAAAAGATTGTCCTTGTCACCAAAATGGCTGTACACGGTGAGTTTAGATACACCGGCGTCGGCTGCGATCGCATCCATGCTGGTTCCGGCGAATGCATTGCGCACGAACAATGCCTTGGCTGCCGCGAGAATCGCCGCACGCTTTTCCATATCCTTCGGGCGGCCTGGCCCCTGAGGTCTGATTTGCGCGCTGATACTCATGCCCGCACCTTCACAAATGATGATTCGAGCTTTATTATACGCAACGGTTCAATTATTTTCCAAACACTTGTTTCAAAGCGTTCAGACGCGGCGCACGCGGACATCGGCGGATCGCCAGGTGACGGCAGTCAGCCGGTTGCGGTGACTTCCGGCACTTCGAAGGCCGCACGACAACCGGCAGTCTGTCATCGTGCCTCGTCCACTACGTTGTCGGGCTCCCGCTGCTGCAATTATTCTTTTCCACCTTATTTGATCGACACGGGACACGAAACAATGGCAATGAACTTCGATCAAGCGCGCTCGAACATGGTGGAAAACCAGGTGCGCCCTTGGGAAGTGCTCGATGGCCGAGTACTGGACGTCATCGGCAAAATTCGTCGCGAAGACTTCGTCGCCGCTGCACACCGTCAGCTCGCCTTTGCCGACCTTTGTCTGCCGCTTGGTCACGGCGAAGTCATGATGAAGCCGGTGGTCGAGGGCCGCGTGCTGCAGGCGCTGGATCTCAAGCCGACCGATCGCGTGCTTGAAATCGGCACCGGCTCGGGCTTTCTTACCGCCTGCCTGGCCAGCCTCTCGGCCCACGTCACCAGCGTGGACATCCATGCCGACTTCACGATGGACGCCACCAAGAATCTGCAAAAGGCCGGCATCCACAACGTCGCCCTCGTCACTGGCGAAGCCGTCGAGGGCTGGCAGCCGGATGAATTATTCGATGCGCTGGTGGTTACCGGTGCGGTGTCGAGCATACCGGCGCGCTGGCTGAGCTGGCTGAAGACGGATGCGCGCGCGCTGGTCGTTCGTGGCCAGTCGCCCGTGCAGCATGCCACCTTGCTGACCCACGAAGGCGCCGGACGCTATCGGGAAGAGACGCTTTTTGAAACCGATCTCCCCTATCTCACTCACGCCGAACCGCTGAAGCGTTTCGTCTTTTAAGTTCGCCCCCGACCGATTCCCCCACGAGGCACCCCATGCGTTTGAAGCTGCTCTCTCTGGCGTTGGCTCTCGCCGCCATTTCGCTGCCCGGCCATAGCGAAGACCTCCTCGATGCCTACCGGCAGGCGCGCGCCAACGACCCCGTGCTGCAGCAGGCCGACGCGACCAATCTTTCCACGCGCGAAGGCGTGCCGCAGGCACGTGCGCTGCTGCTGCCGCAGATTTCCGCCAGTTACGGACTGACCCAGACCAGCGGCGGCAGCTCGTCCTCCAGCAGCCTCACGGGCACCGGCAGCAACAGTTATCTGTGCGACGGCATCGCCGCCGGAACCGGCACGTACGCCTGTACCGGCCCGCTGTCCAACAGCACGACGGGCGGCAACTCCGATACCGGCCACGTGCGCACGCGCAACCTGTCCGGCCAGATCGATCAGGTGATCTTCGATTTCAGCAAGATTGCCGATCTGCGGGCCGCCCATGCCACCGCCGATGCCAGCGAGCAGACCTACCAGTCCGCCGAGCAGGACTTGTATGTGCGCGTTGCCACGGCGTATTTCACCATTCTCACCGACGAGGATGCGCTGACCTTCGCCAAGGCGAACGAAGACGCCTACAAGAAGCAGTACGACCAGGCCGACGCGCAGTTCAAGGCCGGCACCGCCGCGATCACCGGAGCGTACCAGGCGAAAGCGGCGTACGAGGCGGCCAAGGCCCAGACCATTACCGCGCAGAACACCCTCAACGACGCGCGTGAAGCGCTGACGCAGATCACCGGGCAGCCGGTCGGCGATCTGAAGAAGCTGCGCGACGATCTGCCGCTCGATCCGCCCGTGCCGGCCGATCCGAACGCGTGGGTGCAGGATGCGATCAAGTACAACCCCAGCATTCTTTCCCAGCAGTACACCGTCACCGCTTACGAACACGATATTAGCGCGGCACGCGCCGGCCACCTGCCTACCCTCAGTGCCACCGTCAGCCGTGCGAAGAGCACCGAGTGGCTGCAAAACGGCAGCGCTTCGGCATATACCGGCAACGGCCGCTTCGGCAACACGATCGGCGTGACGCTGTCGGTGCCGATCTTTTCCGGCGGTGCAACGCAGTCGCGCGTGCGTCAGTCGATCTACCAGCGCGATGCGGCCAAGGACTCGCTGGAGTCCGAGCGCCGTCTGGTCGTTCGCACCACGCTGAACTACTACCGTTCGGTGCTGGCGGATATCGAGGAGGTGCGATCGGGCAAGGCCGCGGTGGAATCCGGACAGAAGGCGCTCGACGCCACGCGCGCCGGGTTCAATGTCGGCACGCAGACCATCATCGACGTGCTCAACGCGATCCAGACCCTGACGTCGGCCCAGAACACGTACTCGCAGGCGCGTCACCAGCTGGTGCTGGACAAGCTCAACCTGCGCTACTCGACCGGACGGATCGAGTACAAGGATATCCAGGCAGCCAACGTGCTGCTGCAGTAAACGCGTCGGCCGCACTCAAAACTTTGAGCATGGAAAGTAAAAACGGGCCATAAGGCCCGTTTTTTTATACGCCTGACTATTCCTGCAGCAGGCTGTCGATCATCCGCATGATGCGATGCACGGCGCCACGCTCGCGATCAAAAACCGTCTGCGCGGCCTGCCCCATACGCTCGCGCCTGGCCGGGTCCAGCAGCAGCGCCAGCACGTCTGGACCCAGCGCCTCGCTATTGGCGACGCGCTCGGCGCCGCCCTGCTGCATCAGACTGACGGTGATTTCCTCGAAATTGAACGTGTGCGGTCCCACCAGCACCGGTATCGACAGCGCTGCCGGTTCCAACACGTTATGTCCGCCGATCGGCACCAGGCTGCCTCCGACAAAAGCGACTTCCGATGCGGCAAAAAACGGCATCAGCCGACCCATCGCATCGATCACGAAGACCTGATGCATCGGCAGCGGCAGACCATCGACGCTGTAGCTGGCGGTGGTGAAACCCAGGCTGCGTACGGATTGCTCGACCATGCGGAATCGTTCCGGATGACGTGGCGCCAGCAGCAGCAGCGCATCGGGCAAGCGCTTGAGCACCTGAAGATGCGCCTGCAGCACAGCCAGTTCCTCGCCCTCGTGCGTGCTGGCCGCCATCCATACCGGCCGCCGCGCGCCCCAGTGCTCGCGCATCGCAGCGCCATCGGTGACGGCACCGCAGGGGATCGGCATGTCGAACTTTATATTGCCGGTGACCACGAGCTGTCGGGGATCGGCACCCAGCAATCGATAGCGCGCCGCGTCGGTGCGCGACTGCGCGGCGATTTGCCGGACACAGCGCAGCGAGGATCGCACCAGACTGCGCAGCGGTTTGTAGCCGCGCAGCGAACGCTCCGACAGGCGCGCATTGACGATCATCAGCGGAATGCCGCGATCGCGGCAGGCAAAATAGAGATTCGGCCAGATTTCGGTTTCCACGATGAGCGCGAGTTGCGGCCGCACGCGCTGCATGAAGCGGTTCACCGAGAACGGCAGGTCGTAGGGCAGGTAGACGTGGAACACGCTGTCGCCGAACAGCTGATGGACCCGCGCCGTGCCCGTGGGCGTTACCGTGGTGATCACCAGCGGCGCGTTCGGATAATCGCGTTGCAGCGCCTTGATCAGCGGCTCGGCCGCATTGACCTCACCGACCGAAACGGCATGAATCCACAGGCTGCCGTTGAAGCCGGGGGCTTCGAAAATGCCGAATCGCTCCGGCCAGCGTCGGTGATAGGGCCGCGAACGCACGCCGCGGGCCAGCAGTCGCAACACCAGCAATGGTGTGACCAGATACATCGCAATGGTGTACAGAAAACGCAGCAAGAGAATCCGCCGATCAGCCGATAAATCAACGTTCAAGTATAGCCACAGCGATTTGTGCGAGCCGCCGCCGAAAGCGCCCGTTACAATGGTGCGGATGCCAGGCATGCCACGCCCCCGTTTTATCCGATCGCTGCTCGCACCACGTCATTGGCCGGCGTGGGTTGGCGTTGCCGTGATCTGGCTGATCGCTCGACTTCCGTACGCCGCGTTGCTCTGGCTCGGCCGTCGCCTCGGCGGATTGGTCATGAGAGTGCCGTCGGCACGCCGGCATATCGCCGAAACCAATATCGCGCTGTGTTTTCCCGAGCTCGATGCCGCGGCTCGGCGACGGCTGGTCGACGACAATCTGCGCGACATCGGCCTGATGCTGGTGGAATTTGCGCTGGGCTGGATGGGCAGCGAAAAGAAGATCGCCAGCATCCCCATCGTCATCGAGGGTCTGGAGCATCTGGAGCAGGCGCGCGCCCGCGGTCAGGGCGTGCTGCTGGTGGGCGGCCACTTTTCGCATCTCGAACTTTGCGCGCGGCTGGTTTCGCAGCGCATTCGCATTTCCGGCATGTACCGCAAGATGGACTCGGCCGTGTTCGAGTGGGCCGTACTGCGTGCCCGGCTGGATTACGCCACCACCATGTTCGACAAGGACGACCTGCGCGGCACGGTGAAGTATCTGCGCAGCGGCGGCACGCTCTGGTACGCGCCCGATCAGGACATGCGCAGCAAGGACAGTGTCTTCGTGCCGTTTTTCGGCGTGCCGGCCGCCACCATCACGGCGACGCATCATCTGGCGCGGCTGTCCGGCGCCGCGGTGATTCCGTTTTTCCATCGCCGCCTGCCCGATGGAACAGGCTACGCACTTCGCCTGGGCGCGCCGCTGGAAAACTTCCCCAGTACCGACGCACTGATCGACACGGCCAGGGTGAACGGCTGCATCGAGCAGATGGTGCGCGAGTCGCCCGAACAATATCTGTGGGTGCACAAGCGCTTCAAAAGTCGACCTGAAGGGCAGCCAACGCTGTACTGAGGCGCGACAGATTCGCGACAGGAACCCGCCCGAGAATCGCGCATCGCCTGAATTAGCTGCGCTGCCAGACCGGCGGCGCATTCCGGGCAGCTCAAGGAAGACTTTGCGTCCATGACTTCACCCGCCAACACCCATCTAGCGGCGATTCCGATCCTGATGTATCACAACATCGCGCCGGCGCCGCGCGACCTTGCGGTCTACCGCAGCCTGTACGTGAGCCCCGGCGCATTCGGCCGCCAGATGTGGCTGCTGCACCGGCTTGGCTATATCGGGCTGTCCGTCACGGCGGCCGAGCCCTATCTGCGCGGCGAGAAAAGCGGGCGGGTCGCGGTCATCACCTTGGATGATGGCTACGCCGACAACCTGCAGTCCGCCATGCCGGTGCTGCAAAAATGGGGGTTCAGCGCGACCTGCTATGTCGTCAGCGGACAGATCGGTCGCTACAACAGCTGGGACGACCAGCGCCTGGGTATTCGCAAACAGCTGATGACCACCGAGCAGCTTCGCGCATGGCGCGACGGCGGCATGGAAATCGGCGCGCATACGCGCACCCATCCCCGCCTCACCCAATGCACCGAGCCGCAGCTGCACGGCGAAATTCGCGGTTGCAAGGAAGAGCTGGAGGATCGCATCGGCAGCGAGGTAACCCAGTTCTGCTACCCGTATGGCGATGAAAACGAGCGTGTGGTCGAGGTCACCCGCGAGGCCGGCTTCCGCACGGCCACGACTACACACCGCGGCCGCGCTGTCGCTGGCGACGACTTGTGGCGCCTGCCGCGCATGCAGATCGCGCGCCACCATCTGCTGCCGCAGTTCGCCATGAAAGTCTTTTCCGGCTACGAGGATCGGCGTCGATGAAGTTTCTATTTGTCGGCACCAACCCTGAACACACCGGCGCCGCGACCCATTTCGTGGCGCTGGCGCAGGCCATGGCGGAAGCGGGGCACGACGTCAGCGCGGTGGTCTATCCGGACGGCCTGATTTCGCACGGCTTGGCCGGATCGAACGTACGCCTGCACCATGCGCGGTTTCGCAATATCTTCGATGTACGCGGCTATCGCGCGGTCTTTGCCGCAGCGAAAGAACAAAAGCCCGACTGGCTGGTCGGCAATTTCGGCAAGGAATACTGGCCTCTCGTTCTTTGCGGTCGACTGCTCGGCGCGAAGGTGGCACTGTTCCGTCACCGTACGCCCGCGATGAGTCGCCTTTCCGGTTATTTCCTGCCGCGGCTGGCCGACCGCTTTTTCGCCGTGTCCCACTATGCCCGGCAGGCGTACCTCGATAGCGGCGTTCCCGCCGAGCTGGTGCAGATTCTGTACAACCCGGTCAATCTGGGTATCTACCGGCCCGACGCCGAACAGCGCCGACGCATTCGTCGCCAGCTCGGCATACCCGAAGACGCCATCGTCGTGGGCTATTTCGGCCGCATGAGCGACGGCAAAGGCATCTTCACCCTGCTCGAAGCCGCCGGCGCGGCGATGCGCGACGAACCGCGGCTGCACTGCCTCTGGGTCGGCGACGGTCCCGATGCCGCGGTCCTGCGCGAGCGCGTCGCGGCACATCCTGAAACGGCGCACCGGCACCATTTCACCGGTTGGATGGAAGACGTACACCCCTTCTACAACGCCATCTCGATGCTGGCCTTTCCCTCCAAGCGGCCGGAAACCTTTGGCCGAGTGGCAGTCGAAGCGCAGGCTTGCGGCATACCCGTACTGGGAAGCAACGTTGGCGGTGTACCGGAAACCCTACAGGCAAACGCGACGGGGCTGCTCCTTGAACCGGGAAACGTCCCCGCTTGGCGTGACGCGATCCTCACGCTGAGCAACGCCCATCGGCGCGAGACGATGGGCCAAGCCGCGCAAGCCTTTGTTGCCACAAACTTCAGCACGTCAGTCATCGCTGCAGCGTTTGAAAAAACGCTGACAAGTCGCCGGATTGCAGCCGTGGACGCCTCTGCGGGGCAGACGGCTTCACTATGAGCCGATCCCGGCCCTTAACCCTTAACCTGACTCCCGTGCACAGCCGAATCAGCGGCGACCGCTGGCGCAACGGGAGACATTTCGATCGCATCGTAGAAACGGCGAGTCCGGTGCGGTACGTCTAGGGCCGGATATTTCCACGCCGCTTAGCCTCGTGCAGCTTGGCGTACTTCAAGAACGCATAGAAGGCGCCGGTAACGCTGGCGATAAACCCCGCCCAGCCATTCAGAAAATAACGCTTGCCGATGTACTGGCGCAGAAAAAAGACCGGCGGATAGAACACCATGCGCAGCCCCGTGAAACGCTGACGCTTGCGCAGCTTGTACGCGACCATGCCGGTGGTGTAACGGTTGATCTTTTCTATTCGGGTGGCAATGTCGCTGTCGCCGTTGTTGACGAAGTCGGCGCGATGCAGGGTCTTTACCGGTCCGCGTACCTCGACGGCAGAATGGACCTCGACATCGTTCATGCCGCCGCGGCGTCGATCGAAAAGCCGCAGGTGTCCGTTGCGCCAGCTCAAGCGGTGCTGCACAGTCCAGAACATGCGCTCACGGCGCGGCAGGCGAAAGCCCGCATGACGAGGAGCAACTAAAGCCTCTTCAATGATCTCTCGGGTTCCAGGCGAGAGGATTTCATCGGCATCCAGGTTGAGTATCCAGTCGTGACTGGCCATGTCGTAAGCGCGCTGCTTCTGCGGGCCGTAATCGTCGAAGGGATGTACGGCCATGCGTGCGCCATGCGCTTCGGCAATGCGTGCCGTGGCATCGGTGGAGCCGGAGTCGAGCACCACGATTTCGTCGGCCCAGTCGACTTGGCGAAGGCACTCGTCCAACGTATCGGCGTTGTTGAAAGTGATCACGACCACCGACAGCGGTTCACGCGACATGGCCGACCGCCCCGTCCGCATCGCTTCCATCAGAGGCTACTTCAACAGATATCGATGCGCACCATAGTCCAAGCAGCCAGCCAAACAGCAAGCCCCACCACGCCGAATAGAAGGCCAAATGTGTGTTTAGAGGAAACAGCATCACGCCGATCGCCACTGTCGCAGGAAAAGCCCGCGCGCGCGCCGCTGGACCCACATTTCGCCAGGCGCAAAATGCCAGGCAGGCGCCCGCAAGCCACAGCAGCAACCCCACCGCCCCGGTTTCACAAAGTATCTCCAACACCAGCTGGTGCGGATGACAGGCGCCTTCGCCTTCGCCGCACGACTCGTCCATCACAAAATGGTCCGTCGCCGGCGCGAAGTGCGGATAGGCATAACGAAAACCGCGCACGCCGACGCCGTTGATGGGATGCGCCGCGATCATCTCGGCGCTGGCATGCCAGATATCCAGCCGTCCGCTCAGCGCCGTATCCACCGATTGGGGGTCTCCACGCAGCGCAATCAAGGTGCGGTCCATGCGGCTGTGGAAACGCTCGGAGGTTTTCCACGCGACACCTCCTGCCAGCACAAGCGCGCCGGCAACGACCGCGCAGAACCCGATAAATCGGGTCGGCGTTCTAGCCTCACGCCAGACGAAAGCCACCGCGACCAGGGCATAGCAAATCCACGCCGCGCGCGATCCGGCCAGCAGCACGGGCCCGAGCAAAAAACCGAAAGACAGCAGCAGCCCAGGCAAACCCCATCGTCGGGACGCGGCCCAGAGCGCGAAAGGCGACAACACGGCCAACGTCGGCCCCAGCTTGAGATTGGCGGCGCCAAAAATGCCGGATAGACGTTCGGCCTCGGCATGGCCGCCCAGACTCCAACCGGTGAATGCCTGAATCCAGGCATCGGCGGCCCAGAACGCGACCACCAGCGCCACGCCGTCGAACAGCATCTGCAGCTTTTCGGTGCGACGAATCGCGAAGCAGGCGTACAAGCCCAGAGGAACGTATCGCAGGATTGCCGCCACCGTGCCCCAGCTCTTGCCGGGAACCACGGAGCCGAAGGCGGATATCAGCGCCGCGCCGATATACGCTGCCAGCAGCCACAGCAGCAGACGCGCGCCGGTATTTTCCCGCAGCGCATGCGGATACCTGGCAAAGAGCATGATCACCCCAAGCAGGCAAAGTACCGTACCCAGCTCAGAACTGCGCCCCACCGGCAACAGCGCCACCACCAGCCAGAACGGCAGCAGCGGCGAGCGCAGCGCGGCCTTGAGCGTGGAGCGAATGGGAATCATGCAACCCGCCGTGATGAAGACAATGGCGCATTGTAGGCGAGCGGGTGTTCGGGAGACCGAACTCAGCTGCCGGCGACCTCCGCATACAACGCCAGCGTGGCCTGCTGCATGTCGACCAGTCGATAACTTTGCAGCGGAGCGATCGGCGGGGCAACGCGCAGCAGTTCGGCCGCACGATCCACCAGCTTTTCGCGATCGCCCGGCGGCACGCGACCGGCAGGATACAGTTCGGCCAACAGCTCGCCGACGCCACCGTGGGCGTAACCGAGCACCGGCCGACACAGCGACAGCGCCTCGATCACGGTGCGCCCAAACGATTCAGGCTTGTTGGACAACTGCAGCACCAGCGTGGATATCGCATAGATATCGCGCACGTCGCTGCGCGACGGCGTCAGCACTACTTGCGAGGTGACGCCGCGCACACGGATCAGCTCCTGCAGCTCGGCCAGATACTCCTCACGACCCGGCTCCACGACGCCCAGCAGCAGCAGGCGCGCTTCGACACCGCGACGCTTGAGATCGGCCAGCAGTTCGATCGCATCGTGGTGTCCCTTGAGGCGGGTGCCGCGGGCCGGAAGCGTCAGCAGCGGCGCACCAGCCAGCGCCGGGTACTCGGTGAAAAACGCCTTCGTCCACCCGTCGTCCGGGCGGTGGCCGTAGGGGAACGCAGCGGCATCGATGCCGCGCGGAATCACCCGCACGCGGCTCGACTCGAGCCAACGGTAGTGGCTCAGCACGTAGTCCCGCAGGGTCTGCGACACCGCAATCACTTTTTCGCCGCGCAGCAGAATCGCACTGTAGCGACCGGGCGAATTGAGCCCGTGCACGGTGGTGACGAAATGTGGCCGCGGGGTTAGCCCCTTGATGGCCCACCAGCCCAGCCACGCCGGCAGCCGCGAGCGCGCATGCACGATGTCGGGTCGTATCTGCTGCAGCAGACGACGAAGCTGGCCAAGCCGTCCCAGCGTCCGCAGCGACTTGCGCGCCAGGTCCAGCGTGATGTGTTCGCCGCCCTCGGCCTGCAGCTGCTCGACCATCCGGCCGCCCGCAGAGATCACCACCGAGCGATGGCCCGCCAGCACCAGTGCACGGGAAATCTCCAGCGTCGAACGCTCCGCACCGCCGGCATGCAGACGCGGGATGAGCTGGACGACGGTAAGCCGTCTGGCTGGCGCCATGGCGCTAGGCGCGAGCTCTGGGCTAATGACTTTCATCCGATGGGTAAAGCAAAAACAGTGCCGCTGACTGCAGTGAAGTAACGCCTGCGATCAGTCGCGCAGCACGTATTTGGCACCGCAATAGGCACAAACGGACTCGCCGCCGTCGCCCTCGATGGGCAGATAGACCTTCGGATGCGAATTCCACACCTCCATGCCGGGCATCGGGCAGGACAGCGGTAGGTCGGCGCGCGTCACTTCGTAACGATTTTCGGCATTGGCCGGCACCAGCGACACGGCAGAAACGGGGCGCGACATGAGGAACTCCGGACGATCTGACAAGAGGAGAATGGTAGCAGGCTGAGCGCTCACGTCGGATAGGCCATAGCCAGATATGGAAAACCCGCGCCGTTGCCGGCGCGGGCTGGGGTCAATCGTGTTGGCGTTACCGCGTGGCTTACTTGGCCGCGTCGGCCTTGGCGACCGCGCCTTCGGTAGTGATGTGGATCTTGATCTCGTCGCTGACGTTGGGCACATAAGCCGCCACGCCGAAATCCGAGCGCTTCAGCGTACCGGTGGCGTCGAAGCCGATCGCCTGCACCTTCTTCATCGGATGCTCGCCGACCTTGTTGAGCTTGGCGTCCAGCACGACCGACTTGGTCACACCGTGCACGGTCAAGTCGCCGGTCACCTTGAACTTGTCGCCACCGAGCGGCTGCACCTTGGTGCTCTTGAAGGTCACGTCCGGATATTTGGCGGCGTCGAAGAAATCCGGCTTTTTCAGATGCTCATCAAGCGCGCTGACATGGGTATCCAGATTGGCCAGCGGCAGCGTCACTTCCACGCTGGATTTGGACGGCTGCTTCTCGTCGTACACCAGGGTGCCGCTGCCCAGCGGCAGGTTGGCGGTAGGGTTGGAAAAGCCGAAATGATTCCAGGTGAACAGCACCATCGTATGGCCCGGGTCGAGCTGGTAGGTGACCGGCGCGGCCTGGACCGAAGAGACGGCGGCGCCGAGCAAACCGGCGATGGCGAGAAAACGAAGAGTGCGCATGAGGTATCTCCTGGGAAAGGTGAGAGCTTGAAAGGACGATTTCAGAACGGTGTAGTGGCACTGCGCCATCAGGCGATCGTGCAGGCCTCGTCGAACGTGAGCCGTGGGCTGCGCGGGAACATATTGCGGCTGGCGTCGCCGTAACCGATGTTGATCAAGAAGTTGGACTTGATCGACGTGCCGGCAAAAAAGGCCGCGTCGACGCCCGCCTGGTCGTAGCCGGACATCGGCCCACAATCCAGGCCCAGCGAACGTGCTGCCAGCAACAGATACGCACCCTGCAGGCTGGAATTGCGGAACGCGGTAGCCTCGATCATCGCCTGATTGCCGACAAACCAGCTGCGGGCATCGGCATGCGGGAAAAGCTTCGGCAGCTTTTCGTAAAAGGCCTGGTCGCTGCCGATGATCGCGGTGACCGGGGCTTCCGCCGTCTTGGCGCGATTGGCTTCGGACAGAAACGGTGCCAGCTTGGCCTTGGCCTCTTTCGACTTCACGAATACCACGCGCATCGGCGACGCGTTGGCGCTGGTCGGCGCAAACTTGGTCAGGTCATACAGCTGGTGCAGCTGCTCGTCGCTGACCTCTTTGAGCTGCCACGCATTGAACGTGCGGGCCTCGCGAAAGAGCTGGTCGAGGGCGGCCTCGGAAAGTGTCTGGCTCATCGGTATCCTCTATCGTCACAGTGCACCGTCACGGCGCGGTAGGCGTTCAGTGTATAGGTGTGGCGTTACCAACAGATCATGGGCTTGAGGAACGTACTGTGCTCGCAGGGGAAACAATGCCGCGCCGCCGACCATGCTGAAACTGCGCGGTGAGTGCTGGGCCATTACCGACAATGCCGCCGGCAACCAGCGCCAGGCATGGGCTGTGGCCGAACGGCTGGGCCTGCCGGTGCGCCATCTGATACTCGAACCGCGCCCGCCGTGGTCGTGGCTGGCACCGCGCCTTTCCATCGGCGGCGCTCTGGCACTGAGTGCGGATCAGCAGCGTCTGTTTGCGCCGCCGTGGCCGGACGTGGCGATCGGCTGTGGCCGAGCCGCCGCGCTTTTTACGCGGCAACTGCGTCGGCTTTCTTCCGGTCGTTGCTACACGGTGCAGATTCTCGATCCGCGAATCGATCCGGCGCACTGGGACACGGTGATCGCGCCGCTGCACGACGAGCTGCATGGTGCCAACGTGCTGACGCCGATGGGCTCGCTCAACACCGTCGACGACGGCTGGCTGGCGGACGGGCGCGAATCCTGTCCCGCACTGGCCGACCTGCCGCAGCCGCGCGTCGGCGTCCTGCTCGGCGGTCCGCGCCAGGGCATGATGTTCGACGCCGATTACGCGCAACGTCTGGCCGGCCACCTGCTCGATCGGCATCGGCGCGAACGCGGCAGCTTGCTGGTGCTGGCCTCACGTCGCACGCCCACCGCGCTGATCGACGTCTTCCGCCAGGCGTTTCGAGACGTGCCGGGCCTGATCTGGGCCGGGCACGACGATGGCCCCAATCCCTACCCTGGCGTGCTCGGCTGGGCCGATCGCCTGGTAGTGACGCCCGACTCGGTGAACATGCTCAGCGAGGCCTGCGCGGTAGGCTGCCCGGTGCATACGTTTGCCATGGCGCCACTGCCGGCAAAAATCGAACGGTTTCATGCCGCCCTGCGCGACGCCGGCCTGCTGCTCGATATCGATTCCGACGCCGCCAGCTCGGCACCGCCACTGCGGGAAACCGAGGCCCTGGCCGACGAACTGTGTCGCCGCATACGGGCACGGCAGGCGCTGTCCTGACCTCGCGCGCCAAGTTTCTAGACCGGAGCGACTGACTACACCCAACGCGTTTCAGCCGAACTGAAAACCCAGCCCCTCGGCGACGTCCCATACGCCGGCACAGACCTGCTTGAGCTCCGCATCGCGCGGTGCAAGGCGCGAGCGCAGATCCATCGTGCAGGTGAGCGAGCGCTGCAGCAGATCGGCATGCGCGACGGTCAGTATCGCCGCCTGGTTGGCGTCGATCAGCCGTGCCCTTCGGCAAGCTTCGATCATCGCCGCGTTGGCCGTGACTTCCAGCAGCTCTGGGTGGTGCGATGCGTTCGCCAGCACGAGCCCCTGCAGCAGGAATTCGATATCGAGCAAGGCGCCGTGCCCCTGCTTCAAATCGAGCTGGCGCGCATCGGAGCGATCGCGCTCGGTGCGCCAACGCCGACGCATGCTGCTGACTTCGGCAAACACCGTCGCGTGATCGCGTGGCACGGACAGAATGTCGCGACGCACCTGCGCCAGATCGTCGTTGAGCGCCGCATCGCCGGCCACCGGCCGCGCCCGCAGCAGCGCCTGATGCTCCCAGGTCCAGGCGCGGCTTTTTTGATACGCGACAAACGTGTCCAGACTGCTCACCAGCAGACCCTTGGAACCATCCGGCCGCAGACGCGCATCGACTTCGTAGAGTCGACCGGCGCGGGTCAGCACAGTAAGCCAGTTCAGCACGCGCTGCGCGAGGCGCTGATACCAGCGCACGCCTTCGAGTGGCCGATCGCCGTCGCTCAACGCGCTCGCACGACGGCTGTCGTAAACAAAGACGAGATCGAGATCCGACGCGAAGCCCAGCTCCTTGCCGCCCATGCTGCCGTAGCCAAGCACGGCAAAGCCCGAGCCCACGCCCGGCAACCGACCGTGCTTGACGATCAGCTCGCGCTCGGACAGTGCGGTCACCGCGATCACGACCGACTCGGCCAACGTGGCCAGCCGTCGCGCGGTGGCCACCGCATCGACGCGACCGTCATTGAAGGCCAGCCCGAGCCGGAAGGCGGTCGAGGCCTTGAATTCGTTGATCCGCTCGAGCTCGGCCTCGGCCTCGCGCTCGTCCAGCGTGGCCAGCACGCGGGTGATTTCGGCGACGATGTCGGCGCGCTTGAACGGCAGTTGATCGATGCGCGGATCGAGCACGTCATCCAGCAGCAGCGGCTGCGCGATGACGCGCTCGGCCAGAAATGCGCTGTCGGCGAACAGCTGCACCAGGCGCTTGCGCGCGCCGGGCTGCTCTTCCAGCAGCGCCAGATACGAAGAGCGCCGCGCCACCGCCTGCATCAGCCGGCACAGGCGCAACAGACACGGTACCGGTGCCGCACTGAGTCGCGCCGCGTCGAGCAGCTGCGGCATCAGATGATCGAGCTGTTCGCGCGAGCGCACCGACATCGCGCGCACGGCGGCAGCCTGCGGCAGTTTCAACAGCGCATCGGCCAGCTCGACGCCGCCGCTGAAACCGGAAGCCTCCAGCGCGGCCGCATCGAGGGATTCGTCGCAGGCCTTTTGCCACAGCAGCATGTCCTGCACCGGCACCGTGGCCGCGCGGCCACCTTGTGGCATCAGTACGGCGGCGAACTCCTCGCTGGTGTTGGCGCGATGCTCGGCCAGCGCCGCGTCGAGCGCATGCCAGTCGGCATAGCCCAGGCTCAGGGCGATGCGTTCGCGGCTCAGGTCGTCTTCGGGAATGTCGTGCGTCTGCGCATCGCGCAGCATCTGCACGCGATTCTCCACGCGGCGCAGCAGCACGTAGGCATCGCGCAGCAGGCTCGCCCGCACCGCATGAATATGCCCGCGCGCTTCGCACTCGGCCAGCGCAGGAAGCAGGCCGCGCACGCGCAGGCTGGGTTCGCGACCGCCGCGAATGAGCTGGGTTAACTGCACAATGAATTCGATCTCGCGGATACCGCCCGGGCCGAGCTTGAGGTTGTCGGCCAGATCCTTGCGCACGACCTCGGCATCGATTAACGCCTTCATCTCACGCAGGCCCGCGAACGCGGTGTAGTCGAGGTATTTGCGATAAACGAATGGCCGCAGCAGCTCCTCCAGCTGTTCGCCGGCCGCGCGATCGCCGGCGACCGGGCGGGCCTTGATCCAGGCATAGCGTTCCCAGTCGCGGCCTTCGCTCTGGTAGTACTGCTCCATCGCGCCGAACGACAGCGCCAGCCGGCCGGCGTTGCCGAACGGGCGCAGACGCAGATCGACCCGCGCACAGATGCCATCCATCGTCGGCTCATTCAACAGGCGCACCAGCTGGCGCCCGAGCCGCACGAAGTATTCGCTGTTGTCGAGCGGCCGCGAGCCATCGCTCTGGCCGCCCTGCGGATAGGCCAGCACCAGATCGATGTCGGAGGAAAAATTCAGCTCGCTGCCGCCGAGCTTGCCGAAGCCGACCACGACCATGCGCTGCCGCTCGCCGTCATGATCGCGGGCTTGCCCGTAGCGCGCGGCTAGCGCCCGTTCGGACCAGGCCAGCGCCACGCCGAGCAGAACTTCGTAGAGCACGCTGGTCGCCGACAGCGTCTCGGGCAATGCATCGAGCTGATTGACATCGCGAAACACCAGGCGCAGCGCCTCGGCGTGACGAAAGCGGCGCAGCACTTTGAGACTGCCTGCCTCGTCATCCGGCAGCTTCAAATCGTCGACGCGGGCATTCGCCGCGCTTGTGTCATACAAGCGCGCCAGCCCGGACGGCGACAGCAGTTCCGGCTGGCGCGACCACACGTCGAAGGCGAAGTCGCTGGCCAGAAGGGTATGGCGGATACGCGCGGTGTCCTCGTCGTCATGCTGAACGTGGAGGCCGGCACTGCGGCAACGGGCAAGCAGATCGCCGTAACGATCGTCGATCAATGCGCGCAGCGCGGGAGATTCTTGAGCTGACATCCCGGCATTGTGCCGCACGCGACAGGGTCGACGGGTCAACGACCGGGCCAGGCATGCCGGTTATCGGTAAACCGGCCCCGCAGGAGGCACGCTCACGCTCAAATGCCGTTCAGCATCGGCACGTCGCCACCCACACTGGGTTCATCTGCGCTCGATTACATTTCCGTGTCTAAACCATGTCAGCAAGCGCAGGACTGTCATGCCGTTGAATGCCTCCCAGCCAGTCCGCCCCGCTCGATCGCTTGCAACGCGCGCCGCCTGCGTGCTTTTTGCAGCTCTCCTCTTTGTCCTTTTGACCAGCCTGCTGGACGGTGGACCGGGAGTGGCGCCATCGCAATGGCTGCAGCAACCGCGCTTTGCCCTGGCCAACGCTCTGGCCGGGCTGCTGCTGGCTGGCGTGTTACTGGTGCTGACCCGCCGGCTTTTGCTGGCGTTCGGGCTGGCCTTTCTGGTGCAGGGCGTCTTCTACGCCGTGAATACGCTGAAGGTGGCCAACCTCGGCACGCCGCTCCTGCCCGACGACTTCCGCATGGTCGGTCAGCTGCGCCGCGGTGGCGCGCACCTGCTGTTCGGCTATTTGCCGCACAGCCCATGGCCGTATCTGGGCGTGCTGGTTGCCATCGCGCTAGCGGTGGCGATCTGGCGCTTCGAGCCGCCGCTGTTCGCCCGTCGCACCGGTGGCAAACGGCTGCTGGCCGGCGGCGTGCTGACGGCTTTGCTGGTCAGCCTGCTTATAGGCACGTCGACATGGGGCCGAATCTATAACGGCCACGTGCTCTGGATGGAACCCTGGTCGGCCGCGTCCACAAGCGGCCACTCGGGAATGATCAGCTCACTGGTCATGTTTCAACTGCAGAACGGCCACAACAAACAGAAGCCCGATCACGTCGCGGCAAGTCAGCTGATCGATCAGTCGGCGGCAGCGATGAAGCAGTACATGCAGGCGCCGGCAGCCGGGCACGACATGCCCGACATCGTGGTGATCCAGAGCGAATCGTTTTTCGACCCGACCATCATGCGCGGCTACGAGAACAGCCACTTCACGCCGAACCTGAAGCGGCTGGCCGAGCACGGCATGAGCGGCCCGCTGCATGTGCCGACGTTCGGTGGTGGCACCATCCGCACCGAGTTCGAAGTGCTGACCGGCCTCTCGCTGCGCTACTTCGACAATCTGCAGTTCCCGTATCTGCAGATGAGCAAGAAGTCGGTGCCCAGCCTGGTGCGCACGCTCAACAGCCACGGTTACGACACGATCGCGCTGCACGGCAACGATCCGACCTTCTGGAACCGCAGCACCGCGTTCAAGGCGCTGGGTTTCAATCGGTTCGTGTCGCAGTCCTCGTTTCCCGCCAACGCGGCGAACGACGGCAAGTACATGGCCGACAGCGCGATGACCGACGAGATCATGACGCAGATGAAGGACAGCGGGCCGCCGCAGTTCATTTTTGCCATCAGCATCGAGGCACACGGCCCTTACGACGTGGAGCCCGCTCACGCCGATGAACGCGACGCTATTCCCGTACCGAACGGCCTGGCCGATATCGACAAGCGCGAGCTGCAGAATTACATTTATCACATGCGCCACGCCGACGCCGAGCTGGGCCGGCTGGTCGCGTGGCTGGCCAAACGCAATCGCCCGAGCCTGGTACTGTTCTACGGCGATCATCTGCCCGGTTTGACCGACAGCTATCGCACCACCGGCTTTGTCGACGGCCAAGACATGCTGAGCCAGGCAGGTACATGGCTGATGGTCGATCCACACAATCTTCATGGCCAACCGACCCGCACCGACACTGCCGCCTGGCTGTTACCGGGCAAGCTGCTGGAGCAGGCCGGTATCCATAACGATCCGTACTTCGCTTTGACCACTCTGGTTGGTCCACAGCTGGCGTCGCTGACCAAGGCACCCGGCGCGCCACCGCCGTCCGAAGCCGGCGACGAACAGCGCATCGATCAGGCGATGTCCAGCGTCGACCAGCTGCGCATGAGCGGCAAGCTCGACAACCTGCTCCCGAAAATCGATACGCCGCAGGCCAGCGGCATCGTGCGCGACGATGCTGCCGGACCGTCGCCACCGTCGGCACCCGCCGCTTTGTTCTATTAGCTTCTAGCTTCACAAAAAGGTTTCTCGACCGACATTTCCGCTTATCTACTAGCCAGCCAAGATCCTGCTGCCGCCCATGCGGCACTAACAAAAAACCCCGCCGAAGCGGGGTTTTTTGTTGCAGATGTTTTGCTGAGCAGTGCGGCCATAAACGGCCGCTTGGGGTGTGCTCTTGCCATCGTCTCCGATGGCAAGAGCACAGGACTTAGAAGTCCATACCGCCCATGCCGCCCATGCCACCCGGCGCGCCGCCGCCGTGGCTGTGGCCGTCGTCTTTCTTCGGTACTTCGGCAACGATAGCCTCGGTGGTGATCGCCAGACCGGCGACCGATGCCGCATGCTGCAGAGCCGAGCGGGTGACCTTGGTCGGATCCAGGATGCCCATTTCGACCATGTCGCCGAACTCGCCGGTGGCGGCGTTGTAGCCAAAGTTGCCGGTGCCTTCCTTGACCTTGTTGAGAATCACGGACGGCTCTTCGCCGGCGTTCGACACGATCGCACGCAGCGGCGCTTCCAGCGCGCGGCGGGTGATCGCAATGCCCAGGTCCTGATCGGTGTTGTCGCCCTTCAGGCCTTCGACGGCCTTCAGTGCGCGGATCAAAGCGACGCCGCCGCCCGGAACCACGCCTTCTTCGACCGCTGCGCGCGTGGCGTGCAGGGCGTCTTCCACGCGGGCCTTCTTCTCTTTCATTTCGATCTCGGTGCCGGCACCGACCTTGATCACGGCAACACCGCCGGCCAGCTTGGCCACGCGCTCCTGCAGCTTCTCGCGGTCATAGTCGGACGAGGTCTCTTCGATCTGCGCCTTGATCTGGCTGATGCGCGACTGGATCTTGTCCGCTTCGCCGGCACCGTCGATGATGGTGGTGTTTTCCTTGGTAATGACGATACGCTTGGCGCGACCCAGATCGCCGATCGTGGTCTTTTCCAGCGACAGGCCCACTTCCTCGGACACGACCTGACCGTTGGTCAGCACCGCGATGTCTTCCAGGATCGCCTTGCGACGATCGCCGAAGCCCGGCGCCTTGACGGCGGCGACCTTGACGATGCCGCGAATGGTGTTGACGACCAGCGTGGCCAGGGCCTCGCCTTCGACTTCTTCGGCCACGATCAGCAGCGGCTTGCCGGCCTTAGCGACGGCTTCCAGCACGGGCAGCAGCTCGCGCACGTTCGACACTTTCTTGTCGTGAATCAGGATGTACGGGTCGTCCAGCTCAACCTGCTGCGACGCCTGGTTGTTGATGAAGTACGGCGACAGGTAGCCGCGGTCGAACTGCATGCCTTCGACGACGTCGAGCTCGTTCTCCAGACCCGAACCTTCTTCCACCGTGATCACGCCTTCCTTGCCGACTTTCTTCATCGCAGTGGCGATGATGTCGCCGATGTTGGTGTCGGAGTTGGCCGAGATGGTGCCGACCTGGGCGATCGCCTTGTCGTCGGCGGTCGGGTTGGACAGCTTCTTGAGCTCGCCGACCGCAGCGATGACGGCCTTGTCGATGCCGCGCTTCAGGTCCATCGGGTTGATGCCGGCGGCAACCGCCTTCAGGCCTTCCTGGATGAACGCCTGTGCCAGCACGGTCGCGGTGGTGGTGCCGTCACCGGCGACGTCGGACGTCTTGGAAGCGGCTTCCTTGACGATCTGCGCGCCGAGGTTCTCGTACTTGTCAGCCAACTCGATCTCTTTGGCGACAGACACGCCGTCCTTGGTGATCGTGGGGGCGCCGAAGCTCTTTTCGAGCACGACATTGCGGCCCTTGGGACCGAGGGTGACCTTGACCGCGTTGGCCAGGGTATTGACGCCCTTGAGCATGCGGGCGCGGGCGTCTTCGCCGAAACGTACTTCTTTAGCTGCCATGATTTTTTTGCCTCAAAAAATTAAATTAGGAAAGGTTTGTCGCTTGCAAAAGCCCAACAGAAAGGGGCCAAAGGCGACTGGGGTGCGCGGGTTTTGATTTCGCGCTCTCCCGTCAAAAGGCCCCCATCAATCAACCTTCAATCACAGCCACGATGTCATCTTCCTTCAGGAAGACCAGATCTTCGCCGTCGATCTTGATTTCCTGACCGGCGTACTTGCCGAACAGGACGGTGTCGCCCACCTTTACCGACATCGGGCGCACGCTGCCGTCTTTCTGGATCAGGCCGGTGCCGGCAGCGGTGACCTTGCCGCGGGTCGGCTTTTCGGTGGCGCTGTCGGGGATGACGATGCCGCCGGCCGAGACGCGCTCTTCTTCGAGACGCTTGACGATGACGCGATCATGCAACGGACGCAGTGTGCTCATGGGTGGACTCCAACTTGGCTAGTGAAATGGAACGAGGTTTCAAAGACCCGGATCGGCGACTTGTTAGCACTCGATACCGATGAGTGCTAATTTTAATGATGCAGAAATCCTGTGCAAGCGTCTTGAACCGGTGACTGGACAGCAGATTGGGCGCCTTGACGCCACTTTCAAGGTGCCGTCATCGAACGATCACATTAAGAATCTGAACGCGAGTCTCCGCCCCACCCCCGCCAAACCGAGCCAAGCGCTGGCGAAATGCCTGATTTCACCCGAAGGTGCTACTAGCTAAGAGCTGCACATGGTCGTAGGTCGGCATAGCACCCGGAGCGCAAGTCCGGCGGATGGGAAACCCCAGCCTTTCATGCGTGCCTAATACGCCATAATGCTGAGTCGCCTGTCCCCACAGGCCCCGATTGCTGGAGTTGTCATGAGACCGTTGCTTGCCGGCCGAACGTCTGTTCGTGCGCTGATAAACACGCTGCTCTGTCTGGGCCTGCTCATCGCTGCCGCGCCGGTGTTTTCGCAAAGCACGGCCGACCTGCTGCCGGTCACCGAGGCCTACAAGCTCAGCAGCGACGCGTCCACGCCGGGCGTGCTGAAGCTGCACTGGACGCTGGCCCAGGACTATTACCTCTACCGTGGCCGCATGAAGTTCAAGGCCGGCCCAGGCGTCACGCTGGGTGAACCGCAGTTCCCCGACGGCGAAAAGCATCACGACGAATACTTGGGCGACGTCGAGATCTATCACCACAGCATCGACGCCACCGTGCCGTACACCTTGGCCGCGGGCACCACGCGGCTGGCGCTGAGCGTGCAGTACCAGGGCTGCCACGAGGTCGATCCGAAGATCTGCTACCCGCCGCATACCGAACAGCTCGACCTGCCGCTGCCGGCTGGGGCGGGCAAGTCCATCGACTCAGCAGCGACCTCAAGCAACAGCTCACTCGGCGATGCCCTGCACGCCTTGGGCGGCAAATCATCCGCGACCGGCAACGGACCTCTGCCGCCGGAGCAGGCGTTCCGGCTGGAGGCGCTGGCCAGTTCGCCGGGCCATCTGCTGCTGCGCTGGACCATGCCCAAGGGCTACTACCTTTATAAGGACCAGACCACGCTGCAGCCGCACGATGCGCCGGGCTTGACCCTGAAGCCGACGTGGCCCGCCGGCGTGATGCACCAGGATGCAAAGTACGGCAGCGTCACCGTGTATTTCGATCAGCTCGAGTTGCCCGTGGCTGTCGACGGCGACCTCGCCGGGCGACAGTCGCTTACGCTGGACGCCAGCTTTCAGGGCTGCCAGGACGGCGGCCTGTGCTATCCGGTGATGCACCGCACGCTGACGATCGATCTGGCCAGCGCCGACGCTTCGCCAAGCGCTGCAGCGGTAGCGCCGGAAATGCCGCCTGCCGGCATCGCTGGCACGGCCGTGCAGGCCAGCCTGCTGAGCGCGCTGTTGCTGGCGCTGGGCGGCGGGCTGGTGTTGAACCTGATGCCTTGCGTGCTGCCCGTGCTGTCCATCAAGGCAGTGAGCATTCTCGAAAGCGGCGAGAGCGCAACCAGCGCGCGTCGCCATGCGTTGTATTACAGCGCCGGCGTGCTGTGCAGTTTTGCTGCGCTGGGCCTGAGCATTCTCGCCCTGCGTTCGGCCGGTCACGCGCTGGGCTGGGGCTCGCAGCTGCAGCAGCCGCTGCTGGTCGGTGTGCTGGCCTGCGTGATGCTGGCCGTTGGCCTGTCGATGTCGGGCGTGGTGCAGTTCGGCGCCTCGCTGGGCAATACCGGCGCATCGCTGGCCTCGCGTTCGGGGCCGGCGGGCGACTTCTTCACCGGCGTGCTCGCCGTGGTGGTGGCCAGCCCGTGCACCGCGCCGTTCATGGGCAGCGCGCTGGCCTATGCGTTCGCCGCGCCGATGCTGTCCGCACTGCTGGTGTTCCTGATGCTGGGTATCGGCCTGGCGCTACCGTTTCTGCTGATCGGCTTCGTGCCGGCGCTGGCTCGCCTGCTGCCGCGACCCGGCCGCTGGATGGAAACGCTGAAAGAAGTGCTGGCCTTCCCGATGTACCTCACCGCCGTGTGGCTGGTCTGGGTGCTTGCGCACCAGCGCGGTGCCGACGCCGTCGGCCTGGTGCTGGTGGCGATGGTGCTGCTGGCGATGGCACTGTGGTGGTTCGAGCGCAGCCGCCACGGACGCGCGCTGAGCAAGGTCTTTGTCGCCCTGCTCGCCATTGCCGCGCTGGTGCCGCTGTATCTGCTGGCGCATGTGGTGCCGCCGGCAACCGCGGCGACGACGCAGGAAGGCGTGGTCGCCTACACGCCGGAAAAACTCGCTTCGCTGCGCGCCTCCGATACGCCGGTATTCGTCGACATGACCGCCGACTGGTGCGTCACCTGCAAGGCCAACGAGCACACCGTGCTGGATAGCGACGCGTTTCGCGCGCTGCTCAAGCGCACCGGTGCGGTTTATATGAAAGGCGACTGGACCGACGTCAACCCGACCATCAGCGCTTTTCTGCAGCAGTACCACTCGCCCGGCGTGCCGCTGTATGTGGTGTTCCCGAAACACGGCGGACCGGGCAACCAGCTGTCGACCGTGCTCACGCCCTCGATGGTCGAGCAGGCGCTGACCGCGGCGGCGCAGTAAAAAATGACGCGAACGAACTGGTTCATCCTCGGCATGGCCGTGCTGGCTGCGGGTTTCGGCGGCTACATCGAGCATCGCCAGCGCCAGCCGGAGGCGTCGATCATCGGCCAGCCCGCGCCGGTCGACAGCCTGCCGGATCTCAACGGCAAGACCCACACGCTGAGCGACTACCGCGGTCACCGCTTGCTGCTGAATTTCTGGGCCAGCTGGTGCGGCCCGTGTCTGGACGAAATGCCCGCGCTCGATCGCGCGCATGCCAAGTTCAGCGGCAGCACACCCGCCGTTCCAGGCGCCATCGTGATCGGCATTGCGATGGACGACCCAGCCATGGCGCGCGCGTTTCTTGCCGCGCATCCGCCGCACTATCCGATCCTGCTCGGCGACCTCAACGAGCCGAGCACCACGCGGCAATTTGGCGATACCACCGCCGTGCTGCCCTATAGCGTGCTGTTGGGACCGGATGGCCGCGTGTTGGCCACACATACCGGCGCGCTGTCCGACGCCGAGATGGCCGCCTGGCTGAAATCGGACGGCCAGCCCTGAAACCCCGACCGGCATACGCCGGCGCACGGGAAACTTTCGCTTCTCCGCCAAACATCGCCGATCGTCAGCGAACTGGACAATAGACCCGTCTGCGGGCAGACTGCGCAGACTCCGGATATCCGGGCGCGACCCTGGGCGCAACGTGGCGAAGATCCTTGTCCTGCACGGACCCAACCTCAACTTGCTGGGCGCGCGCGAGCCGGAGATCTACGGCCGTCAGACGCTGGCCGATATCAATCAGCAGCTGGCCGAACGGGCGCAGGAAGCGGGCCATGAACTGGCCTGGTTTCAGTCCAACGCCGAGCACGAGCTGATCGGCCGCATCCAGCAGGGTCGCGACGATCGTACGGCGCTGATCCTGTTCAATCCCGCCGCCTTCACCCACACCAGCATCGCCCTGCGCGACGCGCTGATGGCAGTGGCGATACCGTTTATCGAAGTGCATCTGTCCAACGTTCACGCGCGCGAGTCGTTTCGGCATCAGTCGTACCTGTCGGACATTGCGGTGGGCGTGATCTGCGGCTTCGGCGGCGACAGCTACCGGCTCGCGCTGGAAGCGGCGATCCACCGGTTGCACGCGTCAGCCGCCAGCGCGCCCGACACGCCGAAGTAACGCCTCGACTATTCAATTGACCGTACGACCCCAGGCCCTAAGCCAGTTTTCCCATCCCACGCGCCCATTCTGATGGCGCGACCGACAAAAGGCTGATCCGATGGATTTGCGCAAAATCAAAAAGCTGATCGATCTGCTCGAAGAGTCCAATCTCGCCGAGCTTGAAATCAAAGAAGGCGAAGAAGTCGTTCGTCTATCGCGCGTGCCGAAAAACACCGCGCCCGCTCCGGCACCTGCCGCACCCGTTGCCGCTGTGCCGGTTGCCGCCGCGCCCGTCGCCGCACCGGCAGCGGCCGCCGTTGAAACGCCGGCAGTGGATGCGCTGCCGGCCGGGCACGTGGTCAAGGCGCCGATGGTCGGCACGTTCTACGCCTCCGCCACGCCGGGCACCCCGGCCTTCGTCAAGGTCGGCCAGCAGGTAGCTGCCGGCGAGACGCTGGGCATCATCGAGGCGATGAAGATGTTCAACCAGATCGAGGCCGACGTGGCCGGCACCGTCAAGGCCATCCTGATCGAAAACGGTCAGCCGGTGGAATTCGACGAACCGATGTTCGTGATCGCCTGAGCGACGGGCGCCCTAGTGGGCGCCGCGCCAAGCACCGCCACCTGGCAGCCGCGCGCTTGATGCGCGCCGCTCGGAAGTTACCGCACAGGCTTCAAACCATGCCCAAGCTTGAAAAAGTCGTCATCGCCAACCGCGGAGAAATCGCGCTGCGCATCCTGCGCGCGTGCCACAGCCTCGGCATCAAGACCGTGGCCGTGCACTCCACCGTCGACCGCAACCTGAAGCACGTCGGCCTCGCCGACGAATCGGTCTGCATCGGCCCCGGCCCCTCCGTCGACAGTTATCTCAATATTCCACGCATCATCGCGGCGGCCGAGATCACCGACGCCGGCGCGATCCACCCCGGCTACGGCTTTCTATCCGAGCGCGCGGATTTTGCCGAACAGGTCGAGCAATCCGGCTTCGTCTTCATCGGCCCGCCGGCCGGCGTGATTCGGCTGATGGGCGACAAGGTCGAAGCGATTCGCGCGATGAAAGCCGCCGGCGTGCCCTGCGTGCCCGGCTCCGGCGGCCCGCTGGGCGACGACGTGGATGAGAACCTGCGCATCGCCAAAGAAATCGGCTACCCGGTCATCATCAAGGCTTCCGGCGGCGGCGGCGGTCGCGGCATGCGAGTGGTCCGCACCGAGGCGCACCTGGGTAACGCAGTGACCATGACCAAGGCCGAAGCCAAGGCCGCGTTCGGCAACGAACAGGTCTACATGGAAAAATTTCTGGAAAACCCGCGCCATGTCGAGGTGCAGGTCATGGCCGACGGCCAGGGCAACGCGATCCATCTGGGCGAGCGTGACTGCTCGATGCAGCGCCGCCACCAGAAAGTGGTCGAGGAAGCGCCCGCGCCGGGCATCACGCCGGAGCAGCGCGCGGCGATCGGCAAGGTCTGCGTCGACGCCTGCCTGCGCATCGGCTATCGCGGCGCCGGCACGTTCGAGTTTCTGTTCGAGAACGGCAACTTCTACTTCATCGAAATGAACACCCGCATCCAGGTCGAGCATCCGGTGACCGAGCTGATCACCGGCATCGATCTAGTGCGCGAGCAGCTGCTGATTGCCGGCGGTGAAAAGCTCTCGATCAAGCAGGAAGACGTGGTGATCCACGGCCACGCGATCGAGTGCCGCATCAACGCCGAAGATCCGGACACCTTCATGCCGTCGCCCGGCACGGTGAAGCGCTTCGAGGCACCCGGCGGCCCCGGCGTGCGCGTCGACACGCATCTATACGACGGCTACCGGATTCCGCCGAACTACGATTCGATGATCGGCAAGCTGATCGTGCACGGCCCCGACCGCGAAACCGCGATCGCGCGCATGCGCCTGGCGCTGGCCGAAACCGTGATCGAAGGCGTCAAGTGCAATATCCCGCTGCAGCAGCGCATCATGGCCGACGCGGGCTTTCAGCACGGCGGCCAGAACATTCATTACCTGGAAAAGCGCATGGCCGAGCAGAAGGGTCAGCAGCCGGCCGAGCACTGATCTGCCAGCACGCGACTGTCGCCTCCCAAGAAGCGACAGTCGCACTCCATCGCCAACCTCCACGGACACCGCATGCCCTGGCTAGAACTCTCCCTCGTCGTACGCACCGAACAACAGCCCAGCGCGGAAGAAGCGCTGGATGAACTCGGCGCGTTGTCGATCACGCTGCAGGACGCGGATGCGGAAACGCCGGACGAGCAGGCGATCTTCGAACCCGGTGTAGGCGAGCTGCCGCTGTGGCCGATGATCACGCTCAACGCGTTGTTCGATGCGGGCACCGATCGTCGTGGACTGATCGAAACGCTGGGCGAGCTGCTGTCGTGGCTGGAGCCGGCGCAAGTCCTGTTTCGCGACGTCGCCGACCAGGACTGGGAGCGCGCCTGGATGGATCAGTTCAAGCCGATGGTCTTCGGCCGGCGGCTGTGGATTTATCCGTGGAATATCGAACCGCCGGCAGATAACGATATTGTCGTCGTGCGGCTCGATCCCGGTCTCGCCTTCGGCAGCGGCACGCATCCGACCACTGCGCTGTGTCTCGAATGGCTCGATAGTCTCTCGCTCGCTGGCAAGAGCGTGATCGACTACGGCTGCGGTTCGGGCATTCTCGCCATCGCCGCGCTGAAGCTCGGCGCGGCCAGCGCGGTAGGTATCGACAACGATCCGCAGGCGCTTATCGCCTCGGCCGACAACGCACAGCGCAACGGCGTGGCCGATCATCTCGACGTGTTCCTTCCGGAAGACGCTGTCGCCGCCGCCGCTCCTGCGCATCCTGCGCCCGCGGCACTCGCACATCCATGTGCATCGCCGGCCGATGTGTTCATCGCAAATATTCTCGCTGGCCCGCTGGCCGCGCTGGCGCCGACCTTTGCTGCGCTCGCGAAACCGGGCGCGCCGTTCGCCATTTCCGGCATCCTCGCCGGCCAGCAGGACGAGTTGTTGGAGCGCTACGCCGAATGGTTCGACGAGCTCACGTTCGACACGCGCGAGGACTGGGTGCGCATCAGCGGCCGTCGACGCGCTTGAATGCAGTGCGGGGAACGATCGCACCGCAGCGTTCCATTCGCTTCCAATGCAGCACTTCGCAGCCTTGATGGACGACGCTAACAGGCTGCCACGGACCGGCCTGCTAAACTCGCGCTACTGAGTTCAAAGCGGCCTGCATGTATACCCAATGCCCTGAATGCCTGTCCGTGTTTTCGCTCGATGCGCACACGCTGGCGCAGGCGCACGGGCACGTGGTGTGCGGACATTGCGACACCAGCTTCGACAGCATTGCCACACTCACCGAACAGCTGCCGCCCGAACCGTTTCGCGAACTGCCGATCAACGACCAGGCCTATCAGCCGCCGCGCATCGACCTGGTGGTTTATCGCCCGCAGCCGTTGCCGCCCGCGGTCATCGATGCCGTGGTGACGGACCAGGATGCTGCGCTCGAACCGGCGACTTCGGAGGAAGACTTTTCCCAGCTGGTGTTCGCGCCCCGCTTCGTTCGCCAGAAAGTCGGCAAGGAATCCCGGCGCTCGCAACGTCGCGCAAACAAGCAGCGCGCTAGAGGCGAGCGACACTGGCCTTGGGTTGTCGCCGGCCTGCTGCTGTTGCTGGGTCTCGGCGCACAGCTGGCATGGGCCAAGCGCGAATTGCTGATTCGTGATCCTGTCGTGGGCGGCTGGTTGCGCGAAGCGTGCAGCCAGCTCGGCTGCGAACTTCCACTGGTCGCCGCGCCGCAACAGCTGCGTCTGCTGGCCAGCAACGTGCAGGCGCATCCGAGCGTATCGGGCGCACTGATGATCAGCGCCAGCGTCCGTAACGATGCGATTTTTGCGCAGCCCTTTCCCGTACTCACCGTCACACTGTCGGACGCGCAAGGCCAGCGCATTGCGATGCGCCGACTGCAGCCGCGTGAATATCTGGACGACACCACGATACTCCGGCATGGCCTGGCGCCCGGAGCCAGTGCCGCGCTGCTGCTCGAGGTGGAAGATCCGGGCGACAAGGCGGTCGCTTTCGAATTTGGTTTCGAATAGCACTTAATTTTCTCCGCCGGCACGGGTAGACTCGGTCCCTCGCGCAAAAGAGCAGCATGCTCGACACACGCCGCGAACGACACCAACCAATAATCAATGCAGCGGCCAATGCAGCCGTTGTACCGTGAGGGACTCCATCCGTGAATGCCGTCAGACTGCCTGCCATCGAGGCCGCGAAACAGACCTCGTCACTGGGTAACGGTTCGCAGAGCGATAGCGAGCACGGCGCCGTGCATCAGGGCAACAGCCACGCGCATAACGTCAGCGCGCTGAGCGAATGCGTGACCCGTACCGTGCGCCGCTATCTGGCCGATATCGGCGACACCGAATGCGCCGAAGGTCTGCACGCCATGGTCCTGCGCGAAGTCGAAACGCCCCTGCTGCGCGAAGTGCTGGCCTTCCACGACGGCAACCAGAGCCGCGCGGCCAGCGCGCTAGGCATCAATCGTGCCACGTTGCGCAAGAAGCTGGCCGCACACGGGTTGCTGTAAGAAACGGGGAACGGACAGAGCGTCGCACGACACAAGTCTGCGTTGCGCTTGAATAGGACTTTTTCGTTTTGAGGGCGGCGTTTGAGTTCTTTACAAGTGACGAACTCGCACAGCCAGCACAAAAATTCCCGCTTCTAACCGTTCCCCATTCCCCGTTCCCCCCTCGCCTATAATAAGCGGCTGCATATCTCGGGAATCGCCATGTCAGCTCCAGCTCTCACTCCCGTTCGCCGCGCCCTGCTCAGCGTGTCGGACAAGACCGGCCTGATCGAGCTGGGCCAGCGGCTCGTCGCCGCCGGCGTTGAGCTGCTTTCCACCGGCGGCAGCGCCAAAGCGCTGCGCGACGCCGGTGTCGCGGTGAGCGACGTGAGCGACGTGACCGGCTTCCCGGAAATCATGGACGGTCGCGTCAAGACCCTGCATCCGAAGGTCCACGGCGGCTTGCTCGGTCGCCGCGGCACCGATGACGCGGTGATGGCCGAACTGGGCATCGCGCCGATCGATCTGCTGGTGCTGAACCTGTATCCGTTCGAGAGCACGGTGGCAAAGCCTGACTGCACGCTCGAGCAGGCGATCGAAAACATCGACATCGGCGGCCCGGCGATGCTGCGCTCCGCGGCGAAAAACTGGAACGACGTCGGCGTTCTCACCTCGCCCGATCAGTACGCCGAGGTGCTGGCCGAAATCGAAGCGCACGGCGGCCTCGCGCGCGCGACGCGATTCAAGCTGGCGGTGGCCGCGTTCAACAACGTCGCCAACTACGACGGCGCGATCAGCGACTATCTGTCGGCGCTGCAGCTCGACGACGCGCAGCAGTCGATCGCGGGACACGACGCTTTCCCGGGTCAGATCAACAGCCGCTTCGTGAAGTTGATGGATCTGCGCTACGGCGAAAACCCGCACCAGCAGGCGGCGTTCTACCGCGATCTGTATCCGGCGCCGGGCACGCTCGCCACCTTCCAGCAGGTGCAGGGCAAGGAGCTGTCGTTCAACAATATCGCCGACGCCGACGCGGCATGGGAATGCGTGCGCAGCTTTACCAAACCGGCCTGCGTCATCGTCAAGCACGCCAATCCGTGCGGCGTCGCGGTGAGTCTGGATGGCATCGGCCGCGCGTACGATCTCGCTTACCAGACCGATCCGACCTCGGCCTTCGGCGGCATCATCGCGTTCAATCGCGAGGTGGATGCCGACACCGCGCGCGCCATCGTCGATCGCCAGTTTGTCGAGGTGGTGCTGGCACCGGGCTATGCGAAAGACGCGCTGAAAGTGTTCGGCAAAAAGGCCAACGTGCGCGTGCTGGTGATTCCGCTGCCCGAGGGCAGCGCGTTGGCCGATGCGCATCCGGGCAACCATTCCAAGCGCGTCGGCTCGGGCCTGCTGATACAGACCGCCGATCTGGGCATGATCGACGCGGACGATCTGAAAATCGTCACCCGCCGCGCGCCGACCGAGGCAGAGATTCACGACCTGATCTTCGCGTGGAAGGTGGCCAAGTTCGTCAAGAGCAACGCCATCGTTTACGCGCGCGATCGTCAGACCATCGGCATCGGCGCCGGTCAGATGAGCCGTATCTACAGCGCGCGCATTGCCGGCATCAAGGCGGCCGACGAGAAGCTCGAAGTGCGCGGTTCGGTGATGGCCTCCGACGCGTTCTTCCCGTTCCGCGACGGTATCGACGCGGCGGCCGAAGCGGGCATCCGCGCGGTGATCCAGCCTGGCGGTTCGATGCGCGACAGCGAGGTGATCGTCGCTGCCGACGAGCACGACATGGCGATGGTGTTCACCGGGATGCGGCACTTCCGCCACTGAGCATCGCTGGCGACCATCGCGCCGGCGCAAACTCAATCGACGGCGGCACCCTTCGGCACGGCATCCGATGAAGCCGCCGAGCCGGCTTTGCGCTGCGCATATTTGCGCGCCAGCACGGCGCACGTCATCAGCTGGATCTGATGAAACAGCATGATCGGCAGCACGATCGCACCGAGCGGATGCCCGGCGAACAGCACCTTGGCCATCGGCACGCCGCTGGCCAGGCTCTTCTTCGAGCCGCAGAACACGATGGTGATCTCGTCCCCGGTGCCAAAGCCCAGCGCGCGGGAACCGTAGCGCGTCACCGTCAGCGCCAACGCCAGCAGAACCGCGTTCACCACCAGCAGGCCACCCAGCACAGACAGCGGCATCTGCTTCCAAAGCCCTTGTAAAACCGCGGCACTGAAAGCCGTGTATACCACCAGCAGGATCGAACCCTGGTCCACGTAGCTGAGCAGACCGCGGTGGCGCTCGACCCACCGACCGATCCAGCGCTGTGCGATCTGGCCGGCGACGAAGGGCACCAGCAGCTGCAGCACGATCTTGCCGATCGCATCCCACGACATGCCGCCCTGCCCGTGCGACTCCATCATCAGTCCGACCAGCAAGGGCGTGATGAAAATACCCAACAGGCTGGACGCCGATGCGGCGCAGATCGCCGCAGGAATATTGCCGCGCGCGATCGAGGTGAACGCGATCGACGACTGCACCGTCGACGGCAGGGTGCAGAGAAACAACACGCCCAGATAGAGGTCAGGTGTCACCAGCCACGACAACAGCGGCTTCAACAGCAGCCCGAGCAGCGGAAACATCACGAAGGTGCTGCCCAGCACGATCAGGTGCAGCCGCCAGTGCGTCATCCCTGCCACCACCGCCTCGCGCGAAAGCTTGGCGCCGTGCAGAAAGAACAGCAGGGCAATCGCCGCGTCGGTCAGCAGGTTGAAGACGCTGGCGGTTTCGCCCTGGCACGGCAGCAGGCTCGCGATCAGCACCGTGAGCACCAGCGCGCAGGTAAAACGGTCGGGAAGAAAACGGGTGATTGCCATGGCACGGGTGACCTGAGAAGTTCAGGCCGCTATTGCAGCGCGCCGCCATTGATAAATCAAATCGTATTATTTGATCTTTTGATACTCTTTACGCATGAATATCAGCCTGCGCCAGCTGCGCGCCTTTCTTGCCGTCGCCAAGCTGCGGCACTTCCGGCGCGCGGCCGAGAGCCTGCACCTGACCCAGCCTGCGATCAGCCGGCAGATCACCGATCTGGAAAACGAGCTGGACGTGCGGCTGTTCGATCGCAACACACGCGAAGTGGTGCCGACCGAAGCGGGCCGCTACCTGCAGGTGGCGCTGGAGCGGGTGCTGGAAGAACTGGAGGGCGTGCTGGCTCATGTCCACTCCGAAAGCGAGCGTCGCCACGGCAAGGTGCGCGTCGCCGCCGTGCCGACGCTGTCGGCCGGTTTGATGCCGCAATGCATTGCCGCCTGCGCGCAGGCGTATCCCGAGCTCACCGTGCAGTTGCACGATCAGGCACAAGTGATGGTGCTGGACAGCGTGCGCGGCGGCGAGGTGGATTTCGGCCTCGCCATCGAGCCCGGCGAAAAGGAGACCTTCGACTGCGAAACCATCCTGCGCGATCCCTTCGTGCTGGTCTGCCATCGCACGCATCCGCTGGCCAGGCTTACCGCCGTGCCGTGGAAAAAGCTGCGCGGCGAAGCCCTGGTGCTGCTCGATCATACGTCCGGCAGCCGGCGACTGATCGACCAGCAGCTGGCAGCCCACGGCGCGCAGGCCAACGTGGTGCAGCAGACCGGGCACACGCATACGGCGTTTCGCATGGTCGAATCCGGGCTTGGCGTCAGCGTCACCCCGCGGCTGTCGCTACCCGCATCCGACCAGCTGGTGACGCGGCCGCTGACGCCGACCGCCAGTCGCGCCATCACGCTGATTCGTCGTCGCCACCGCTCGCTGTCGCCCGTGGCCGAACTGGTGTGGGCGCAGATTCGCGCGATGGCCGCTCAACTGCCGCAGGCGCCTCGCGCTTCGCTGAAGGATGCCAAGTCGGCGTGACAGTCCTCACGCACCGTTGAGCCGTTCTCGCCTAGCTTCGACCCTGTTCAACGGAGATCGTCATGCGCTATCAGCTTTATTACTGGACCGGCATCCAGGGACGCGGCGAATTCGTGCGGCTGGCGCTGGAAGACGCGGGCGCCGACTACGTCGACGTGGCGCGCGAAAAGGGCGATGAGGCGATCATGCCGTTTCTGCAGGGAAAGCAGTCCGGCGCCCTGCCCTTTGCGCCGCCGTTTCTGAAGGATGGCCGCGCGGTCATCGCGCAGGTGGCGAACATCCTTTCGCATCTGGGTCCTAAGTTGAAGCTGGTACCCGCCTCAGCCAGCGCCCAGCACCATGCGAGTCAGCTGCAGCTGACCATCGCCGATCTGGTGACCGAAGTGCACGACACGCACCATCCGATCGCCAGCAGCCTCTACTACGACGATCAACGCGATGAAGCCAAGCCCCGCGCCGAGGATTTCCGACAGAACCGCCTGCCGAAGTTTCTCGGCTACTTCGAGAACGTGCTGGAACGTGGCAACGGGCGACACGCGCTGACCGCGCATTCGTATGTCGATCTCTCGTTGTTCCAGATCATGAGCGGGCTCGACTACGCCTTTCCGCGCGCGATGAAAAAAATGCAGCGCAAGCTCCCCAAGCTCAGAGCCCTCAACGAACGGGTGTCGGAGCGGCCGCGCATCGCGGCCTATCTGGCATCGCCGCGGCGCCTCGCGTTCAACGAGAACGGCATCTTTCGCCATTATCCCGAACTCGACGACGCCCGCTGAGCGGCGCCTCAAAGTTCAGCGCAACGTCATTGCGGCTTGAACGAATCGCATCAGCCGCCGTCGGACGACGAGCTCGCCTCGGCCGGTTTGCTCTTGCCCCACTCCAGCACCTTGTACATCGCCGGATGCACCGGCGCCTGGCCGGGCTGCATGTGCCGCGTTCCGTCCGGGTCGACGGTGTAACTCTGCGGAATGCCGTTCTTCGGCGTCACCACCACCATGTACAGCATGCCGCTGCGGCGGTACTCCTCGACCTGGTTGTCGCCTTCCTGATGCGTGCTGACGTCGGGAAGGGTCATATGCTTGCCGTCGCCAGCCGCGCCAGTGTCCTGCATGGCGGGAAGATTCTGGCCACCGGCCGATTTCTGCACCGTGGCGTCGGGCACCTTGGGCGGCGGCGGAAGCTGCTTGACGCCGGGATCGTTCATACCGGGCGGCGGCGGCGCGTTGGTCGCCGGCGCGGAAGACTGCGCGTAAACGCTGCTGGCAGCGAGACCTGAGACAAAGAAAAAACTTGCGGCAGCTAGCACGGCGGCTGATTTCATGGGGGCAACCTCAGGTCGGGTGTCAGAGAATAGCAGCGCCTTTGCCGATCGACTGTGAAGCGCCGCGATGCCCGCATGCGAGAATGGGGCATGGCCAAACTCATTCTCATCGACGGTTCGTCCTACCTCTACCGCGCGTTCCATGCGCTGCCGCCGCTGACCAACGACCAAGGCGAGCCAACCGGCGCGCTGTTCGGCGTGGTCAACATGCTGCGCGCCACGCTGAAGGCAAAGCCGGACTATCTGGCTTTCGTCAGCGATGCCGCCGGACCCACCTTCCGCGACGAACTCTACGACCAGTACAAGGCCCATCGCCCGCCGATGCCGGATGACTTGCGCGCGCAGATCGCGCCGATGCTGGCGATCGTGGGTGCGCTCGGATTTCCGATTCTGCGCGAGCCGGGTGTGGAAGCGGACGATGTGATCGGAACGCTGGCGACGCAGGCACAGGCGCTGGGCATCGAGGTGCTGATTTCCACCGGTGACAAGGATCTCGCGCAGCTGGTCAGCTCCCACGTCACCCTGGTCAACACGATGAGCAACACCGTCACCGATATCGACGGCGTGAAGGAAAAATTCGGCGTGCGGCCGGAGCAGATCATCGATTTTCTGGCGCTGACCGGCGACACCGTCGACAACGTGCCGGGCGTGCCGAAGTGCGGTCCGAAAACCGCGGCGAAGTGGCTTGCCGAATACCACACGCTGGACGGCGTGATCGTCAACGCCGACAAGATCGGCGGCAAGATAGGCGAGAGCCTGCGCGCCGCGCTGCCGCAGCTGCCGCTGTCGCGCGAGCTGGTGACGATCAAGCTGGATGTGCCGCTGGACGTTGGCCCGACCGATCTGGCGCAGCGCGAGGCCGACACCGCACAGCTGCGCGAGCTGTATACGCGCTATGGTTTCAAGGCGGCGCTGAAGGATTTGGATGCGCTGGAAGAGCGGGGAACGGGGACTCCCCCGAGGGGACCCGGTGGGGAACGGGGAACAGCCAGCTTTTCGGAAACTGCTGCAAGCGCGGCGATTGCCACGACAGACGCCATTGATGCATCGCTATCGGCTCCCGGCACCTACGAGCTTGTCACCACGCCCGACCGCTTAGACGCGTGGCTGGAAAAACTGCGCGGCGCCGAACTGATCGCCTTCGATACCGAAACCACCAGTATCGACGCGATGCGCGCCGAAATCGTCGGCGTCAGCCTGGCGGTGGAAGTCGGCACTGCATGCTATATCCCGCTAGGCCACGATTACCCCGGCGCACCGGCCCAGCTGCCGCGCGATACCGTGCTGGCCGCACTGAAGCCCATCTTCGAAGATGCCGACAGACCCAAACTCGGCCAGCACGCTAAGTACGACATCAACGTGCTCAGCCATTACGGCATCGCGGTGCAGGGGCTGAAGCACGATTCGATGCTCGAGTCCTATGTGTGGAACGCCACGGCGACGCGCCACGACATGGACTCGCTGGCGAAGAAATATCTCGGCGTCGACACCATCAAGTACGAACAGGTTGCCGGCAAGGGCGCGAAGCAGATTTCGTTTTCGCAGGTCGATCTCGATACCGCCTGTCGCTACGCGGCCGAAGATGCCGATATCACCTTGCGCCTGCACCACGCGCTGTGGCCGAAGCTCGAAAGCGTGCCGAAGCTGCACGCGGTGTATCAGGACATCGAAATCCCGCTGGTGCCGGTGCTGGCCGAGATGGAGCGCCGCGGCGTGCTGATCGACGGCGACGTACTGCGAACGCAGAGCCAGCAGCTGGGCAAGCGCATGCACGAGCTGCAGCAGCAGTCGTACAAGCTCGCCGGCCATGAGTTCAACCTCGATTCGCCCAAGCAGCTGCAGGCCGTGCTGTTCGACGAACTCGGCCTGCAGGCAAAAATGAAAACGCCGACCGGCCAGCCGTCGACGAATGAAGAAGCGCTGGAGGCGATCGCCGACACGCACGAACTGCCGCGCCTGCTGCTCGACTACCGCGGCCTGGCCAAGCTGCGCTCCACCTACACCGACAAGCTGTCCGGCATCGTCAACCCGCGCACCGGTCGCGTGCATACCAGCTACCACCAGGGATCGGTCGCCACCGGGCGCATCTCGTCGTCCGAGCCGAATCTGCAGAACATTCCGGTGCGCACCGAAGAGGGGCGACGCATCCGCCAGGCCTTTATCGCGCCGCCGGGCTGGATGGTGATGGCGGCGGACTATTCGCAGATCGAACTGCGCATCATGGCGCACCTCTCCAGCGACGAGGGCCTGCTGCGCGCGTTCCACGACGGCGGCGACGTGCATCGTGCCACCGCCGCGGAAGTCTTTGGCGTACCCGCGGAAGAGGTTACGACCAACCAGCGTCGCGCAGCGAAGGCGATCAACTTCGGCCTGATGTACGGCATGAGCGCCTTCGGCCTAGCCAAGCAGCTTGCAGTCGATCGCGGCGAAGCCAGCGATTACATGGCGCGCTATTTTTCGCGCTACCCCGGGGTGCGCGCCTATATGGACGCCACGCGCGAGCAGGCGCATCGCGATGGCTACGTCGAAACCATCTACGGCCGCCGGCTGTATCTGGATAACCTCACCTCGCGCAATCAGGGCCTGCGCCAGGGCGCCGAGCGCGCTGCAGTGAACGCGCCGATGCAGGGCAGCGCCGCCGACATCATCAAGCGCGCCATGATCGCGGTGTCGGGTTGGCTGAAAGGCCGCGACGACGCCCACATGCTGATGCAGGTGCACGATGAACTCGTGTTCGAGGTACGCGCCGATGCGGTGGACGAGGTGCGCGCGGCGGTGATCGAGCGGATGTCGGGCGCCGCGGCACTGGCCGTGCCGCTGCTGGTCGATGTGGGCGTGGGCGACAACTGGGATCAGGCGCACTGAGAACAGAGGCGGCCGCCATTTTTGCAGGCGGCACTAAAAACCCATACAGAACAATAGCTTTGGCGCCTATTTTTGCAGATGAACCGGCAATGAATTTTTTCAGCGGTCTTTTGCAACTTTCCCCGCAGGGCGCGTTCCAATCTATCGGATGCACGCAACGGCATCCCCGGCGCGCCTACCTCCCTGGGCCGCCACCCGCCACGAGCCTCTCCCCTGGGTACCGTGGCGGCCGGCCCCGAAGGTTCCCCCTAGCCTTCGGGGCCTTTTTTTGCCCGCGATTCGTGCGAATGCCGTGGACCCTTTCTGCACAAGGGCATCGGGCATACTCGCCGCTCAATCACATGGGAGAGTTTCATGCGCGCAGGTCTGATCATCGTCGGTATCCTTCTGCTGGTTGCCGGCATCTACGTCACCATGGGCAACGGCAGCTACAAGCAGACCGATACCGTGGCGCAGCTTGGGCCGGCCAAAATCGAAGCCACGCACACCAAGACTGTGCCCGAATGGGCGGGTATCGCCGGCATCGTGGTCGGTGGCCTGCTGGTGGTCGGTGGGTTCGTCAGCAAAAAGCGCTGAAGCTGCAGCGCCCTTCCCCTAAACCGCCGCCTCCGCGGCGGTTTTCTTTTGTGCAGGCTTTCATGCCGCACGCCAGCCCAGAGAGACGCCGCCCGCTACAATGGCATCGATGGATGTCTCCTACCTGATCGACTCGCTCAACGACGCGCAGCGCGAAGCCGTCTGCGCCCCACCCGGCCACTATCTGGTGCTGGCCGGCGCCGGCTCCGGCAAGACCCGCGTGCTCACCCACCGCATCGGCTGGCTGACCCAGGTCGAACGCGTGCCGCCATGGGCGATCCTCGCCGTCACGTTCACCAACAAGGCCGCCGGCGAGATGCGTGCGCGGCTGGATGCCTTGATTCCCGGCAGCACGCAGGGGCTGACCGTGGGCACCTTCCACGGCATCGCCCATCGCCTGCTGCGTCGGCACTGGCGCGAAGCGGGGCTCACCGAAACCTTTCAGATCCTCGATTCGGACGATCAGCTGCGCCTGGTCAAACGCGTGGTCGCCGGCCTCGGCCTGGACGACGCGCGCTTTCCGCCGCGTCAGGCCAGCTGGCAGATCAACAACTGGAAGGACGAAGGCAAGCGCCCGGAGAGCATCGAACACGGCAACCATCCGGTCACGCGCACCTTCGTGCAGATCTATCAGGCCTATGAAGACGCCTGCCGCCGCGCCGGGCTGGTCGACTTCGCCGAACTGCTGCTGCGCGCGCACGAGCTGTGGTTGAAAAATCCCGCCGTGCTGGAGCACTACCAGCAGCGCTGGCGCTACCTGCTGATCGACGAATTCCAGGACACCAACACGCTGCAATACGCGTGGATTCGTGTACTCGCAGGAGCCACTGGCCAGGTGTTTGTCGTGGGCGACGACGACCAAGCGATCTACGGCTGGCGCGGCGCGAAAGTCGAAAACGTGCAGCAGTTTCTGAAGGATTTTCCCGGCGCCCGCACGATCAAGCTGGAGCAGAACTACCGTTCCACCTCCAACATCCTCAAGGCCGCCAACAGCGTCATCGCGCGCAACGGCGGACGCCTGGGCAAACAGCTGTGGACCGCAGGCGACGACGGGGAACGCATCGCTCTTTACGCCGCGTACAACGAGCAGGACGAGGCGCGCTTCGTGATCGAGCGCATCCGCGAATACGTCGCGGAGCACGGCAGCGCGAAAGACTGCGCGATTCTCTATCGCTCCAACGCGCAGTCGCGCAACTTCGAAGAGCAGCTGATCCAGCGCGACATTCCCTACCGCGTCTACGGCGGCCAGCGCTTCTTCGAGCGCGCCGAGGTCAAGGACGCGCTGGCCTATCTGCGCCTTACCGCCAACCGGCACGACGACGCGGCGTTCGAACGCGCGGTCAACACGCCACCGCGCGGCATCGGCGATCGCACGCTCGACGCCCTGCGCAAGCGCGCCCGCACCGACAACACCTCGATGTGGGAAACCGCGCTGACCGAACTGGCCGGCGCCAGCGAACTCGCCGGCCGCGCCAAGAATGCGGTGAAGGCGTTTCTGGCCATGATCGATGCGATGGCCAAAGCGTTTGCGGGCCTCGATAGCGATGCTGCGTTTACGCTTGCCGAACAGATCGACCACGCCATCACCCACACGGGCCTGCGCGACCACTACGAAAAGGACAGCCGCGGCAACGGCGAGGCGCGCGTGGAAAACCTCGACGAGCTGGTCAACGTCGCCAGCCGCTTCGAGCCCACGCAGGAAGATATCGACGCGGGGCTCAGCGAACTCTCCGCCTTCCTTTCACATGCCACGCTGGAGTCCGGCGAAAACCAGGGCGAAAAGTGGGACGACTGCGTACAGCTGATGACGCTGCACTCGGCCAAGGGCCTGGAGTTTCCCATCGTGTTTCTGGTCGGCATGGAAGAAGGCCTGTTCCCCAGCCAGCGTTCTGTCGACGACGAAGGTCGACTCGAAGAAGAGCGCCGGCTCGCCTACGTCGGCATCACCCGCGCGCGCGAAAAGCTGTTCGTCACGCATGCCGAATCGCGCCGCATGCACGGCACCGAAATGCTGGCGCGCCCGTCCCGCTTCCTCGGCGAAATACCCGCCGAGCTGGTCGACGAAGTGCGTCCGCGCGTGCAGGTCACCCGCCCCATCTACGCCGGCCGCTTCAATCAGCCGTCCGCGTCGTTGCAGGAGGAACTGCCGGTGAAACTCGGCCAGCGCGTCAGCCACCCCAGCTTCGGCGAAGGCGTGGTGATCAGCGCCGAAGGCAGCGGCGGCCACGCGCGACTGCAGGTGAATTTCGAAGGCGCCGGCAGCAAGTGGCTGGTGGCGTCGTATGCGAATCTGACGCCGCTATAGCTTGAGGTTGTCGGTTGACTCCTCTCTATATTTAATGCAGCGCCATTCGCCACACGGGGTTACACAGGCACCTTCGATTGGCTTTTCCCTGGCTGGCGACGATGATCATTCTAGCGAAGACATGCATTTGTACTGCCCGCACACGTAGGCTTACTTGCTCAGACTGAAACATGCAGTCTCGCTTATCGCTCAAGTCGGGCAGTCAACGGTCCTGCGCAAACTCGATGGTCCCTCGGATACCAAGTTCAAGGTAACTATCAACGAGCCAGTGAATACGTAGTGGCGTCCCCGCGTCCGCCATTGACTCCGTGCCCACGTCACGACCTGTGCCGTAATTGATCTGGATATGAGGGACTTTGGGGACGCCGACTACGGCTACGATCCGGCTTCCTGGCGCCAACATGCGGGCTGTCAAAGTCTGGCTCTGAAAATTGAGAGTGTGTGCTTGACCAGGCACGAGCAATTGTCGCCGAGTCCGATCTTGCATGAAGCTCACACGGCCGAGGTAAGAGGCCAAGTCGAGATAGCGACCGTCCGATTTCAACTCATAAAAATTGACTGACAGATCAAAGTCGCGCTTGTTGGCAATGATTTCGAATCGTCCTTTAAACAGACCGTCGATCTCCAACGACTTCTTAAACGGCTTTGTTTCGAACACCAGTGCGTTACGGGTGTCGGGCGCGCTCGTGGGAGGTTGAAAATCCACATCGCTGCGATTAGTGAAGTCAACAGCAAGTTCAGGTATTGCCTGGCTAGCCGGGGCGTGCCCAAACAACAGCCGGTCAGCTTCTCGGTTTCCCGTGAGATAGAGGCGTACACGGCTGGCGGCCATGTCCGCGAGAGTCGACGTATGGCGCCACGTATTGGCACCCATCACTTCGAAGTTGACTCGGTCGCTCAGGAGCGTCGGCAGCGGAAAGCCACGGAAAACGTGGTCAAACCACTCAAGGCGTAAATCCTGAAGGTCAATCAACGATGCCTTGTCGACCACATAGCCATCGACCTTGGCGAGCACGCCGGTCTGCATGGCAATGTGGTGATAAGGGCCGATGATCATTCGATCGTCGGCGGCAGGCCGGTACTTGAGGTGCTCCTGAAAGTAATAGAGCGCACCAACCATGCCGCCGTCGTAATAACCCGTCTCTACGAATACCGGAATATCGATACTGGCGAACTCGCGACCGTAGGGTATCAGGCGTTGCCAATAGGCATCGTAGGCCGGGTGTTGCAACCAGGTATCGAAGATGGGATTGGGCTTGCCGTCGATCTTGTCGAGATCGCGATAAGGCCTGCCGCTCACGTACCATTTCTTTTCCAGCGTATCCCAGCGAGCCCGGTCATCGTAGGTGTTGTCATCCAAAGTCTTGATATCAGTCGTGTAGAACGGCCAAGGATAGATAAAGCTCTGAAACACATTGCCTTGCATCGGCGTGTCGATGCCAGGGGCGTTGGTGGCGTTGGTAGCGATCGCCTTCAGTGCTGGAGGATGATGTTTCGCAGCGGACCATTGAGTGAATCCGTTGTAGCTACCGCTGAACATGCCAACGCGGCCATCGCTCCAGTTCCGATGCGCGAGCCACTCGATCACAGTTGCCGCGTCGTCACCGTCATGCACGTAAGGGGTCACTGGTTGAGGACTTCGACCTTTGCCTCGCGTATAGGCGACCACCCCCGCATAGCCATGGGCAGCCATCATTATCGCGTCACTCATGCTCCAATTGTCCCGGGCGTAAATCGTGAAATTCAACAGCGCGGTTAGTTTCGTCGTACCCGTAACGCGGGGGCGCACGACAATGGCGGCGATTTTTGCGCCATCGGGCGTCGGGATCAAAACTTGGTCATCGATCAGATAGCGATGCCTGCCGTCCGCTTCGAGCAACGGCACCGACGCTGGCATGAGGTACGTCCATGCCATCAGCGCCTCATGGGCCGCTACGAAGTCCGCCGCCGATGGGCACTGCTCCAGCGCCATTCCCTGGCAAGCTTTTTTCTGCTTTGACTCCTCCGAGCGGAGCCTATCGAGGCCCTCGCCGTACCAGGGCAGGATGTCGGCCGCCTGGCTATCGGGAAGCGCTCCATACAGCTCTGAAAACGCGCGAGACAGCGCCTCGGATCGCCCCAACCCAGCCGCTTCATAAGCTTTGGATCGGGTATAGATCCGCCACGGCGTGACAGCAGGAACAAGCCTCGGCTCGTTCGAACGATAAGCGGCCTGAAGGCGATCCAGTGTCGACTCCGCATCAATGAAACGTCCGGCAGCAAGCTGAAGTCGGAAACGTTTTGTCAGGTCGGCCGGGCTCCGTGCCGCCGCAAAGGTCGAGATCAACTCCGCCGCGACGTTCGGAATTTGAGATTGTTCGACCGAGACACTCTGTGCGCCTGCGGCGACCGCAGTCAACAGGCCCATGATCAATAAGGCCGACGAAGCGAGAACGTTCATAAGATCCTTTCACCCCAACCCACTCAAAAGAACCGTGCACATCAAGCCAGGCTCAGATCGCGGAATAATCCCGGGAAATGAAAGGATGCGGCGAAGAAATCGGCGAACGAACACTCGTGCGCGGCGAACGGTCAAATAACGCGGTCGCGCAGCAACTTCGCGCCTGCCCGGCTGGTCGAAATCGTTTGGCCAGTTTCCATATGCAAGAGCAGGCGTCCTCCGCCGGCGGGTTCTGCTCGAACGACGCGATGAACGTTCACGATCCAGGAACGATGAACGCGAACGTACTTCGCCGGATCGAGTGACTTGGCAAATTCAGCAAGCGTCACGCGAACAAGGTGCTTGGTGGACAGTGTTCTCACTTCGGCGTAGTCGTCCGCGCCACCGATGCTCACGACGTTGTCTATATCGAGCGGCCTAAGCTCATCGCCGATTCGGACAAAGTAACGTGACAATGCCGTATCGGCTCTTGCTTCGGCATCGTCCCCTGAAACGACCGTTAACGGAGCAATCACAATGGCATCAGCTTGATCTGCGCCCATCATCACTTTGGGATCATCCGCCTCGGGCAATGACCGTGTGCCCTTAATTGCTCCCCCGATCACCATCGCGTCGACGTACGGCGTGGCGGGCACCCCGTGTTGGCCCTGCAAATAGGACAAGGTCGCTATCAATGCATAGGTAGTGACATTCTCAAGCGACTGCCAAGCGGTTCCACTGATCGAGAAGGGTCGCACCAGAAATCCAGTCGGACCCTCGCCGTCGAACAGGCCCAGAAGAACGATCAGCAACCCATACGACAGGGAAACGAATGCGGCGCATAGCAGAACATGGGCGGCCAGCTGGATCGCGCCGGGCTTCCCGAAAAGTTTCCGCAGAATAATGCGGCGCGCTATCGCTCCGAAAATTACTACAGGCACCGTATTAGCCGCTCCGCCCAGCAGGCTTCCACGCAGGTCGAGATGCAAGGCCAGCCGGATAGTCATCGAATAAGCCGCAAAGATGCCGGCAACCGCCAGCAGATCAAAAGTCCGCCGTCTCATCCACTTCCCCAGTACCATTCGCAAGTTAAACGCGGAGCGTGCAGGGTTACCCTGGCGGCTTCAAGACGGTGCTGTATGGACCGAGCCTGAAACCCAAGGTGAAGCGTGTCCTGGATCTTGTGAAAACGTGCCAGCGTCAGGGCACTGCCATTGGGACTTGCTCGGCTCCCGCAGACACTTCGGCCATATGATTGGACTGGCATGACCTAGCATTGTCACTGAGATCGAGACGGCTACCTGATATCGGCGCGAAAGCAGATGCTTTGCGATTCGAACCATACCGTCTCGACTCGCATTTATTCCCGCAACCGCGGCACCCCAAGCTCGCTGCGCTCTTCAATCGTGATCGGACGCGTGTCGACGCTGCCGTTGGAATTCAGCGGCAAGGGATCGATGGCCTCGCCGCGAGCGAAGGCCAGCGCGTTGCGGTAGCAGCGGCTGGCCAGCGCGTCGTTGCCCTGGCCGGCATGCAGATCGCCCAGCGCTTCCCAGACCGATGCGCTGGGCGCGAGGGCGAGCACGCGCTGCAGATAGGTTTGTGCCTTGCTCCATAGCTTGAGGCGCAGGCACATGCGGCCCAGGGTGAGCAGCAGGCTGGCGTCGTTGGGATGTTCGTTGAGCCAGCCTTCGGCGCGGCGCAGGCGGGCGTCGATGTCGTGGTTGCCGAGCGTGCCGTAGGTTTCGATCAGCAGCGGCGACCACTCGCGGCGCAGCGCAGATTCCACTTCGTCCATCGCCGGCAGGATCAGGCCGAAGCCTGCGGCGCGGCGTGCATAGGCGTCGATGATGGCGGGCACGCGACGTTGCGCCTTGGGCAGCTGCGACCACAGCGTGTTGAGCGCGGCGCCGTCGGGCGACGCGCCGAGCGTGGCGACGAGTATTTTCGATTCCAGGGCGTTGTAGGCGCGCGTGCCGAAGGCGCCGCTTTTCTGCAGCGGCTCCAGCGCCTGGCGCGCGCGGCGAAGGTCGCCGCTGGCCAGCGCGGCCAGCGCGAGTTCGCGCCAGCCCGCGGGAGTGAGGCTGCCGCTGTCGGACTCCGGTGCCAGCAAGGCCACCGCTTCGGCAAACTTGCCGTCGCGGCGTAGCGCGCGGGCGCGCAGCACGCGGGCGCCCTTGGGTGCGGACTGGGCGGCCTGATCGAGCGATTCGAACGCACGCGCGTATTCGCCCCGACGCGAGGAGGCCTCGGCCGAACCCAGCAGGGCGGCGCCGCGCAAGCTGTCCAGACGCGAGGCACGATTCAGATCGCGCTCGGCGTCGCCGTGCCGGCCCTCGGCCAGCGCGATCAAACCATCGTTCATGCGCTGACGGCTCACCCGCCGATGCCGCCGGGAAAACGCGCCGAACGGCCAGCGGATCAACCACCACAGCGCACTCAGCACGGCCCAGAACAGGATCAGCGTAAGCGCCGCCGTGACGACCGTGCGCTCGGCATACCAGCCGTGCCACTGCACGTAGACGTAGCCGGGATCGTCGGCCGCCCAGTGCCAGCCGAACGCGACCAGCGCGGCGATCACCAGCAACAGCAATATCCAGCGCCACAGCTTCATGGCTTGGCTCCGTTGGCAGGAGCCGCACTGCTGCTCGACGTTGCCGGCGCAGTGCCAGTCGCGTCGGGTTTCAGCGCATGCACGGTGCGCAGATTGCGCAGCTCGGTCAGCGCCGCGCCCAGATGCACGGGCGCGCTGGGCGGCAGCGCCGCACCGAGCTGTTTCAGGGTGACGCGCGCCTGCTGCACGTCGGGATTGCTGTCGTCGAACTGGCTCGACAGCGCCACGTCCACGCGCTGCAGCGCGGCGGCGTAGGCGTTGGCATCGTAGGCGAGCAGCGCGGTTTGTGCCTGCGCCAGATCGAGCGAGGCCAACTCGCGGGCGAAGCGCGCATCGGCGACGGCCAGCGGCGCGCCGTTGGAGCGCTGCACGCTGATCACGCTGGCCAGCGCCTGCTTGATTCGCTGCCAGACGGTTTGCGATTGATCGTTGCTGGTCGGGTTGTCCAGCGTCTTCAGCGGCAGCGTGGCGAGGTCGCCGCGCAGTTCGGTCAGCTGCTGAAGCGCGCTGGCCTGGCTGGCGGGCTGGCTCTTGACCAGCGCATCGCGCTCGACGGTGATGCTTTGACGCAGGCCGGCAAACGTGGCGTCGTTGACGCCGGCCAGAGTCTGATCGGCCAGGGTGTAGGCCGCGACCGCACCCTGCGCGTCGTGGAACAGCGTGTAGCGCTCGCCGGCCATGCGCAGCAGCGATTCGGTTTCGTCCAGCAGGGTGGCGTCCTGGCCGGACAGGCTCTTTTGCGCGAGCTTGGCCACGGCGTCTTCGAGATTGCGCGTGCGCTCGGCCTGACCGAGCAGCTCTTCGCGCAGCGAACGGTTGACCTGATCGGCATCGCTGAGGCGTTGATTGAGGCTGGTGCGCTCGCCGCTCACGCCGCTGAGCGTGGTTTCCAGCGCGGCCACGCGCTGCTGCAGCGTGGCCAGATTGCGGCTATCGACCGTACTCACCTGCGCCTGCTGCCACTGCCGCCAGCCCACGTATCCGGTGCCACCGATGGCGATCAGCGCCAGCAGTACGGCCAGCGCCAGCGTGCCACCGCCGCGCGAACCCGGCTCATGTTTCGCTGGCACGGGGCGCATCGGTTTTGCCGGCATCGGGTCGACTGGGGCTGGATCGGGGCGGATGTTCTCGGGCACGGCGTTCTCACTCGGGTTGTCTGCGTGGATCTACAAGCCATGCTACCAGCCCGTGCGTTCAGGGTCGTAGCGAGGCCTTGTGAAGGGCGCCATGAAGCGCTGGCGCGAGAATCAGCCGACGCGCGCGGCGGCATCGAGCAGATCGGCCGAGAGCGCCGACTCGGCACGCATGACGCGACCGAAACCGGCAGCGCTGGCTGCCGCGGCCAACCGTTCGCTGCTGACCACCGCCGTGGTCGCCAACAGCCGGGCCAGCGGCAGCGGCGGCAGCAGCCGGCAGAGATGACTCAGCGCCTCGGCACTCGACAACAGAATCAACGCCGAGGTCGGTAGCTGCAGCAGCGCATCGACGTGGCGACGATCGAGCCGCGGCGCCACGCGCCGATACACGTGCAGCTCGCGCAGCTGCGCGCCGCGCGTCGCCAGCTGCTCGCCCAGCAAGCCGCGGCCACCGGGCGCACCGATCAGCGCAACCCGTTTGCCGGCCGGCTCGCGCAGGGCCGGATGATCGAGCAGGCCTTCGCTATCCTGCCTTGCAGGTACCCATGCGACATGCATGCCGTGCCTTTGCAGCGCGCCTGCGGTACCTTGCCCCACGGCCAGCACGGTCGCGGACGAAAGCAGCGGCGACAGCGCGGCAGCGAACGCTACCGCCGCAGGGCTGGTGAAAATCAGCAGATCGTCGGCAAGGGCATGCTGCAACGCTGCACGGGCTACAGCCTGATCGGACACACCGCGCAGCGACAGGCCCGGCAGCAGCATCGGCACGCCGCCGCGGGCACGCACCCTGCGCGCCATCGAAGCAGCCGTACCGGCGGGGCGTGTGATGACCACCGTGCGGCCGCCCAGATCCGGGGGAGTTTGCCGCTGCATCTTCGCCTCGCATCCACTTCTCGCCATTGGCCGTAAGTGTAACGACCTACCTACAATCGGGTATTCACCCGTACGGACAGAGCCTCACGTGAGCACCATCGATCTCCCAACGCACAACCTCGCCCGCCAAGCTAAGCAGCTGGTGCAGTTCATGCGTGATGAAATTCCCATGGCGCGGGCAATGGATATTCGCTTGGGCGACTGCGATGAAGACCGCCTGGATCTGCTCGCGCCGCTCGCGCCCAACGTCAACGACAAGGGCAGCGCCTTCGGCGGTAGCCTGGTCAGCGTGATGACGCTCAATGGCTGGGCGCTGGTGGAGTTGGCCCTGCGCCGGCACGGCGAGGACTGCGACCTGTTCGTCGGCGAGTCCAGCGTGCATTACCTGACGCCGGTGCTGCGCGATTTCCGCAGCGAAGCCAAGCTCTCGGCGCAGGCGGACTGGGCGACGTTTTTTCGCACGCTGGATACGCGTGGGAAGGCGCGCATCGAGGTGGTTTGCTCGGTGCCCGGCGAACACGGTAAGCCGGCGGCGACGCTATGCGCCCGCTTCGTCGCCAAACGGCGCAGCGCACAGGCGTCTTAACGACACCGGACGCCGGCAGCGGCTTGAGGCAGAATAGATCAGTCAACAGCCACCCCTTCGCCAAATCGCTGTCATACCGACTGAGGCTACCCGCCATGCGCCGCGTACTGAGCATTCTTGCCCTTGCCGCTTTGCTTTTGGTCGCCGGTTGCGCCACGCAGAGCCGTACGGAAACGCTTAACACCACGCTGACAGCCTATGCCAGCACGGTACGCTGGGGCGATTTTCAGAGCGCCACCATTTTCCTCGACCCGAAGACGCGCGCCGACAAAATGCCCACTGCGCTCGACCTGGCGCGCTACAAGCTGGTGCAGGTCAGCGGATACGACGCCGGCAATGGCCCGGTGCCCGACGGTGAAAACCAGGTGCGGCAGATCGTGCATATCAACCTGATCAACGTCAGCACACAGTCCGAGCGCAGCATCATCGACCGGCAGACCTGGCGCTACGACGAAACCACCAAGCACTGGTGGCTGACCAGCGGGCTGCCGGACATCACGCAGCAGCAGTGACCGCCACAGGTTCGCCGCCTGGCAGCGCCGCCCTGCCTGACCCGCACTGCCCGTATAATCGCCGGTTTACCCGAACAGCCGCACTTCACGCGGCAGTGGAACCACGATGAACGATTTTCTGCACAAGCTGCCCGAATTTATCGGCAACCATGCGGCGCTTTCGGCGCTGTTCGCGATCCTGCTGCTGGCGCTGATCGTCATGCAGATCACCGAACTCTTCAGCAAGACCAAGGTGCTTACGCCTGCCGGCCTGACCCTGCTGATCAACCGCGAGAGCCCGCTGCTGGTCGATCTGTCGGCTGTGGTCGACTTCGAGAAAATGCACGTGCCCGGCGCCAAGCACGTGCTGATGAGCCAGTTCGATCCGGCCAACAAGGATCTGGCCAAGGCACGCGAGCTGCCGGTAGTGGTGATGGACAAGGACGGCCGCGGCAACTCGATCAAGGCCTCGCAGCAGCTGGTCAAGGCCGGCTTCACCCAGGTCTATACACTGGGCGGCGGCGTGCTCGCCTGGCAGCAGGCGCAGCTGCCGCTGGCCAAGGGCAAAAAATAAACGGCGCGTTCCGGAACGTCTGCGGTCAAACCCGTTGCAACGCGTGCGGCGGGCAAGCCGGCACTAAAGATGGTGAATCCCGGCGCGGCCGTTGAGTATCTGCGCCAGCACGTCGGGCGCGTACTCGAACGAGTCGTAGTACAGGCGATCCTCGGGCAGGCCGGCCTGCAGAAACAGCTGGTGTCCGGCCTCGATCATGGGTGGCGGTCCGCTCATGTAGACGTCGTAGCCGGACAGCTGCGGGTGATCAAGCAGCACCACTTCGTGCACCAGGCCGCTGCGCATGCCGCCGGCCTGTTCGGGGTCGGACACCACCGCGTGAAAATGCAGGTTCGGCGCCGCCTCGGTCCAGCGCTCCGCCAGAGCGGGCATGTAGATATCCGCCGCGCTGCGCGCACCCCAATAGACGTGCATCGGCCGCCGTGTGCCCAGCGCAATGAAGTGCTCGACGATGGCCTTGATCGGCGCAAAGCCGGTGCCTCCCGCCATGAAGATCATCGGCCGCTCGGAATCCTCGCGCGGCACAAAGGTGCCCTGCGGACCTTCGATGCGCAGCACGTCGCCGACCTTGAGACTTTCATAGACCCACGAGGTGAAACCGCCACCGATGGCCTGACGCACGTGCAGCTCGATCATGCCGTCGGCCTGCGGGCCGTTGGCGATGGAGAACGGCCGATGCTTGCCGTTCTCCAGGATCACGTCCAGATACTGGCCGGGCACCCAGTTGAGCTTGGTCTCGCCAGGCGCCGGCAGCAGGTGCAGGCCGACCGCGTCGCTGGCCAGTTGCCACTTTTCCGCCACGACCATGTCAAGCTGGCGTCGGGCGATCGCTTCGACCGAGGTCACTTCGCGCACGTCCAGCAGCAGGTCGCTGGTTGCGGTGGCTTGGCATAGCAGCACGGCGTGATGAGCCTTGTCGCTGGCGCTCAGTGCGATCGGTGGGTTGTGCGTGTATTCGCATTCGCCCTGCAGCAACGTCGCCTTGCAGCTGCCGCAGACGCCCGAGCGGCAGGAATACGGCAGGGCAATACCGGCGCGCTGGGCGGCCTCAAGCACAGTTTCATCGGCCGCGATGGCGAACTGGCGACCGGAGGATTTGATGTTGGCAGTGAACACCCGAGTTTTCCCGATGCATTGTCGCGGCGGTGACAGCGGACAACAATGGCGGTTCGACTGGCAGGAATCAACAATGACGACATCTACCACTCCGATCTGGAAACAGAGCACCGACCTCGAGCGCATCAACGCGTGGAACGTCAACACCGCCATGGAGGTACTCGGCATCCGCTTCACCGCCGTCGGCGACGACTGGCTGCAGGGCACGATGCCGGTCGACCGACGCACACACCAGCCGTTCGGCCTGCTGCACGGAGGCGCCTCGGTGCTGCTGGCCGAAACGCTGGGCAGCAGCGCGGCGATGCTCACGCTCGATCCGGAAAAAGAGCTCACCGTGGGCCTCGACATCAACGCCAACCACATCCGCGGCGTGCGCAGCGGTATCGTCACCGGTACCGCCCGACCCTTCCACCTTGGCCGCACCACTCAGGTGTGGGAGATCCGCATCGAAAACGAGGAAGGCTCGCTGGTCTGCGTGTCGCGACTGACCATGGCCGTGGTGCCCGCCCGCGTGATCGGCGCGGCGTCGAAGTGAGCCGGCCTATCGTGAGCACGCTTTGAACCACGACGCGCCCTACGCCACGCTCACGCCGGACTGTGTGCTCGATGCCGTCGGCGCCTGCGGGCTGTGGACCGACGGCCGCCTGTTGGCGCTGAACAGTTACGAGAACCGCGTCTGGCAGGTCGGTATCGAGGACAGTTCACCGGTCATCGCCAAATTCTACCGGCCCGGCCGCTGGACGAATGCCGCCATCGCCGAGGAACATGCGTTCACTCTCGAACTGGCGGCGGCCGAGCTGCCGGTGGTCGCCCCCCTGAGTTTCAGCGATCGCAGCCTGCTGGAGCACGCAGGGTTTCGTTACGCGCTCACGCCGCGGCGCGGCGGCCGGGCGCCGACGCTGGAATCAGCCGATCAACTGCAGTGGCTGGGTCGACTGATCGCGCGGATGCACGTTGTCGGTGCGCGCCAGCCGTTTGCGCATCGCGGCACGCTCGATCGCGCGACGATGGTGCGGCCGTCGATGCAGGCGGTACTCGGTTCGTCGCTGCTGCCGGCGTCACTGCATGATCACTACCGTGCAGCCGCCGAGCGGCTCGATGGCACGATCGAACAGCGGCAATCGGCGATCGGCCCGGTGCGCCAACTGCGCCTGCACGGCGACTGCCACCCGGGCAACGTGCTGTGGACGGACGACGGCCCACACTTCGTCGATCTCGACGACGCGCGCATGGGTCCGGCCGTGCAGGACCTGTGGATGCTGGCCAGCGATGCGCGCCACATGGAAGCCATGCTCGAAGGCTATCGCCAATTTCGCGATTTCAGCGACGACGAGCTGATGCTGGTGCCCGTACTGCGCGCGATGCGGCAGATGCATTACGCCGCATGGATCGCCACGCGCTGGCACGACCCGGCGTTCCCCGCGGCGTTTCCGTTCGCGGTCGAATCGCGTTGGTGGGAGCAACATATTGCCGACCTGCATGAGCTGGCCGATGAACTGGCGTGATGCTTTTTTGCACGAATGACGGTCGCCCGGCCAGCATCGCCATCCAATAACGTCGATCTGTTCCCAAGCGTCGCGCAGCAAAGTCGAGAGACGGGTGTCACCAGCACTTACAATGAGGTGTTTTTTATCTCGGAGTGACGCATGCGCCTGATTCTTTTTCGCCTGATCGGCATCCTGGAAATCGCCGGCGGCTTCTATGGCGTGGTGGCTGCGCTGCACCGACTGCTGCCGCTGGGCTCGACCCATGAAAGCATTTTCGCGCTGATCGATCTGGCGGTCTTCGCATTCGTACTGATCGCCGGCGTGCTGCTGCTGGACAACAGCGAACGCGGCATCGCCTTTTCGCGCTGGGCACAGCTGCTGCAGGTGCCGCTGATCGCGACCTCGGCCTTCAGCTATGCGCTGTCCAGCGGCGCGTTCGTCAACGTGTTTTCGACCCTGCACTTGCCGCCGCATTTATTGCTGGATTCGCATTTCGGCACACAGGGTTTCGTGCTGGCCACCAGCGGCCCCGGCACCTCGCGCATCGGTATCAATTTGCTCGCCCTGCTGTCGTGGTTGGCGCTACGATTCCGCTGAACCTTTCACACAAGGCAAACAGCCATGGCCCGTCCGAGCTTTATCGAATTGCCCGCCGCCGATATCGACGCCGCCAAACAGTTCTACTCGAACGCGTTCGGGTGGGCACTGACCGATTTCGGACCGAGCTACGCCTGCACCATGACCGGCGACGTCGATGTGGGCCTGCAGGGCGATATGACGGAGGCGCCGCGCGCGCCGCTGCCGGTGATCGCGGTGGACGATCTGGAGGCCGCGCTGGTGGCGGTGACGGCCGCCGGCGGCACCATCGTCAAACCCACGTTCGGCTTTCCCGGCGGGCGCCGTTTTCATTTCACCGATCCCAACGGCAACGAGCTGGCCGTGCTTCAGGCCGATTGAATGCGGCAAACGGAGCGCGGCGACGCGTGCGCGGCAAATCGCTAAGCTGAGGTCAACCGATGACCTGGCTGGATACGCGATGGACCTGTTGCCGATGAATTTCCGCACCCGCAAGTGGGTGAAGCCCGAAGACCTCAATCCCAACGGCACGCTGTTCGGCGGCAGCCTGCTGCGCTGGATCGACGAAGAGGCCGCGGTGTACGTGATCGGCCAGCTCGGCAACAGCCGCGTGGTGACCAAGTACATGTCGGAAATCAATTTCGTGAGCTCGGCGCGCCAGGGCGACGTGATCGAGCTGGGCATCAACGCCACCCGCTTCGGCCGCACCTCGATCACATTGCGCTGCGAAGTGCGCAACATGGTCACGCATAAAAGTATCCTCACCATCGACGAGATCGTCTTCGTCAACATGAGCCCGGACGATCAGCCGCTGCCGCATGGCCGCACCAAGCCAACGCTCGATAACAGCGATCCCTAAGCGGCGTCGAACGCTGTCCAAACCGGTGATTGGGACGCCGCACGCTATCATGCGTGCATGAATACGCCCTCGCCTGCCGAATCCACGCCCTCCCCCACCGCTGCTGCGGCCGCCACGCTCCCCGTGATCCGCCTGAAGTCCGACCGCAATCCCGGTCATCCCTGGGTGTGGTCGGCCCAGCTGTACAAGCCCGAGGCGCGGCTGCCGCCGGGCACCGTGGTCGAGGTGCACGACGCCAAGGGCCGCTTCGTCGGCCGCGGCTTCTGGAACGGTCACGCGCGCATCGCGCTGCGATTGCTGAGCAACGACGAGGCCGAGGCGATCGATGCGCAGTGGATCGCCAAACGCATCGACAGTGCCGTCCAGCTGCGCCGCGAGCTGCTACAGATCGACCACGTCAGCGACGCCTGGCGCGTGGTGCACAGCGAAGGGGACGGCCTGTCGGGGCTGATCGTCGACCGCTATGCCGATATCCTGGTGATCGAATATTTCGCCGCCGGCATGTGGCGCTTCCGCGAGGCGATCCACGCGGCCTTGCTGACGCACTTCCCCGGCGCGCGGCTTTACTGGTTTGCCGAATCGCACGTGCAGAAGCAGGAGTCGTTCGACTGCCGCAGCGGCGACGTACCCGAGGCCGTGCAGGTGCACGAGCACGAGCTGCGCTTTCACGCGGCGCCGGGCTGCGGCCACAAGACCGGCTTCTTCGCCGATCAGCGCGACAACCGCCGCCGCTTTGCCGAGCTGGCGCGCGGCAAGCGCGTGCTCGATCTGTGCTGCAACGCTGGCGGCTTCGCCGTGCATGCGATGGCGGCCGGGGCGCTGACCGCGACCGGCGTCGATCTGGATGCCGGCATTCTGGAGATCGCCCGCGCCAACGCCGCGGCCAACAACGTGACGGTGAATTTCGAGCAGGCCGATATCTTCGACTGGGTGCGCGCGGCGGTGGCACGCGGCGAGCAGTTCGACGCGGTGATTCTCGATCCGGCCAAACTCACGCGCGACCGCAGCAAGGTGTTCGAGGCGCTGAAAAAATACTTCGCGATGAACCGCATGGCGCTCGATGCGATCGCGCCCGGCGGTATTCTGCTGACCTGCTCGTGCACCGGTCTGGTCAGCGAAGCGGATTTTCTGGAGATGCTGCGCCGGGTGGCACTGAACGCGGGCCGCGAAATCCAGATTCTGGACGTGCGCGGCGCCGGCGCCGATCATCCGTTCCGTACCGACGTACCGGAAGGCCGTTATCTCAAGGCGGTGTTCTGCAAGGTCCTTTGAGCACGCGCACAACGGCTTGACGCAAACACGGCGCAGCGACACGAACTTTTTTGGAAACGGCACTGTGAACACCCTCGCCACCGACAGGCCGACGTCGATCGCCTGGACCATCGTCGCGGCGAGCTTCGGCTTTGCCGTAGTGCAGCTGGACGTCACCATCGTCAACGTGGCGCTGCCGCGGCTGAGTGTTGAGCTGACCGCCAGCGTGCCGGGACTGCAGTGGGTGGTGGATGCGTACAGCCTGGTCTTTGCGGTGCTGCTGCTGTCGGCCGGCGTCATGGGCGACCGGCTGGGCGCTAGGCGCGCCTATCTGATCGGCCTGGCCGGTTTCGCGCTGGCCTCGGCCGCGTGTGGCGCGGCACAGACCGCGGCCGAGCTGATCGCCGCGCGCGCGGTGCAGGGCATTGGCGCTGCGCTGCTGGTACCGCCGTCGCTTGCGCTGATCAATCACGCCTGCGCGCACGATGCCAAACTGCGCGCCAAGGCGATCGGCTTCTGGACGGCCGCGGCCGGCATATCGATCGCCGCTGGTCCGATCGTCGGCGGCCTGCTGCTGGGGTGGCTGGGCTGGCGCAGCATCTTTTTCGTCAACCTGCCGCTGTGCGCGCTCGGTATGGCAATCACCCTGCGCGTCGCCGAAACGCCGCGCAAGCCGCAGCAGCATCTGGACCTGCGCGGCCAGCTGCTGGCGATCACCGCGCTCACCTGCCTTACCGCGGCGGTGATCGAAATCGGACCGCTCGGCGTCACGCATCCGCTGGTGCTGACCAGCTTGGCGCTGGCCGTGGTCAGCGCGCTGCTGTTCGTGCGGGTGGAGTCGCGCGTGGCCCAGCCGATGCTGCCGCTGCGTTTTTTCCGCCTGCCCAACTTCAGCCCGGCGGTAATGTTCGGCATCTCGGTGAACCTGACCTACTACGGGCTGATCTTCATCATCAGCCTGTATCTGCAGCATGTGTGTCGCTACACCGCCACGCAGGCGGGGCTGGCCTTTCTGCCGCTGACCGCCACGTTCGCCGTCGCCAACCTGATCAGCGGCTGGATGGCCGGCCACTACGGCAGCCGTCTGCCGATGCTGCTGGGCGCGATGATCGGCGCGTCCGGCTTTGCGCTGCTGACGCGGCTCGATGCACACAGCAGCTACCTGGCGATGCTGGCCCCGTTCCTTTTGATCCCCAGCGGCATGGGGCTGGGCGTGCCCGCGATGACCACGGCGATCCTGGCCAGCGTCGAAAAAACGTTTTCCGGCACCGCCTCGGCCGTGCTCAACGCCGCGCGGCAGGCCGGCGGCGCCATCGGCGTGGCGGCGTTCGGCGCGCTGGTCACCGGCGGTGATGGCCGCATCGTGCCCGGCATGCATCGGGCCGCCTGGCTGTCCAGCGCACTGCTCGCCATGGCAGCCGTCGTCGTGTGGTTCGGCATTCGGCGTCAGGCGGCGCGACCAAACGATCCGATCGGCAGCGAGACGCATCTTTAAGTAGACGCGCCTCGCTGGCGGCTGCTTTCAAAGCGGCGGCGAAACCTTCGCTTTCGGCACGGCCGCGGGCAACAAACCGTCGGCCCGAAACATCGCCTTGATGCCGCGCAGCGCTTGCCGGATGCGGTCCTGGTTTTCGATCAGGGCGAAGCGCACGTAGTCGTCGCCGTAGTCGCCGAAACCGATGCCCGGTGACACCGATACCTTGGCCTCGGCCAGCAGCTTCTTGGCAAACGACAGCGAATCCATGCCGTCGTACGACGCGGGTATTTTTGCCCAGACGTACATCGACGCCTTCGGCACCTCGACCATCCAGCCGATCTCATGCAGGCCCTTGACCAGCACGTCGCGACGCTGCTGATAGTTGGCGGCGATGTCGCGCACGCACTGCTGGTCGCCCTCCAGCGCGGCAATGGCGGCGACCTGCAGGGGCGTAAACGTGCCGTAGTCGTGATAGCTCTTGATCCGCGCCAGCGCGTTGACCAGCTCGGCATTGCCGACCATGAAGCCGATCCGCCAGCCGGCCATGTTGTAGCTCTTGGACAGGGTGAAAAATTCCACCGCGATGTCTTTCGCGCCCGGCACCTGCATGATCGACGGCGCCTTCCAGCCATCGTAGACGATATCGGCGTAGGCCAGATCGTGCACCACCAGCACGTCGTACTGCTTGGCCAGTGCGACCACGCGTTCGAAGAAATCCAGCTCCACGCACTGCGCGGTCGGATTCGACGGAAAGCCGAGAATCATCATCTTCGGCTTGGGGATGCTCTCGCGAATGCCGCGTTCGAGTTCGGCGAAAAAATCGATGCCCGGCGCCATCGGGATCGAGCGGATCTGCGCGCCGGCAATCACCGCGCCATAGATGTGAATCGGATAACTGGGATTGGGCACCAGCACCGTATCGCCGCGGTCCAGCGTGGCCAGCATCAGATGCGCCAGGCCCTCCTTCGAGCCGATGGTGACGATGGCCTCGCTGTCCGGGTCGATTTCCACGTCGTAGCGCTCGCCGTACCAGCGCGCAATCGCGCGGCGCAGGCGCGGTATGCCCTTGGAGGTCGAGTAGCCGTGCGTATCCGGCCGCTGCGCCACCGTGCACAGCTTTTCCACGATATGCGGCGGCGTAGCGCCATCGGGATTGCCCATGCTGAGATCGACGATGTCTTCGCCACGGCGACGTGCCGCCATCTTCAGCTCGGCGGTGATGTTGAATACGTAAGGGGGAAGACGTTCGATGCGCTCGAACCGCCTCGATTCAGGGCGCGCCGTGGAAAGGGATGACACAGAAACGGATGGAGCAACCTGCTCGGTCATGACAGCCTCGTTGTACGTAAGCGCCCGGAACCGTCCGAGCGACGTCGGAGCGTTGCCGACCGCTGGTGTCGGCGCCGCTCCTGGCTCGACGATAATCGGCCGGGGCCTGCGCTGTCGATAGCCCGTGCACGCCAGCTTGACCACGCATGTCGACACTGCCGGCATGAGCCAGCCTTCATCCATCCCCAAAGTTCCCCTTGAAGTCGACCCCCTTCTGCGCAGCGCAGTGCGCGCCGCCGGCCTGCGCTACGTCAGCGACGACCAGCCCGGCATCGTGCGCAAGCGTCGCGGCAAGGGCTTTGGTTATCTCGATGCTAAGGGTTTGCGCATTACCGACGAAGAGGTGCTGACGCGCATTCGCGCGCTGGCCATCCCGCCCGCCTACGTCGATGTCTGGATCTGCACCAACCCCAACGGCCACCTGCAGGCCACCGGCCGCGACGCCCGCGCGCGCAAGCAGTACCGCTATCACGAGCGATGGCGCGAGATGCGCGACCACGGCAAGTTCGACCGCGTGCTCGCCTTCGGCGACGTGCTGCCGAAGCTGCGCCGACGCGTGCGCAGCGACCTCGCACAGCACGGCCTGCCCGAGGAAAAAGTGCTGGCGCTGATCGTGCGGCTGCTCGACGAAACGCTGATCCGCATCGGCAACGATCGCTATGCGCGCGACAACAAAAGTTTCGGCCTGACCACGCTGCGCTCGCGCCATGTGCAGCTGCATCGCGGCCGGCTGCGCTTTGATTTTCGCGGCAAGAGCGGCCAGCAGCGCGAACTCGAACTGGACGACAAGCGGCTGGCAAAAATCATCCATACCTTGCAACAGCTGCCGGGGCAGCGCCTGTTCCAGTATCTGGACGAACAGGGCAAACGCCAGCCGGTGGATTCGGAGATGGTCAACGACTATCTGCGTCACACGACCGGCGGCGAATTCACCGCCAAGGATTTCCGCACCTGGGGCGGCACGGTGCAGGCGGCCGGCGTGCTGGCGCGCACGCCGCTGCCGGAAAAAGGCGGCGATCGCGCGATGCGTTCGGCGCTGGCCGCAGCGATCAAGGAGGTTGCCGCCACGCTGGGCAATACGCCGGCGGTGTGTCGCGCCTCCTACATCCATCCGCTGATCATCGAGGGCTGGCAGGACGGCAGCCTGCAGCACGTCATCCCGCCCACGGCCGGCCAGCACGCGCGTCAGCTCGAAACGCTGACCCTGCGCTATCTGCGCCGTCGACTGAAAGCCGGCGGCCGTCGCAGCGGATGAGTCGCCAGCGCGTAAACTGGCGCTCAGACTTCTTCGGAATGCGCCATGCCTGCTGTTGAAATACTGCTGATCGTTCTCCTCGTCGCCGTGCTGATCGTGCTCGTGCTGCAGGTTCTCGCACTGCGCCGCGGTCGTGAGGACGCCGGCCTGCATATACGCCTGGATGCGCTCAAGGACGACGGCGAACGCCTGCAGCGCACGCTGCGCGAAGAGCAGCGCGCCGGGCGCGACGAGCTGCAGCAGGGTTTCGATCGATTCCGAAGCCACGTTGGCGAACAGCTCGGCGGGATGTCGCAGCAGCAGGCCGAACGGATCGACGGCTTCGCCCTGCGCCTGACCCAACTCACCGAACGCACCGACGCCGGCCTGCAGTCGCTGGCGCAACGGCTGACGGAAGACGCCCGCCGCAGCCGCGAGGAATCGACGCTCACGCTCAACCGCCTGGGCGACCAGCAGCAGCAGCGGCTCGTCGCACTGACCGCCGACATCGAAAAACGCATGACCGAAGTGCGCACCACGCTGGAAACCAAGCTCGGCGCGATGCAGCAGGACAACGCCGCCAAGCTCGAACAGATGCGCGCCACCGTCGATGAAAAGCTGCAGAGCACGCTGGAAACGCGGCTGGGCCAGTCGTTCAAACTGGTCTCCGAACGATTGGAAGCGGTGCAGCGCGGCCTGGGCGAAATGCAGTCCCTCGCCGTCGGCGTGGGCGATCTCAAGCGCGTGTTGGGCAACGTGAAGCGTCGCGGCATTCTCGGCGAAGTGCAGCTCGGCGGCCTGCTCGAAGATTTGCTGACCAACGAACAGTACGCCACCAATGTCGCTACGGTACCGGGCAGCAGCGAGCGGGTGGAATACGCCATCCGCATGCCCGGACAGGAAGACGGCGAGAACGTCTACCTGCCGATCGATTCCAAGTTTCCGGTCGAGGACTACCAGCGCCTGCTCGACGCGCAGGATGCGGCCGACGTCGAGGCCGCGGCTTTGGCCGGACGCGCGCTGGAAGTGCGCGTGCGCGATGAGGCCAAACGCATCAAGTCGAAGTACGTGGCGGCGCCGCACACCACCGATTTCGCCGTGCTGTTTCTGCCCACTGAAGGCCTGTATGCCGAAGTGCTGCGCCGCCCGGGCTTGTTCGAAAGCCTGCAGCGCGACCATCGCGTCATGGTGGCCGGCCCCACCACGCTCAGCGCCCTGCTCAACAGCCTGCAGATGGGCTTTCGCACGCTGGCCATCGCCAAGCGCAGCAGCGAGGTATGGAAGCTGCTGGGCGTGGTGAAAAACGAGTTCGGCAAGTTCGGTCTGGTGCTGGAAAAAGCCGAGCGTCAGCTCAATACCGTCAGCAAGAGCATCAGCGACGCGGGAAAAAAGACCAAGACGATCGAGCGCAAGTTGCGCGGCGTCGAATCCATCGCCATCGAGGATCCGAACAAGGTATTCGGCACGCCGTCGCTCGATGTGGCCGACGATCTCGATACGGAAGCGGATCAAGAAATGTGAGCGATTCGCGCAGTTCGATACACCGGCATCATCGCCGACTCGGCCTGCTGGCAACGGAGCTGGATCGGCTGCGCAAGACGCTGCCGCCACGCGAGCGGCTGATCGTTGGCCTGATGCAGGCCGTGCGCGTTGGCGCTGGCGCCACGCTGGGGTATTTCGCGGCGCGCGCGGTGGGGCTGGATCAGGGTTTCTGGGCGGCGATCACCGCGATTTCGGTCACGCAGAACAGTTTTGCGGAGGTGAAAAATTCCTCGCGCGATCAGTTTATCGGCGCCATCTTCGGCGGCCTGCTCGGACTGACCGCCGCCGCCCTGGGCGATGACCACTACCTCTTCTATTTGATCGCCGTGATGTTCGGCACCCTGCTGTGCTGGCTGATCAACCTCGGCGCCGCCGGCCGGATCAGCAGCGTGACGACCACCATCATCATGCTGGTACCGCACACCGGTCCGTTCTGGCAGATTGCGCTGCTGCGCCTGGGCGAGGTGATGATCGGCGCAATGGCCGCGCTCCTCGTCACCTGGCTGGTGGACCGGCTGGCGTCGCGACTGGGCTTCAACGAGCCCATCCACTGACGCCTGCGCGCGATGGCCGGTCAAACCGCCTTGGCCGCCTTCTTCTGATACGGATAGAACTGGCGATCGCGCAGCTCGTGCTCGATTTTTTCCAGGCTCTTGCCCATCGTCTCCGGCACCAGGTAATAAATGAACACCAGCGAAAAAACCGAGATCGCCGCGTACAGCCAGAAGGTGTGCGTGGCGCCGAGCCAGGTGACCAGGCTCAACGTGGTGAGCGTCACGATCAGGTCGAACGACCAGTGGCTGAAAGCGCCAAGCGCCGCGCCCTTGCCGCGAACGAACAGCGGATAGACTTCCGAATTGATCAGCCAGATGCACACGCCGAAGCCGCCGCAGTTGAGCATCAGATACGCGCCCAGGCAAAGCACCACCAGCAATCGGCTGGTATCGGTAGTCGGCCCCTGGCCTTCGAACAGATAGCCCAGCACGACCAGGGCCACGATCGAACCGGGAATCATCCACAGCAGATAGGTGCGCCGACCGATGCGGTCGACCAGCACGCTGCCGATCACCGTCATGATCACCACCAGCAAGGTGCTGAAACCCGTCGCCAGCACCGCCGCCTTATCCGAGAAGCCGGCCTTGGTAAGGATCGTCGGCGCGTAGTAGATCAGCGCGTTGTTGCCGGTGATCTGCGAGAACATCGAGATGCTGGCGCCGACAATCACCGCCGGACGAATCCACGGCTTGGCCAGATCGCGCCAGCGCCCTTCGGGTTCGTCGAGCACCACCGTGCGAATTTCGGCTACCTCGGCCACCGCTTCGTCGTGATTGCCGCGCACGCGCTCCAGCGTGGTCAGCGCCTCCTGGTCGCGCTTTTTGACCAGCAGCCAGCGCGGGCTTTCCGGCAAAAAGAACATGCCACCGAGCAGGATCAGCGCCGGCACCACGCCAAGGCCGAACATCCAGCGCCAGTGATCGCCCAGGGCAAAGCCGGTGGCGTAGGCCACGGTGATGCCGAACACCACCATGAATTGAAACAGCACGACCATCTTGCCGCGATGCGCCGGCGGCGAGACTTCGGCGATGTACACCGGAATGATCTGGGTCGAGCTGCCGGCGCTGAGGCCAAGCAGAAAACGCGACGCGATCAGAAACCCGATGCTCGGCGACAGCGCCGAGCAGATCGAGCCGATGGCGAACAGCACGCCCACGCCGATGACCATACGCCGACGACCCAGCCGATCGGAAAGCGGACCGGTACCCAGACAGCCGAACAGCGCGCCGAAGATGATCGCGCCGGTCACCAGCTGCTTGGTCGTGTCGTCCATCGAAAACTGCCGCCCGAGGCCCAACAGCGCGACGCCGATAATGCCGGTGTCGTAACCGAACAGCAGACCGCCAAGGGCGGCGATCACGGCGATACCAATCACCAGACCCATCATGTTTTTGGTTTGCGGCTTCGCCAGGCCATCGTGGCGCGTATTCATCGACATACTCCCGAACAGAATGCAGCTGCGCAGACGATGCGTCTACGGTGGAAAATTGGAGCCTGAACTTCGGCGGCAGCGCCTTGGTCAGCCGCCGTGTCATCGCTTACTCACCCGAAGCCTTCGACGGCGGCAGTGAGACATGGAAATCCGCGCGCGACGCCGTGGCCGCGATGCGAACGGCATTGGGCTCGTCGGTATGTTCGATCCACGCCAGCGCGTCCTCACGGCTGCGGCCATAGCGCATGTGCCGCTCCAGCAGCTGGCGATGGCGCTGCGCGGGATCCACGTCGACAAACCAGACCTCGTCGAGGAATGCCCGCGCATGGCTCCATGCGCCCTCATCGAGTAACAGGTAGTTGCCTTCGGTAACAATTAGCGGCACGTTCGGTGGCAGCGCGATCTCACCGGCGATGGGCTCCTCGATCTCGCGATGAAACGCGGGCGCGTAGACGATTTCATCGGGCACCGCTAGCTTTAACCGCCGCAGCAACGCCGCGTAGCCGGCTGCGTCGAAGGTGTCGGGCGCGCCCTTGCGAGCTGCGCGGCCCAGTCGGGCGAGCTCAGCATTGGCGAGGTGGAAACCATCCATCGGTGCCAGCGCAGCTTGATCACCCAGCGCATCGACCAGCGCCTGCGCTAAGGTCGACTTGCCTGCTCCAGGCAGGCCGACAATACCAAGTAGCTGTCGACCGCCACGATCTAGCAGCGCCTGTACGCGCCGCATGGCTTGCTGCGGAATCATCCAACGACTCGAATGGAAGGACTGCGACATTAAGCGCTACGGTTTGTAAACATGGTGCGACGAGCAGGCGTTTCTTAGCGGCAAAGCTGGCTGCGACGGGTGGTCGCACAACGCGGCAGGCTAAAAGTGACGCCACCCCGCTACACTCAGCGGCCGCTTTGTGACCCATTAAAAGGAATCGCGCATGAGCGATAACGACAAATCCGCGCCGGTGACCCGCGAACAGGCGGAAGACGCTGTGCGTACGCTGCTGCGCTGGGCCGGTGAAGACCCGACCCGCGAAGGCCTGCTTGACACACCCAAGCGCGTGGTCAAGGCCTATGGCGACTGGTTTTCCGGCTATACCTCCGACCCGGGCGAATATCTGAGCCGCACCTTCAAGGAAGTGGCCGGTTACGACGAGATGGTCGTGCTGCGCGATATCGAGTTTGAAAGCCACTGCGAGCATCACATGGCGCCGATCATCGGCCGTGCGCACGTGGGCTATCTGCCGACCAATCGCGTGGTCGGCATAAGCAAGCTGGCGCGCGTGGTCGACGGGTTTGCGCGGCGCTTCCAGGTGCAGGAAAAGCTCACCGCGGAAATCGCCAACTGCATCCAGGAAAATCTGCACCCGGCCGGTGTGGCGGTTGTCATCGACGCCAGCCACGAGTGCATGAGCACGCGCGGCGTGCACAAGCGCGGCGTCTCGATGATCACCAGCCAGATGCTGGGCTCGTTCCGCGAGGACGCGCGCACGCGCATGGAATTTTTGCAGTTTATCGGCATCGACCGCGGCGTGCGCTGAGTGTCCGCCGCCGCGATGTCTGGACGTCCATTCTCATCGCGGCTGGCGCAGTTCTTTTTCGCAACGCTGCTTTCGGCGAGCGCGATAACCGCGGCGCAAGACTATCCGCAGACGCCGCGCGACTACCTGCGGCTGATGGATGCCAACGGTGACGGCAAGATCAGCGAAGCCGAATACGTCGAGTACATGAGCCGCAGTTTTCTGCGCATGGACGCGAACGGCGACGGCATTCTGGAGTCCAGCGAGCTGCCGGGCGGGCACGGCAGACCCATTTCGCTGCGCGAGTTCCAGGACAATCTGCGCAGGCAGTTTCACCGGCTCGACCGCAACCACGACGGCTACCTCAGCGCGAAAGAGCTGGCGCAGCCGCCGGGTTGATTGATAGGCGTCGCGCCTACTGCGCGCCTCAAGTGGAAATCGCCAGACGCTCCGATCGATACAGCTGCATGGTCACCAGCACGGCAAGCAGCGCCGCCAGCAGGCTTCCTGCGAGACATGACACGACCTGCATCGGCTCCATGCCGTCGCCGCGCAGCAGCTGCATGATGCCCAGGTTCTGACCGAGCAACGGCACGGCATACATCCACGGCTCGGCCTTGATCGGCAAAATGGCCAGCACCAGGCTCGGGATCGCGGGAACCAGCATCAGCAGTGACAGGTAGGTCTGTGCCTCGCGATAGCTCTTGGCGAACGCCGCCACCAGCGACTGCAGCGCGGCCAGCAGCAGCAGGATCGGCAGCATCAGCAGCAGTACATAGGCTGCGAAGTGCACGCCGAGATCCAGCTCCATGCCGATCTTTTCCGCCGGTATGAATTGACCCACCACCGCAAACGCCACCAGCGTGATCAGCAGGCTGGCGGTCGAAAACACGCAGATCGCCGCCAGCTTGCCCAGGAAGATTTTCCAACGTGCCACCGGGTTGGCGAACAGCGGCTCCAGCGACTGCCGTTCGCGCTCACCGGCAGTGAGGTCGATCGCCAGGTACATGCCGCCCATGAAAATCGTGATGATGAAAAAGTACGGCAGCATCGCGAACATCAGCACCGCCCGCGACTGCGGCGTGGCCTGATCGCGCCTGGCGACCACCAGCGGCCACGCCGTGCTGGGGGAAAGCCCGCGCGCGACCAGCCGCATCGCACCCTGCTGGCGCGCATAACTTTCCACCAGCTGGCTGACACGCTCTACCGAAGTGTTGGCATCGCGCTGCGACGAATCGAAAATCATCTCGACCTGCACAGGCTGGCCTTCGCGCCAGGCCTTGCCGTAGTTCGGCGCAATGCGCAGCACGACGTCGGCGTCCTGCTTGCGCACGGCTTTTTCCGGATCGGCCGGCGCGGCGTCCGGCACCACGCCGCCCGCCTTAAGCGCAGCGATGAGATTGGGCGCGTATTGCGCGCCGATCACCGGCACCGGCAAAGGCCTATCTGCCTTGTCCAGCTCGCGTCCGAGCGAGACGTTGAGCAGCATCACGAACAGGATCGGCCCCAGCAGTGGACCGGTGAGAAACGCGCTGATCATGGTGCGCCGATCGCGCAAATTTTCTCTAACCTCTTTAAGAAAGACGGTGAGAAAAGCGCGGCTGCGGCGAACGGCAATTTTTGGTGGCGTATTCATGCGGCCAAACCTTCTTCGCTGCCGATGATCTTGACGAAGGCATCTTCCAGATTCGCTTCACCGGTCTGCTCGCGCAACGCATCGGGCGATTCGTCGGCCACCACGCGGCCGTGCGCGATCACCACGATGCGGTCGCACAGCGCGGCGACCTCCTGCATGATGTGGCTGGAGAACAGCACGCAGCGTCCCTCCTCTCTCAGACGCTGCATAAACTGGCGCAGCGCGCGCGTGGCCATCACGTCCAGACCGTTGGTCGGTTCGTCGAGTATCACGTTGCGCGGATCGTGCACCAACGCTCGGGCGATCGCGGTTTTTACGCGTTGGCCCTGCGAAAAGCCTTCCGTGCGGCGATCGCCGATATCGCCCATCTCGAGCGACTGGATCAGTGCCTCGCGGCGCGCTTTCAGAATATCTTCCGGCAGGCCGTGCAGCCGTCCGAAATAATCGATGTTCTCGCGCGCGGTGAGTCGCTTGTAGAGCCCGCGCGCGTCCGGCAACACGCCGAGCTGCCGGCGCACGGCCAGCGCGTCGACGCCGGCATCGATGCCATCGACCAGCACCTGGCCGCGATCCGGCGTCATCAGCGTATAGAGCATGCGCAGCGTCGTGGTCTTGCCGGCGCCGTTGGGCCCGAGCAGGCCGGTGATTTCGCCGTCGCGCGCCATAAAGCTGACGCCATCGACGGCTTTCACGACGCCGAAGGCTTTATGCAGATCCCTGACTTCGATCACGAGAGTTTGCTCCGATTACGGCAGGCACGCGGTCCGACCGTGCGCTGCGACAGCACAGCCAGCAGCGGTAGCAGAATCACGCAGAGGAAATGCGGCGCCTGGAGCACAGCGGCAGCAAGTATCGCTGCGGCCCACAGCGTGGCGTTCACCAGCACATAGTGTTCTCTCATGGCGCGGCTCCTCAAGGTGTTGAACCGTTGAAATCGATGAATATCGGGGTGGGCTGCAGCAGGTCCAGACAGCTCGCGTCGAGCGACCTGGGGTCGAGCTTCTCGACGAATTGCTTGATCAGCTTGGGCGCACAGCCGGCCGCCATGACGCTGTGCGCCTGTCCCTTCAGCACCAGCACGCGCGCGTTGGGCAGACCCTTGGCGATTTCTTCGGCATAGCGCGGTGGCGTGACCGGATCGTACTGGCCGGCCAGCAGCAGCACGGGTTTGTCGGTCTTCAGCGGCTGGTGGAAATTCGCCGGTCGCGTGCCCTTGGGCCAGACCGAGCAGACCGCCTTCAGCGAATCGACCATCTTGGTGCCGAGGATGGTTTGCTCGTCCTGCGGGCGTGGCGTCAGCAGGTCGGCATCCTCGCTGCAGATGACCGAGTACTGCATGCCGCTGCCCATCAGCTCCGACAGATCGCCGGAAAGAATTTTGGCCTGCCCCAACAGCGGGCCGACGTCGCCATGCGCGGCCGCGTCGATCGACATCGGCAGCAGCGCGGCTGTCGGTGGCGTATAGGCGAACATGCGCACCACGCTGGCCAGCGAGCTTTCGTTCAACACGCGCTTGACCGCCCGATACGTTTCCGGATCGCGAAAGCTCACCGGATGCGGGTTGGCGCGCAGCGCATCGCGCAGCTGATACAGCGTCTGGTCCGGATCGCCGAAGCGTTGCTTGCAGGCCGGTTCGGCAGTGCAACGCGCAAACTGCAGCTTCAACGCTTCGTCCAGCGTCTGCGCAAAGCTTTCGCCGAGCGCCAGCGTATTGGGCACGCTGCTGTCCAGCACCACGCTGCGCACCGCATCCGGGTAATGCATCAGGTACTGCTGCGCCATGCGCGTGCCGTAGGACACGCCGATCAGATCGAACGCCGGCGAGCCCAGCGCCTTGCGCACATCCTCCAGATCTTGCGCCGCTACCGTGGTGGTGTAGTAGCGCGGGTCGGCGCGCGGACTGATCTGCTTGAGGCAGGCCGCAGCGGCGCTGCGAATTTTGCCGACGTCGTCGCTGTCTTCGTCGTCCTTGGCGGTGATCTCATCGGAGTCCTTGCAGGTGAGCGCGTTGGAGCCGCCGGTGCCGCGCTGATCGATCAGCAGCACATCGCGATGCGCACGCAGCGGCTGCAGCACCGAGGCCACCGTGCCGGCTTCGGCGGTTGCCGCCTGCCCCGGACCGCCAGCGAGAAACACCAGCATGTCGCGGCTGGGCACCTGCGCGCTGGTGCGCAGCACCGCCAGTTTCAGCTTGATGATCCGGCTGTGCGGATCGTCGCGATTTTCCGGCACGGGAAAATCGGCGCACCATGCCGCGGTGCTGAGCCCGCTATTGGGCTGCCCGAGCTCGCATGCGGTGAGCGTGACCGAACCGAGCTGCCAAGTGCGCGGTTTCGCCGGCGCTTCGTCTTTCTTTGGCGATGTCGCCGGCACCGGCTCGTTGGCGAGCGAATCGTCCTTTGCATGGAAGTGATTCCAGGCGAGCACGCCAGCCACCACGACAACGACTCCGATACGAAAAAGCGACCGTCCTTTCAGTGCCATGCCGCCTACCCCTCACCCGGAACAAAAATGGATTCAATCGAACGGTCGAACAGTTTGGCGATCTTGAACGCCAGCGGCAGGCTGGGATCGTACTTGCCGGTTTCGATGGCATTGATCGTCTGCCGCGACACGTCAAGCCGTTCGGCCAGATCGGCCTGCGACCAGCCCTGCTCGCCGCGCAGTTCGCGTAGCGAATTATTCATGCGTCACGCGTGGCCATCGCGGTGCCGGGCGCGGCGCTTTCGCCAATGGATGACAGCCCGGGCGAGCGCGACGACGATAAGGGCGGCGGCCATCCCGACCACCATTCCAGCGTGAAACGCATCGCGCTTGAGATAGGCAAACAGCGCCACAAAACCGAACATCGCCGCGAACGCCGTCACCCGCCAGTGCAGCGCGATGGATTCATCCGCGTCGCAAGCCAGATCGTCGCCATAGCGTTGCGCCACCACCCAGCGGGTGAAGCCGTAGCAGATCATCATGACCGGAAAGACCCAGATCAGGATGCTGCCATCCAGGGCCAGCACCTGGGCCGAGGCCAGAAACCCGCCGACCAGGCTCAACGTGGCAACCACGCCGGTCGCCACGCCCAGGCCGATCAGATGCGTGCGCTGCTCCAGCTCGTCGCTGTCGCGAATGCGCCGCGCCATCAAAGCGATCACGTAAAGCATCGGCGGCAGCGGTGCGAGCGCCAGCACCCAGCGCAGCGGCACGCTGCTCGCCGTGCGCACCAGCGGCCAGACCAGCACCATCAAGGCGACGTAGACCGTCATCGCGAGCAGCACACGCTGCTGGTAGCGCTTTTCTTTCAAGCGGGGCATGGCGGCATCCTCGGAGAATCCCAGCAAGTCTTCGATTTGCTCACTGGAGTGATAGCTCGCTGGCAGACGCTTTCCCAGCGTTGGCGGAAAATGTCATGTCAAGCGTACTTGACACAAAGAGTGCGCGAGCCGACCCGATATGTCAAGCTTGCTTGACATCAATCCTTTGCCGCCATGGGCGATGTTGCATTTGTCCGTTTGCCGGCACAGAGCGACGCCTGGAGTCACCGAGGCGGTGATATTCGAGCGGGAATGCCCCATCTGGCGGTCCGCCTTCAAGCAGCGGAATGTGATGCAGCACACGCTTTCCAACTCACGGATTTCGAGGTCCATTGAAATGATGTGAACCGAAGCCGCGTGCAGTCTGCCTTTGTCATTTTTTGTGCATTCCTTTCGGGAGGGTTGACCAAGACTGCTGGCACAGGGATTGCCTCCTGTATCTGGTTCGAGGCGTTCATTCAAATCGTTTGGCTACCGGGGGAATCCCATGTTCATGAAGAATACTTTGCGCGGTATCGCGTTCACCGTCTTGGCAAGTGTCATGGCCTCTGTGCATGCCGCCAATCCCGCCACGGCCACCTTTCAGGTACTGATCACTATCACCAAGGCCTGCACGGTCACCGCGGGCTCGGCATCCAATATCAACCTGGGCTCGGTCGCAGCTACCGCGGTAAACACCACCGGCAGCAACACCATCAGCGTCAACTGCTCCAAGACCACGCCGTATTACGTGGGCCTGGCGCCATCGAATGCCAACACGGCCGGCGCCGGCACCATGGTGTCTACCACCGCGCCAGCGACCAACACCGACAAAGTGCCCTACCAGCTGACCTCGACCGCCGGCGCTGGCGGCACGATTTGGGGCAATACCGCGACGTCTACGGCGGTAGGCAACGGCGTGGCAGGCACCGGCACGGGCCTGGCGCAATCGCTGACCGTCTACGCGACCGCCGCCAGTGCCAACTTCACCCCGGACAGCTACGCCGATACCGTCACCGTCAACGTCAATTATTGATCGGCCATGCCGCGCGCTTTGCACTGGCGATGTGCGCTGCTTGCGCTGGCCGCGGCCAGCAGCGGTGCCACGGCCAGCGGTCTGCAGGTGGCGCCCGTCACGCTGAGTCTGCAGCCGGCGCAAAATGCCGACGGACTCTGGCTGAGCAATACGGGGGACAGCGTGATCCACGCCCAGGTGCGGGTTTATCACTGGTCGCAGGATGCCAGCGGCGATCAGCTGACCGCATCGCAGGGGCTGGTGATCAGTCCACCGATGCTGCAACTGGCGGTCGGCGAGCCGCAGCTGGTACGGGTTATACGCCTCGGTGCCCCGCCCAATGGCCCCGGCGCCGTCGAGGACGCCTTTCGTGTGGCTATCGACGAACTGCCGGTCGACATGCACGGCAAAAAAGGCCTGCAGTTCGTCCTCCATTACAGCGTGCCGGTATTCGTGGAGCCGGCCGGTTCGACTGCGGCACCGCCGGCGCTGCACTGGGCCCTGCAGCGTGACGGCGACCATGCAGTCCTGGAGGTTGGCAACACCGGCGGCAGCCATGCGCAGCTGGCCAGCTTGAGTTTCATCAACAGCGCCGGCCAGCGCAGCGAAATCACGCCGGGCCTGCTCGGTTACGTGCTTCCCGGCGCCACCATGCGCTGGGTCTTGAAACCGCCCGTGGCCGTGTTCGCGTCCGGTGGCACGCTGGAGGCATCGATCAATGGCGAGAAAGCTACGCAAAAGCTGTCGCTGGCCGATCGTCCTCGCTGAGCTGCTATGTATGCAGGGATTGCTGGCACCGGCCGCGCACGCATCGAACACGGCAGATAGCGCAGCGCCCGCCACCAGCCCCGCACTGATTGCCGATGGCGGCAACCCGAACGGCCAGGCGGGAAACGACCTGTATCTGGACGTGATACTCAACGGCGCATCCAGCGGGTTGGCTCACTTCAGCCTTCGCGACGGACAGCTGTGGGCAAGCCAGGCCACCTTGCGTCAGCTCGGGTTTGCGCTGCCGCCGGGGATGTCCGACCCGCTGCGACTGAGCAGCCTGCCCGGCAGCATGGTCGCCTACGATGCCAGCGGGCAGACGGTAAAGATCAACGTGCCGCTGCGCCTGCTGCGGCTGTCGACCACGGTGCTGAATACGCCGACCGCCTCGGCAAAAAAGCCCAGCGCATCGCCCGGCGCGCTGCTCAACTACGAGGTCTACGGCACCCAGGGCGAGCACGGCACCGGCAGCCTGAGTGCGTTCACCGAGCTGCGCGTGTTTGGACCGGCCGGGGTGTTCAGCAGTACCAGCCTGTCTCAGGCCACGCGTGGCGAAGGCAGCAGCAGTTCAACCGACAAGACGGTGCGACTGGATACCTCGTTCAGCACCTCGTTCCCCGACAGCCTGCTGACGCTGCGTTTCGGCGACACCCTCACCGGCGCGCAAACCTGGACGCGCTCGACCCGCATCGGCGGCATCCAGCTGGGCACGGACTTCGCGCTGCAGCCGTATCTGATCACCGCGCCGCTGCCGGCATTTATCGGCTCGGCCACGCTACCGTCGCAGGTCGATCTCTACGTCAACGGGCTGCGCCAGTACAGCGGCAAGGTGCCCACCGGACCGTTCCAGCTCAACACCATTCCCAACATCAGCGGCGCGGGCAATGCGCAAATCGTGCTGACCGATGCGCTGGGGCGAGCGACCACGCTCAACTTTTCGCTGTACGACACGCATCAGCTGCTGCAACAAGGGCTGTCGCAGTGGTCGACCGACATCGGCTACGTGCGCGAAAACTACGGACTGGCGTCGTTCGACTACGGTCGCGACCCGGCCGCCAGCGGCAACTGGCGCTATGGCGTCAGCGATCATTTCACCGCCGAACTGCACGGCGAGGCCACGGCCGGCCTGACCGAAGCCGGCGCCGGCGGCGTATGGCTGCTGGGCGACAGCGGCGGCGTTCTCTCCGGCTCGCTGGCGCAGAGCGAGCACCAGGGCCAGAGCGGCTCGCAGTACAGCGCGGGCTACAGCTGGCGCAACAATCGCTTCAATTTCAGCGTGGATGAAACGCGCACTCGCGGCGACTACCTCGATGTCGCCTCGCTGTATGGCGCCCCGCCGCCGAGCGTGAGCACGCAGGCGGTGGTCGGCTACAGCACCCGGCACCTGGGCGAGTTTGGCGTGAGCTACCTGGATTTGCGCTATCCCAAACAGGACCCCTCGCGCTACGCCACCGTGTATTGGTTCAAGTCGATCGGGCATGCGATGTCGCTTAGCCTGAGCGCCAACCAGAACCTCGACAATGCAACCGATCGCAGCCTGTTCGCCGGCTTCAACGTCGTGCTGGACGACACCACCACGGTAAGCACCGGTCTGCAGCGCGACGGCAGCAGCACGGGCCTGAGCCTTGACGCCGGCAAATCGGCGCCCAGCGCCGGCGGCTGGGGTTGGCGTGCCGACCTGCGCCAGAATGGCGGCCAGGGCGAAGTGGATTATCTGGGCCGTTACGGCATGCTCGATGCCGGCGTCAGTTCGATCGCCGGCCAGAACTATGGCTATGCCGGTGCTACAGGTTCACTGGTCTTGATGGGTGGCGACGTGTTCGCTTCGCGGCGCATAGACGATGCCTTCGCCGTCGTTTCCACCGACGGCATAGCCGGCGTGCCGGTAAAACTCCAGAACAACCCGATCGGCACCACCGACAGCCACGGCATGCTGCTGGTCGAGCCACTGAATTCGTATCAGAACAACGAGGTGTCGATCGACCCGATGCAGCTTCCGCAAGACGTGCGGATCGATCGGGTCAGAACGATCGCCACGCCGACCGATCGCGCAGGCATATTGGTCAAGTTCGGTATCACGCCGGTGCAGGCCGGCGTGCTCACCCTGGTCGACACGAACGGCAAGCCGCTTGCGCTCGGCAGTCAGGTGCGCGTACACGGTCAGCGCAGCGGCGATCCGGCGCTGGTCGGCTTCGATGGCCAGGCTTACCTGGAAACCCTGCAGAAGCACACCGTGCTCGACGTGCTTACCCCGGATGGCGAATGCCATGTGGCCTTCGACTATCGCAAAGTGGGCAAGACGATTCCGCACATCGGCCCGCTGCGCTGCTTGGCGGAGACCTTCCGATGATGAAGCCGCGGCTGATTGCCGCGATCGTATTGCTGATCGCGCTGATCGGCAGCGCGCTGATAGCGCCGCGCACCGTACATGCCCAGGCCGCCTCGGTCACCTGCAGCGTGACCAGCGCGCCGACGATCAACTTCGGCCCTGTCGACGGTCTGGTTAACGGCGCCACCACCTCGGCATCGATCGGCTGGACCTGCAAAAACCCCTCGTTGCTGCTGGCTGCCAACGCGACGCTGTGCATCAATATCGGTAACGGCACCGGCGGCGTTCTGGGAACCAATCGGCTGATGTCGGCCGGCACCGGGCAAAACCTGCAGTTTCAGATGTACCAGGACAGTGCTCGCACGCAGATCTGGGGCTCGCTTTTTTCGGCCGTCAACAATGTGCCGTATCAAACATCGATCGTCGTACCTCTCGGCATTACCGTGCTGCTGCCCGGCACCGCCAGCGGCACGGCAACCGTGTATGCCAGCGTGCCCAACGCGCAAATCGGCCTGACCGCCGGCACCTATATCAGCACGTTTGCCGGCACCGATGCCGAAATCACTGTCGCTTCCAACTACACGACGACGCCGGCCACCTGCGGCACCGGCAACGCCAGCGCCTTCAGCTTCACTGCCAACGCCGTCGTCACCAAGAGCTGCACTATCACGGCAACCAACAACCTCAATTTCGGGTCGACGGCCGGCCTGCTGACGAGCAACGTGGACGCGACGACGACCGTGCAAACCCAGTGCACCAACAGCACCGCGTTCCAGATCGGACTGGACAACGGCCAGCACGCCAGCGGCACTACCCGGCAAATGGCCGGCAGCAGCGGCGACCTGGTCATCTACGAGCTGTATCAGGACAGCGCCCGCACCATACGCTGGGGCAACACAGTCAATACCGACACTGTCACCGGCACCGGAAACGGCGCCGTGCAAACCAACACCGTATACGGCCGCGTGGCGCCGCAGACGACGCCTACCCCCGGCACCTACAGCGACACGATCACGGTCAGCGTGACCTATTGATCCGTTTCGGTCGTCCCCGAGCTTGCCGTTGCCCGCAACCCGACCGCACCCGCCGACCGCATGAACGCGCGGCCATGGCCGGCGCGATTTATCGATATCCAGACTGCCGTGAAGCCGGCTCGCGCGAAGGCGTCGGACTCTCGTGCGAATAAGCCGACCGCCGTCGTCAGCGACGCGCAGTACGCAAGAACTGGCGGGCACGAGCGTTAAATAAAACATGAGACCAGCGTGAAGAAAAAGTGACGTAGTTCACATTATCGGTGCCATAATTTGTCAGGGAATGTGTAGGGGTTTTGCCTCTCAGGCGGGCATGAAAAATTTAAATTCCATATCTTTCAAATATTTATCTATAGCCATTAGTGCTCCAGCACCAAGTGGCGCCCATTTTGCAAAATGAAACTCAGACCGTTCGATACGTCATTGCATGGTCTTGCTTGTCCGAATACATCTCCCTGGGTATCGACGCGCGTTGCGATCAACCAATCACGACAACAATTTGAAGGAAGCACCATGAACAAGACTCTCTTCTACGCCCTGACCACCGGCTTTTTCAGCATGGCCGCTCTGGCCCCGGCAGCGGCTCTGGCCGTCGACGGCACGATCAACTTCACCGGCGCTGTCACGGCGTCCACCTGCAAAATCAACGGCGGCGCAGCTCCCGCTACCCTCGCTGTCACCCTGCCGACCGTAGCCAACACGTCGCTGGCATCCGTCGGTGCCGTCGCCGGCCGCACGCCGTTCAGCATCGCGCTGAGCGCATGTACCGGTCAGACCAAGGCCACCACGTATTTCGAGCCGGGCCTGACCACCAGCACCGACGGCAATCTGAAGATCGCCAGCGGCGGCGCCAGCGGCGTCGAACTGCAGCTGCTCAACAACGACGCTACCAATAGCGTGATCAATGTCGCCAATGCGTATGGCGCACAGAATTCCAACCAGATCACCCTGACGTCCGGTGCCGGCACGCTGAACTACTACGTGCAGTACTACGCCACGTCTGCGGCCGTGACGGCCGGCGCCGCCAACAGCAGCGTTCAGTTCACCATGGTTTATCAGTAAGCATGCATGACAGGCTTTACGGCGAAGCTGCTTCGCCGTAAAGCCTGGGTTTGCTTTGCACCAAACCTCTTGCGGAAACCTTTCGATGAAAAGCATGGGTTGCGGCGTACTGTCGTACGCATTCGCACTTCTTTTCTGCGCGAACGTCGCGCAGGCCAGCGTGATTATCGGCGGTACTCGCGTCATTTTTCCCGCGAAAGACGGCGAGGTAACGTTGCGCCTGAGCAACGACAGCGCACGACCTGCGCTGATCGAGGCATGGGTGGATCGCGGTGATCCGAAGTCCACGCCAGAAAAAGTCGACGCGCCCTTCCTGATAACGCCGCCGCTGTTTCGCATCGAGGCGCACAAAGACCAGAGCCTGCGCATCATCGCCACGCCGGCGCCCCTACCGACGGATCGCGAATCGTTGTTCTGGCTCAACGTTCTGGAAATTCCACCGAAACCCAGTTCGATGGAAACGCAGGACAAGAACACCCTGCAGCTGGCGATCCATTCGCGGCTCAAGCTTTTCTATCGCCCGGATCACCTGCCAGGCGACCCGCTAAAAGTGCCGGCCCAATTGATCTGGAAGGTCGCTCCGCAGGCGCAGGGCTACGTGCTCGACGTGCGCAACCCGACTCCTTACCACATCACCATTACCGACCTGTCGGTCAACGTGGGCGGCAAATCGTATGCAAGCGAAACCGGGATGATCGATCCGCTCGGTGTGCTGCGACTGACCATCAAGGGCCTGAGCCAGGCCCCAGCCGCCGGTACGCCGGTTAACTATGTTGTCGTCAACGACTACGGCGCGGCAACGACGTTCAGCGGCACGATCGCCCCATGAAGGGTCGACCGGCTCCGCCTTCGGCGCTTCGTTGGCGCAGGTACGGTGCGTGCCGCCATATCCTGCTGCGTGCCTCGATCGCGATGGCGTTGGCCGGGCGGGTGTTGCCGGCAGCGGCGATGCCGGTCGACGGTGTTGCCAGCGCCCCGCCCGATGCCGCGGCCGACGCGAACAGCAACGACGCCAGTTTCGACCGCAACCTGCTGTCCGGATCGAGCAAAAACACGACCGACCTGTCCCGCTTCGAACACGGCAATCCCGTGCTGCCGGGCCGCTACAACGCGGACGTCTATCTCAACACCGTACTGTCCGGACGAAGCAACGTACGTTTCGCGACCGTCGCCGGGCAGGACAGCGCCAGCGCGTGCGTCGATCGCCATCTGCTCGATCAGCTCGGCCTGCATCCGCCGAAACTCTCCGCCGACCTTGTCGCCAAGCTGGAGGATCCCGCCGCATGCGTCGATATCGCTAGCCTGATACCCGATGCCACCGTCACGTTCGACATGGCCGAACTGCGCATCGACGTGAGCGTTCCGCAGACCTACCTCGGACAGACCCCACGCGGCTACGTCAGCCCGGAAAACTGGGATGCCGGCGTGCCGGCCGGGCTGTTGAACTACAGTTTCAACAGCTATCTCACCACCAACGAGGGACAGGATCAGACCTCGGCCTACCTCGGCCTCAATGCCGGCTTCAATTATGGCCCGTGGCACTTCCGCCAGGATTCGACGCTCAACTGGCAATCCGCCAGCGGCAGCGCGCCGGCACGTCGGCAGTGGCAGAACATCGATACCTATGTGCAGCGCGATCTGCCCGCATGGCGCGCGCAGCTCACCTTGGGCGATTCGTATACCGATGGCCAGGTGTTCGACAGCTTCGGCCTGCGCGGCGTGCAGATTGCTTCCGACGATCGCATGCTGCCGGACTCCCTGCGCGGCTACGCGCCGGTGGTACGCGGCGTAGCCGACACCAATGCCAAGGTGACCGTGCGCCAGAACGGCGTGCTGATCTACCAGACGACGGTGGCGCCGGGCCCGTTTGCCATCAGCGACCTGTATCCCACCGGCTACGGCGGCAGCCTCGATGTAACGGTGACCGAAGCGGACGGACGGGCGCGCAGCTTTTCCGTCCCGTATGCGTCGGTCGTGCAGCTGCTGCGTCCCGGCATCACCCGTTTCGATATCGCGATCGGGCAGCTGCGCGATCAATTCATCGAGCACCAGCCGGCGGTGGCGCAGGCAGCGCTCCAGCACGGGTTTACCAATCTTCTGACCGGCTATGCCGGCCTCGTCGGCTCGCAAGGCTACGCCTCGGTGCTGATCGGCAGCGCGATCAACACCCGCTATGGCGCAGTGGCGCTCGATCTGAGCCATGCACGCACCGACGTTCCCGGTTATGCGACCCAGGCCGGCCAGAGTGTCCGACTGAGCTATAGCAAGATCTTTACCGATAACAACACTTCGTTATCGGTAGCCGCGTACCGATATTCGACCAGCGGTTATCTGAATCTGACCGACGCTGCGCTGACGCGAGACGACGCGCGACGCGGTATCGATCCGTTCGACTACGTGGCTCCGACAGCGCTTCCGACAACCGACGACGGCGTGCTGACCCCGGCTCAGCAGGCGTCGCTGTTTGGCACCGATGCGCTGGGCAATTCGCTGCTCAGCAGCACGGGCTTGCAGCGCCAACGGGGCACCTTTTCGATCAGCGTGAGTCAACAGCTCGGCGCACACGGCGGTTCGTTCTACGCCAATGCCTCCACCACCAATTACTGGAATAGCCCGGGCACGAATACGCAATTCCAGGCCGGCTACAACAATACGTTCCACCGCGTGAGCTATAGCCTTTCGGCAACCCGTTCGCGCGATCAGCTTGGCCGCAACGACAACCAGTATCTGGTGAGTTTCAGCGTGCCGCTGGGCGACGCTGCGCATGCGCCCACGCTGTCGTTCAACGCCAGTCACGACCAGACCGGTTCGCAAGATCAGGCGATGGTCAGCGGCTCGCTCGGTGCCGACAACCAGGTCACCTATGGCGCGACCGCTACGCATGGCAGCGGCGAAACCGGCAACTCCGGCAGCGTCAACGGCGGATATCGAAGCCCGTATGCGATTTTCAACGGCAGCTACGGCAGCGGCAGCGGCTATTCGCAGACGTCGCTGAGCGTCACCGGTGCCGTGGTCGCCCATCCCGGCGGCATCACGTTCGGTCAGCCGACCGGCGATACGGTGGCGGTGGTGTTCGCACCCGACGCGAACGGTGCACGGCTGACCAATGCCTCCGGCGTGCGTATCGACAGCGCCGGATACGCGCTGGTGCCTTATCTCACCCCGTACAATCTCAACACTATCGGCATCGACCCCAAAGGGCTGCCGCTGGACGTACAGCTGGATGCCACCAGCGCCCAGGTGGCGCCGCATGCCGGTGCGGTGGTGATGCTGAAATTCCGCACGGAGAGCGGGCGCACCATCATCGTGCGCGCCCGCTTGCCCGACGGCCAGGCACTGCCGTTCGGTGCGGAGATATTCAACGCACAGAACCAGTCGCTCGGGGTCGTCGGCCAGGCCGGCCAGGTCCTGCTGCGCGGCGTGGACCAGAGCGGATTGCTCAGCGCACGCTGGCAGGACGACGACGGCAACAAACTATCGTGTTCATTCCACTACCGGCTGCCTGCCACAACAAGCAAACATGTCCAGCGCTATGAAGAAATTCAAGCCACCTGCCTCTCCAACACTCCTGTCGCGATGGCCGGTGGCAGCCAATGACTCGCGCATGCGTCTTGCTTTCGCACGACTCAAGCGCGACGACCGACATATCCAGGGCGATCATGAAACGCTTTTTTGACCGGGTTGCAGACTTTTTCGGCACGGGATGGCTGCGCGGGAGCGCTTTGTTATTGGCGCTTGGCATACTTGCGCTTGTACCCGGCGGGGCGAAAGCCAACTGCACCATCACGGCCGGCTCGGCGCCCGCTGCGGTCAACTTCACGCCGCCAAGCTCCACGATAACCGTATCTTACGGCGCCGCCGTGGGCACCGTGCTCTATCAATCGGGCTCGGTGGCGCCCGCCAATCCCAACTCCATGACTTGCAGCAACAACTCCATCTATGGCGTCAGCAACAACGTCGGCGCTCAACCAGGAACAACGGCAACGATTTATCCGACAGGCGTTGCCGGCATCGGCTACAGCATTGGACATAGCACCTCGACCAACCTTTTGCTGCCTTATCCGTGCTGCACGATTGCCAATGGCTCGTATACCAACTCGGTCGCGTCCTCTCTGACCCTGATCAAGACCGGACCGATTGTCAGCGGCAGCGTCATACCGGCGGGCACGCTGGCGTACTGGTTGTATGCGAACGGATTGAAGATCGAAGCGTTCAATCTGACCACCTCGATAACCATTATCGATCCGGCTTGTTCGGTCAACACGACGCCGATCAATGTCACGCTGCCCACCGTAAGCGTCGGGGCCATGGCGAGCGTCGGAGCTACCGCTGGAACGACGCCGTTCGCCATCGCCCTGACCTGCTCCAGCGGTGCCACGCTCGACATCGAGCTGGACTATGCCGGCACCGCATCGAACATCACCGGCGTGCTTACCAAAACATCCGGCAGCTCCGCCGGGGTGGGCTTGCGATTGCTGGACCAGAATTACAATCCGGTCGTGTTTGGCGCCACGACCGTTGTCGGCAGCACGCCGACCGGTGCATTGAGTATTCCCTATTACGCTCAGTACTACCGCAGCGGTACCGTCACGGCGGGCAGCATCAACGCCTCCGCCACTTTCACCCTGTCGTATCAGTGACCGGACACACCTCTATGAAAAATCGAATGATTCACTATGTTCTAGCACTGGGCCTTTTCGCGACATCAGCCAGCCCTGGTATGGCGCAATCCGTGGCGCATCCAAGAACGGCCCATGCGACCAGCCGAACCGGCGTAACCGCGAATACGGCGACAGGCTCGCCAAACGCAGCGCCTTCTATTGGCAATACATCGCAGCCGATCACGCGGGCGCCGCTAACGACCGATTCCACCGCCGCTGCGGGCCACCAAGCCAACGGTGCCATCCAGAGCGCAGGCGCCACGAGCGCCAAGGTCTGCCGAACAGACGGTTCGACGGTTTATTTCTGCAATTGATAGCGGACTGGCGGGCCGAGCCCCCGATCAAGTAGGTGCGCGCGCCCGGAAGCGGCCGGCCTGCTTACACGTCGACCTCCGGCTTTCGTGTTCACTCGTAAGTCTGCGTAACCAGAACCGGATCGTCAGCGTCGGGGCGACCGGCTTTGACATAGCTGTCGAAATAAGCGAGCACGCGATCAGACTCTGAACTCGACAAGCGCTCGACGCTCACGGCGTAGACGCGTGCCGTATTGGCGGCCGGGTGGCTGGTTTCGCTGCATGCTCGGCGTACCGGCTGATTCACTAAAGCTTCACTGACCGTTGCCGTTAAAGAACTCGACCAGGCAGCGATACTGCAGGTTGGAGCGACAATGGCACCGACGAAGCTGATGGTGCCGCCGTCGGCAGCGGCAGGCTCTGCGATCAGGGCGCAGGCAACCATGGCACATAGGCTGAAAGCCGAAACAACGCGTCGTGCAAGATGCATGGGAATGTCCTCAAGCCCCCGCGAAACGGCGGGTTGCATGAAGCGCATCGGCAGCACGACGAATGTCTTGATGCCATCTCTCTACCCCGATGAGCGAAATGTGAGCCGAGTCACATAATCCGTCCGAAGCGTCATTCGGAATCGCTCGATTCGTTTCCCCTATCTGCATTCACAAAGAAAGGAGAGGAATGCGCCGTTCTCACGGAAACAGCCTTATGTCGGCTATCGCATATGCTGTGGCGCGCGGCGTTTGAGAAAGCCCTGCGGAGAAATAGAGTGGCGCGGGTGCCGTTTTGCTCCGCTTCCCTCGAGAATCACGGAAGCGGAGGCTTTTTCACGCACCCACTCAACTACTCATAGGTTTGAGTGACGACGACAGGATCTTTGGCGTTAGGCGAGCCGTTCCTTACATATTCGTCAAAGTACCGGAGCACTCGATCTGCTTCTGACGCTGAAATTTGAACGGTCGTACTGGCATAAAACCTGGACGCTGTCGATGCGTGTGCGCTTCCGGCATCGCAATCGAAACGCTGCCCAAGCGAGGTCGAGGCCGATGCTGCCGAAGCCGTCGTTTCCGTCAGCGCAACTGGGCAAGTGGGAGCAACAATGCTCCCTGAAAAAACGATCTTCGACTCTTCCGCACTAACCGTAGAACAAAGCGAGATGGAGCACATAACCAAGCCCACCGCCAACTTGGAGAAAACTGAAGTCATATCGAGATTCCCCCTGTGAGGACAGCTCAGGGCGGTCTGCCCTGCCAGGGTTAGAATCTTCTTTCGACCTCGACGATACTGGCGGCCAGGTCACGGTTTTAACGTGATAACGTCGTGAAATAACTGATAAAATCAATCTTTCGTATGGCTCGCGCGATGGCAGCGTGAGGGGCACGTGATCCAGCACAGCGGCGTGCGATACGAACTGGTTGCCATTGCTTATGCAAGCGCACGCCCATATCGGTCGGCGGTGGCATGAACAGGCTGTTAGAGATTGACCTCAGCGCGAAGAAATGTACTTTTCGCGGCGGATCTGCGGCACGGGAAGACCGAAGTCCTTCAATACGATAAAGGCAGCATCGACCATGTTGGGATTGCCGCAGAGGTAGGCGATGTCACGCTCGGCGCTGGGTGCCAATTCGGCCAGCACGGTCTGCACGTGGCCGCTGCGATCGGTCGGGAGCGGAGTGGCGCGCGGCTGGCGGCTCAGGCAGCCGTGAAAGACGAAGCCCGGATGCTGCTGCGAGAAAGCTTCGAACTCGTCGCCGTAAAGCAGCTCTTCTTCGGAGCGCGCACCGTACAGCAGCACGACTTCGCGATCGCCCTTTTCCAGCAGTGCGGCAATTTGCGGCAGCATCGCGCGGTACGGCGTGACGCCGGTGCCCGTGGCCAGCAGCAGATAACGCGGGTGAACATCGGCCTCGTGCAGGCAGAAGCGCCCGTAGGGTCCGCTGGCATCGATGATGCCGCCGTGCGCCAGCTCCCCCAGAAGCTTGGTGGCCGCGCCGCCCTCGACGTAGCTCACCGCAATCTCGATGCGCTGCACGGGCGAGCTGCCATCGCCCACGGTGGCTACCGAATAGCTGCGCTTGGTCGCCGTGCCGTCGTCGTACTGAAAGTGGATTTGCAGGAACTGCCCCGGCTGGAATGCCAGCGGCTGGCCGTCAACCCGCTCGAAAACGAGGTGGCGCACCGACGACGCCAACATGCGGCTATCGACGAGACGGAGCTGGAAATGATCGGCCATGGGAGTCCTGACGGTCTTGAGGAAACGGTGCGTGCACCCGGAGGATCGGGTGGCCGCGCCAAGCCCGCTATAATAGTTGGCTAAGAGCCGCTGACCAAACGCTGGCGCTGCCGCCATTCGAACCCGCGGGTTCGGGGCGCGCCCAGCGCATGGTTTTCCAGGCTTTCCCTCACCCGGCATCCCCCATGACATCAGCACCCGCACTCGTCGTCGAGAACCTGCGCAAGACCTATGGCAACGGCGTCGAAGCCCTCAAGGGCATCAACCTCACCGTGCAACCCGGCGACTTTTTTGCCCTGCTCGGCCCCAACGGGGCCGGCAAATCGACGCTCATCGGCATTCTCTCGTCCCTGGTCAATTCCACCGACGGCGACGCCAAGGTGTTCGGCATCTCGGTCAATAAGCATCGCAACGAGGCGATGAAGCTGATCGGCCTGGTGCCGCAGGAAATCAACTTCAACCAGTTCGAGAAACTGTTCGACATCTGCGTGAACGAGGCCGGTTTCTACGGCGTGCCGCGCAAGATCGCCGCCCAGCGCGCCGAAAAATATCTGAAAGAGCTGCGCCTGTGGGACAAGGCGCAGCACCAGGCGCGCATGCTGTCCGGCGGCATGAAGCGACGCCTGATGATCGCCCGCGCCATGATGAACGAGCCGAAGCTGCTGATCCTCGACGAGCCGACCGCCGGCGTCGATATCGAGATCCGCCGCTCGATGTGGCAATTCGTCAGCGGCATCAATGCGGCCGGCACCACGGTGATCCTCACCACGCATTATCTGGAGGAAGCCGAGCAGCTGTGCCGCAACATCGCGATCATCGACGGCGGCCGCATCGTCGAAAACACCAGCATGCGCAACCTGCTGGCGACGCTGGATGTCGAAACCTTCGTATTCGATATCAGCGGCACGCTTGGCGACCTGCCGACGCTGCCCGGCATCACCTTGCGCCGCATCGACGACCACACGCTGGAGGCCGACATGCCGCGTGCGCAGGATCTCAATTCGCTGTTCGCCGCCCTGTCGGAAAACCACATTACCGTCGTTTCGATGCGCAACAAAACCAACCGGCTGGAGGAGCTGTTCGTGCGGCTGGTCGAGAACGGTCGCCATGACAATGATGGCTCGGAGAAAGCGGCATGAGCACCTCAACCAATCTCGTCGCACTGCAGACGCTGGTCCGTCGCGAAATCGTGCGCATCATGCGCATCTGGACGCAGACGCTGATTCCGCCGGCGATCACCATGACGCTGTATTTCGTAGTGTTCGGCAAACTCATCGGCGGGCGCATCGGCACCATCGAAGGCGGCTTCAGCTACATCCAGTACATCGTGCCCGGCCTGGTCATGATGAGCATCATCACCAATAGCTACGGCAACATCTCCAGTTCGTTCTTCGGCGCCAAGTTCAGCCGATCGGTGGAAGAAATGCTGGTCTCGCCAATGCCGAACTGGGTGATCCTGCTCGGCTATGTCGCCGGCGCAGTGACGCGCGGCCTGGTGGTCGGCGTGCTGGTGCTGCTGATCGCGCTGTTTTTCACCTCTCTGCATGTCGTACATCCGATCATCACCTTTCTCTCGGTGCTGCTCGGCGCGACGATTTTTTCCCTGGCCGGCTTCGTCAACGCGGTGTTCGCCAAGAAGTTCGACGACATCGCCCTCGTGCCCACCTTCGTGCTGACTCCGCTCACGTATCTGGGCGGCGTGTTCTATTCGATCAACATGCTCGGCGAGCCGTGGCAAACCATCTCACGAATCAACCCGATCCTATACATGGTCAACGCGTTCCGCTTCGGCGTGCTGGGCATCACCGACGTCAATATCTGGGTCGCGTTTGTCGTGATGCTGGCATTTGTCGTGGCCTTGTCGATCGTGGCGCTGCAGTTGCTCCAACGCGGCATCGGTTTGCGGTCGTGAAAACAGGGGCGAGAGGCGAGTAGCGAGGGTTGCGAAGTTGAGCTTTCATCGATAACCAATCAACGTAGAACTCGCATTTCGCGCCCTCGCCCGTCGCCCCTCATCTCTGGCTCCAATAATGCGCGTCAACAAATACATCAGCGAAGCCGGCCTGTGCTCGCGCCGCGAGGCGGACGATTTATTGGTTGCCGGGCGCGTCACCATCAACGGTGAAATCGTGAGCACCGGCGCCAAGGCGCTGGATGGCGACGAGGTGCGCGTGGATGGCGAGATCGTCAAGGCACGCATTCTCGCGGCCACGCCGGGCGCCAAGAAAGCCGTCTATATTGCGCTGAACAAACCGGTCGGCATTACCTGCACGACCGACCAGAGCGTCGACGGCAATATCGTCAATTTCGTCGATCATCCGCAGCGCATTTTTCCGGTCGGTCGGCTGGACAAAGACTCCGAAGGGCTGATCCTGCTGACCAGCAACGGCGACATCGTCAACGAGATTCTGCGCGCCGAAAACAACCACGAGAAGGAATACCTGGTCGCGGTGGACAAGGCCGTCACCGACGAATTCCTGCGCGGCATGGCCAAGGGCGTGCGTATCCACGGCCAGATGACCAAACCCTGCCGCACCCGCCGCATCGCCAAGTACGGCTTCTCGATCGTGCTCACCCAGGGATTGAACCGGCAAATCCGTTTGATGGCCGCCGCGTTCGACTATCGCGTGACGCAGCTGCGTCGCGTGCGTATCGACAACGTCAAGCTCGCACATTTGAAAATCGGCCAGTGGCGCAATCTCACGGAAGCCGAACTCAAAGAACTTCTGCCGGAACGCACGCAGTGGTGAGTCCGGTCGACTTTTTGTAGAAGCGGCTGTCGCGGCGTGGGGCCACTCATGCATCATCGCGGCGATCGATGCCAGCAAACCTTCTGCCCTACACTCCTGGCGAATGCCATCGAACGGTGGCCCGATGCACCGCGACATGCCATCCGAATGACATGTCCGAATACGGCCAGACCGCCACTCAGCATTGCCTGACAATGCCGGAACTCCATCAAGGACTTCCCCATGACACCGTCGTTCCAGCTTGTCGGTATTGACCACGAACCGTTTGAGTCGCTCTTCCTGCTGTCGGACGAAGCGTTGAAGGAACATCATGCAGAGCGTCGCATCGCAGCCGAGAGCCCGGGCTACCCCTGCCGTGTCAGCCTCGAGGACGCAAAAGTCGGAGAAGAACTGTTGCTTCTCCCCTATCTTCACCAACCGGCCGCATCGCCGTACCGCGCGTCAGGGCCCATCTTCGTCCGCCGTGCCGCGAAACAGCGCAGGCTGGAGGTAGGGGAAGTTTCGAGTTACGTCACCGGCCGCCTCATGTCGGTGCGCGCGTATGACAAGGCACACATGATCGTTGCTGCCAGTGTGTGCGAGGGCATGCTCGTGGCAAAACGACTCGAGAGTTACTTCGGCAACGATCAGGTCGATTACATCCATCTGCACAACGCCGAGCGAGGATGCTTCTCCTGCCAGGTCATTCGCGCCTAGGCATCGATGTGCCCGATCCTTGCATCGAGCGTAGCTGGCTATGGCTCGTCGCTTTTTGTCGCAGCTCGCCCTCCGTAGGAGGAAGAAAGTGCTCCCATCAGAAAACATCGGAGCGGATCAAGCCGCCGGCAGAGTCTGCAGATCCCAGCGCGGATACACCTGTACCGAAGCATCCTGGTACTGCCCGCTGGTCAGCCGAATCGCACCGGCCAGCGCGATCATCGCGCCGTTGTCGGTGCAGAAATCCAGTCGCGGAAAATAGACCTTGAAGCCGTCCTTCGTGCCGGCCGCCGCCAGCTCGCTGCGCAAGCGTCGATTGGCGCCGACGCCGCCGGCGATCACCAGCCGCTTCGCGCCGCTGGCCTCTAGCGCGCGCCGGCACTTGATGATGAGCGTGTCGACGATGGCCTCCTCGAACGCTCGCGCGATATCGGCGCGCGTCTGATCGCTCTTGTCCGACTGCTGCCAGGCCAGCAGTACCTGGGTTTTCAGGCCGGAGAAGCTGAAGTCGAGGCCGGGGCGATCGGTCATCGGGCGGGAAAAGCGAAATGCGCCCGCACGCCCGCTTTCGGCCAGCTTCGCCAGCATGGGGCCGCCGGGGTACGGCAGGCCCATCATCTTGGCGGTCTTGTCGAAGGCTTCGCCAGCAGCATCGTCCAGCGTGTCGCCGAGAATCGTGTACTGGCCGATGGCCTTGACCTCGACCAGCATCGAGTGCCCGCCCGACACCAGCAGGGCTACGAACGGCGGCTCCGGCGGGTCGTCCTCCAGCAGCGGCGCCAGCAGATGGCCCTCCATGTGATGCACGCCGATCGCTGGCACGCCAAGGGCCCAGGCCAGTGCCCGGCCCGCCGACGCACCGACCAGCAGCGCCCCGACCAGACCCGGGCCGGCGGTATAAGCCACGCCGCCCAGGTCCTGCACGGTCAAACCCGCGTCGGTCAGCGCCTGGCGAATCAGTGGCACGAGCTTACGCACATGGTCGCGGCTGGCCAGTTCCGGCACTACGCCGCCGTACTCGGCGTGCAGCTTGATCTGGCTGTAAAGCGTGTGCGCCAGCAGGCCGCGGCCTGGAGTGGCGGGCTCCCAGCGCAACAGGGCCACGCCGGTTTCGTCGCACGACGTCTCGATACCGAGCACGGGTTTCATCACATTAGGATCCATCGGATCAGGCTTGCTCATATCGGGTTTCATCGGACGAAGCCCGTCAAATCGGGCTGGCGCAAATCAGGCTTTATGGGGGCTTTGAAAATTGAGCGATATGCGCGGTATACTTTGCGGCTCGCCCTATCCAACAGTCCCGTTTCCGCGGGAAGATTACCACTCGGAGTTTCCATGCCCAACGTAAAAGTTCGCGAGAACGAGCCGTTCGAGATCGCACTGCGTCGTTTCAAGCGTACCTGCGAAAAGGCCGGCGTGCTCGCTGAAACGCGCAAGCGCGAGTTCTATGAGAAGCCGACCCAGGAGCGCAAGCGCAAGCGCGCTGCCGCCGTCAAGCGCCATCTGCGCCGTCTCTCGCGCGACGTTTCTCGCAAGACCCGCCTGTACTGAGTTTCCCGATCTGCCTCAGCGGCAGATTCGCCGGCGCCCAGCGCCAGGCCCATAGGAAACGCGGTTGGCGCCAGCTCTTACTGAAGCCGTCGCAGCCACCGCAAGCGCATCGGATCGATCAGGCCGGTGTTGTCCCCAGGGACAACGCCGGCTTTGTCGTTTCCGTAGAATCGACTTTTCGCTGTCCATTCTCCCCAACCCACCGGAGATTCCACACATGACGCTCAAGCAGCAGCTTACCGAAGATATGAAAAACGCCATGCGCGCGGGCGAAAAACATCGTCTGGGCGTGATTCGCCTGATGCTGGCGGCGATCAAGCAACGCGAGGTCGATGAACGCATCGAGCTGGACGACGCCCAGGTGCTGGCCGCGCTGGAAAAGATGCTCAAGCAGCGGCGCGACTCGGTCAGCCAGTTCGAGGCGGCCGGTCGCGAAGATCTGGCGATCATCGAGCGCGACGAGATGGCGGTGATCGAAACCTACCTGCCGACCAAGTTGAACGATGCAGAAATCGACGCTCTGGTCGAGGCCGCCATTGCCGATACCGGCGCCAGCTCCGCCCGCGACATGGGCAAGGTCGTGGCCGCGGTGAAGGAAAAAGCCGCTGGCCGGGCCGACATGGCTGTGGTATCGGGCAAGATCAAGGCACGGCTAGCCTGAGTTTGTCTCGTCTGACACCGATGTTGCGGCGAAAACGGCGCAATATTCTGCGAACGCGACCTTTTTAAAGGCCGACCAGCCGCACCATGCATTCTCTTCACGTGGCTGCCCCAAGAATGCCCGCGTCCGGCCACTCCGGCCATCACCATCGTAGGGAGTACACCATGCTGAAGTGGGCCATTATTTTCGCCATCATCTCACTCGTCGCCGGCTGGCTGGGCTTCGGCGGCATCTCCGGCGCCGCGGCGACTGTCGCCAAGGTATTGTTCGCAATTTTCATCATCATCTTCATCGTCATCGTGCTGGGGCTGGTAGGCATCGTCCACCTGTTTTGACCGGCCGAATCGCTGCATGCCGAACGGCGCCTTCGGGCGCCGTTCGTTTTTCGGGCGTGCGAACTCCTGCCGGAATAAATTTCCCGCCAGCCAGCCGCTAAACTGGCGCTCTGATGCGCGGCCTGATTCCCGATAGTTTTATCGATGAACTGCTTGCTCGCGTCGACATCGTCGACGTGATCGAACGGCGCGTGCCGCTGAAAAAAGCCGGGCGCGAGTGGACTGCCTGTTGCCCCTTCCACAACGAGCGCTCGCCGTCGTTTTACGTGAGCCCGGCCAAGCAGTTTTTCCACTGCTTCGGCTGCGGCGCGCACGGCAGCGCGCTGAAGTTTCTGATGGACTACGAGCGGCTGGAATTTCCCGACGCGGTCGAGGAACTGGCGCAAACCCTGGGCATGACGGTGCCGCGCGAAGGCGGTCGCGATGCGGCGCCGCGCGAGGACAAGACGGATCTGTACGCCCTGCTCGACGCCTCCGCCAGCTGGTACCAAAGCGAGCTGCCGAAGAGCAAGGAGGCGCAGGCCTATTGCAAGAAACGCGGATTGGACGCCGAAACCATTGCGCGCTTTCGCCTCGGCTGGGCGCCGGCCGGCTACGACGGCGTAATCAAGTCGCTGGGCAATAGCGAACGGCGCCTGCAGCTGCTCAACGAGGCCGGCATGGTCGCCAGCAGCGAGCAGGGGCGGAAATACGATCGTTTCCGCGAGCGGCTGATGTTTCCGATCCTGGATCGGCGCGGGCGCGTGATCGCCTTCGGCGGAAGAATTATTTTCAGCGCGCCTCCTGCGCGCGAAGATCAAGAAGCAGGCATCCCTGCCCGCACTTCTCAACAGAGCACCTCACCCAAATACCTCAACTCGCCCGAGACGCCGCTGTTCCACAAGGGCCGCGAGCTGTTTGCGATGTGGCAGGTGAAGCAGGCCAATGCCAACCTGCCGCGTATCGTGGTGGTCGAAGGCTATATGGACGTGATCGCCCTGCATCAGGCCGGGCTGCCGATTGCGGTGGCCACGCTGGGCACCGCGACCACGCCCGAACATACCGAAGTGCTGTTCCGCGCCGCGCCCGACGTGGTGTTCTGCTTCGACGGCGACCGCGCCGGCCGCGCCGCGGCCTGGAAAGCGCTGGAGTCGGCGCTGCCGCGGCTGCGCGACGGACGCCAGGCGTACTTCCTGTTTCTGCCAGACGGCGAAGATCCGGATTCACTGGTACGCAAGGAAGGCAAGGAAGGCTTCGAAAAGCGCATCAAGGAAGCGATGCCGCTGTCGGATTATTTCTTCAACGAGCTGTCGCACGACGTCGAGCTGGGCAGCCTGGACGGGCGTGCCCGGCTCGCCGAGCGCGCCCGTCCGCTGATCGGCAAGCTGCCCGACGGCGCGTTTCGCGATCTGATGGCACAGGAGCTGGAGCGGCGCAGCGGCGCGCGCGCGCTGGTGCAACCCGCAGCGTCCAGCCATCGCGCGGTGCAACGCCCGATCGCAGTGCAGCGTTCGCTGGTGCGCAGCGCCATCGCCCTGCTGCTGACGCAGCCCGGCATCGCCGATCAGGTAGAGAAACCCTACCGGTTTCTGCCGCAGGACAAACCGGGTATCGGCCTGCTGGCCGAGCTGCTCGACATCGCCCGCTCGCGGCCGGGGATCAACTCCGCCATGCTGGTGGAGCACTTCGCCGAGCGCGAGGAATATCCGGCACTGCAGAAGCTGATGGCTGCCGTTTCGGTGGGTGAGCCGGACCGGCAGGCGCGCGAATTTCTCGATGCGATCGCTCGCCTAGAGCACCAGGCCAGCCTGACGCGCAAGCGCGAGCTTGAAAGCCGCCGCAGCGCGCTGAGCGACGCCGAAAAGGACGAGCTGCGAGCGCTGCTGCCGATCCGCGAGACGTTTACCTCGGACCTGAGTTAACCGTTGCGAACACCACGCGAGCCGCCGCCGGTGGCCGGCAGCTCGCGCTCTAACACGCTCAGCCTTTCAGCTTCACCGCAAACTTCGCCACACGCTCGCCGAGCAGGCGCGCCGTTTCCAGGTCGCCCGATCGCGGCGCCTCGTCCGGTGACGCGTCCGACGGGGAAATCGCCAGCGCACCGGCCGAACCGGCCGTCCAGTTCACGTTGCTCGGGCCATCTTCCTTTTTGTTGGAGGGCAGTAGGCCGGTGCCGATCCATATCTGGCCGTGCTGCTGCGACAGCGTGAAGAAATAGGTGATGGTGGAAAACTTGTCGCCGTTGACCGAGGCGGAGTTGGTGAAACCGGCGGCGATCTTGTCCTTCCACGCGCTGCTGAACCAGGGCTTGGAGCTGGCGTCGGCGAATTTCTTGAACTGCCACGCCGGGCCGCCCATATAAGTGGGGCTACCGTAAATGATCGCGTCCTGCGCGCCTAGCGTCTCCAGCGCGCCCTCCGGCAGATCGCCCTGCTCGTCGATGCGAAACACCGTCACCTCGGCGCCGGCGACGCCCGCCGCGCCCTTCTGCACCGCTTCGGCCTGCTTGGCAGTGTGGCCGTAGCCGCTGAAATAAACGATGGCGATTTTTGCCATGAGAAGCTCCCGTCAGGTTGTGTATCGTTTATGTCTGGAGCCTGCAAGGGGAAACATCAAGCCCGCGCACGGATGCTCGGCGGTGGCTGATGCGTGGTGGGGCATCCTGTCACCCCGCGGGCAACGGTCACGCAACGTGTGGGATGATGCCGCTTTGCCATCAACTACCGGCGCTGTGCCGGCACGCATGGATTTGCTTGAACGACTGATCACGATTTTCGCCGAAAACGGCTACGTTGCGGTCTTTATCGCGCTGATGATCTGCGGCGCGGGCCTGCCCCTGCCGGAAGATGTCACCCTGGTCGCCGGCGGCGTGATCGCCGGGCTGGGCTACGTCAACGTGCACGGCATGTTTGCGCTGGCGATGTTCGGCGTGCTGCTGGGCGATTCGGCGATCTTCCTGCTCGGCTACCGCTACGGGTCCAGCATTCTGAAGTGGCGCTTCGTGGCGCGCATCCTGACCCCGAAGCGTTACCAGATGGTGCAGGAAAAATTTGTCCGCTACGGCAACCGCATGCTGTTCGTCGCCCGTTTCCTGCCGGGCATGCGCACCACGATGTACATCACCGCCGGCATCAGCCACCGGGTGTCGTTTTTGCGCTTTCTGCTGATCGATGGGCTGGCCGCGCTGATCAGCGTGCCGTTCTGGGTGTATCTGGGCTATTTCGGTGCCGACAACCACGAGTGGCTGATGAAATGGATGGGCCGCGGACAGAGCAGCCTGTGGGCGCTGGTCGGCATCATCGCCGTCCTGCTGCTGGTGCTGTGGTGGCGGCATCGGCGACGCAGCAACACGCAGGCCGACGGCAAGTCGGCCTGATCTGCTCCATCTTCGAGAAGGCGCGTATGCTCCGCGATCGCGTTCGTCGCACTACCGGCCGATCGGTTCCTGACGATTCCACCAGCCGCCGCCCAGCGCCTGAAACAGCGCTACCGTATCGGCATAGCGACTGGCCTGTGCGCTGGCAACCGCGATCTGCGCCTGTTGTGCGGTTTGCTGGGCATTGAGCAGGGCCACCTCGGATATATCGCCCAGCGCCAGCTGTCGCTGTGCGATCGCCAGGCTTTTCGCCGCGGCGCTGGCCGAGGTCTGCGCGGCAGTCAACACGTCGGCATCGGAGCGGATGGCGAACAGCGTATCGGCCACGTTCTGAAAGGCCGCCACGACCGTAGTACGGTACTGCGCCTCGGCCTGTTCGTTCGCCGCCTTCGCCGCGCGCTCCTGGTGCAGCAGGCTGCCGCCCTCGAAGATCGGTTGGGCCACGCCGGCGCCCAGGCTCCAGAAATTCGTCGCGTCCTTGAACAGGTCGTTGAAGCGCGTGGGCGAACTGCCAGCGCCCGCACTGAGAGTCAGCTTAGGAAAGCGGTTGGCAATGGCCACGCCGACCTGGGCATTGGCCGCATGCCACTGCGCCTCCGCCGCACGCACGTCCGGGCGTTGCCTCACCAGCTGCGAGGGAATCGACAGCGGCAGACCGTGCGGCAGCTGCAGATCGGCCAGATCGAAATGGACGGCTATATCATCACTGGAATAGAGGCCGAGCAGCGCGGCCAGTGCATCGCGCTGCTGCGCCAGCTGCTTTTCCAGCGGCGGCAGGGTCGCCTGGGCCTGCGCCAGCAGCGCCACTTGCGCGGCCACATCGGACTCGGCCAGCTGACCCAGCGCGAACTCGCGTCGCACCGTCGCCAGCACCTTTGTCTGGCTCTCGACAATGTCGTGCGTGGCCGCGATCTGCGCGCGCAGTCCGGCTTCCTGGATGGCGGCCAGCGCCACGTTAGAGGTGAGCGTGAGATAGGTCGCTTCCAACTGAAAGCGCTGCGCATCGGCCTGCGCCTGCAAGGACTCCACCGCGCGCCGGTTGCCTCCGAAAATATCCGGCATGTACGACACGCTGACCTGGGCGGTGGTCAGGGTGTAGTAGTTGGCATTGGATTCCAGCGGGCTCGATAACGTAGACGGATTGCGCTGGCGCGTGGTGTTGATGCCGGCATCGACCGATGGGTAATACGAACCCTTCTGCGCCGCCACGTTCTCCTGCGCCTGGCGCAGTGCGGCGCGTGCGCTCTGCATGCCGGGATTGGACGCCAGCGCCTGCGTAATCAGTTGGTTCAACGCGGGCGAGTGGAACAGCATCCACCACTGCGCGGGCAGCTGCATATCGGTAACGAAACGCTGAGCGTCACCACCAGCGTTCGCCGTCGTGGCGGACGCGGACGCGGCGTAACGATCCACCGGCGGCGCGGGAGGCTGCTTGAAGTCCGGTCCCACCATACAGCCGGCTACAAACAGGGGCGTCAGCAGGACGGCTAAACGCGCTGCGGCGCGCGGCAGCCGTCGATGATTGAAAACGGTCATCGCCCGATCTCCTTGCGCGCACGGCGTCGCACGCCACGTTGTCGTTGGAATACGCATGCTCATGACTCCTCGGCCACGCGCGACTTGCGCGCCACGCGGCGTTCGATGGCGTACTCGATCGCAAAGTAAAACGCGGGCAGGATAAACAGCGTCAGCAGGGTGGCGATCGGCAGACCGCCGACAACGACGGAGGCCAGGCCGCGCTGCACATCGGTACCGATACCGGTGGCCATCGCCGCCGGCAGCATGCCGACGCTCGCCACCGTGGCAGTCATCAGCACCGGGCGGAAGCGCTCGGTGGCGCCGGCCACGACGGCCTGCTCGATCGACAGCCCTTCGGCGCGCACGCGGTTGATATTGGAGATCATGATGATGCCGTTCTGCACCGCCACACCGAACAGCGCGATGAAGCCGACCGCGGTGGCGATGTTCAGCGTCTCGCCGCGCAGGTGCAGCGAAATCAGCCCGCCCAATGTGGCCAGCGGCACTACCGCCAGCACCAGCACCGATTGCCGCAGCTTGCCGAATTCGGCATACAGAAGCACCGCCATGATCGCCATCACCAGACCGAGCACCACGATCAGCCGCGCCTGCGCGCGCTGCTGATTTTCGAAGGTGCCGGCCCACTCGGTGCGATAGGTCTGCTTGTCGAAATGCACTTTCTGATCGATCTGTTTCTGCGCGTCGGCCAGGTACTCCGACAGCGCGCGATCGCGGTTGTCCACGCGAATGGTCAGCTCACGCTCGTTCTTTTCGTGCGAGATCGTGCTTTCGCCGGTTTTCAGGCTGATGTGCGCGACCTCCTTCAACGGAATCTGCGCGCCGTTCGCCGCCGACAGCGGCAGGTTGCCGATCGCTTCGACGCTGTTGGCAATCGCCTGCGGCACCCGCGCGGTCACATTGTAGGTGCGATCGCCGACGTAGACCTGGGTGATCGGCGCACCGCCGATGGCCGTCTGAATCACGCCGCTGATATCGGCCACGTTGATGCCGTAGCGCGCCGCTGCCATGCGATCGGCTTCGATCGCCAGCTGCGGAATCGGCGGCTCCTGAAAGATCGACGCGTCGGCCGTGCCGCGCACGCCTTTGAGCACGTCGACAATCGCGTTGCCGATGCGCCGCATCTCGCCCAGGTCATCGCCGTAGATGCGCATGACCAGCGGGCTGTGTGCGCCGCCGATCATGTCGTTCTCGCCGTCGACGATCGGCTGGCTGATGCCGATGCTCATGCCGGGCAGCTGCTGCATGCGCGCGTTGAACTTGCGCAGAAACTGCGCCTTGCTTTCGCCGTTGGCCCAGCTGCTGTACGGCGTGAGACCGACACCCGCTTCCACGTGCGAGGGCGTCCACGGATCGGTGCCGGTATCGTTGCGACCGAGCTGGGTCACGATGTAGGACACTTCGGGAAACTCGCGCACCGCGCGACGCAGCTCGCCGGTCATCTCACTGGCCTTGTCCAGCGACAGGCCGCTGGGCATCTGCACCTGCAGCCACAGCGAACCTTCGTCCAGATCCGGCAGAAACTCGCGGCCCAGCGAACCGCCGAGCAGCACCACCGCCAGCAGCGCCACGCCAGTGATGACGTAAACCACCGGCAGATGATTCAGCAGCTTGTCGAGCACGCGGCTGTAGCCGTGCTGCAGGCGCTCCAGCGGCTTGTTGTGGAACAGCTTGCGCGGCTTGCGCAGCGCGATATACGCCAGGCCCGGCGTCAGCGTGATCGTGCACAGCAAGGCCGCCAGCAGCGCAAAGCCGACGGTGAAGGCCATCGGCGCGAACAGCTTGCCCTCGGCGTGTTCGAACGCCAGCAGCGGCGCATAGGCGGTGATGATGATCAGCGTGGCGAAGAAGATCGAACGGCCGACGTGCGAGGTCACCGTCATCACGTCGTCCTCGGTCAAGGCTTCGTCCGGCTTTTCCTCGCGCCGACGCAGAATCGCTTCGGTCACCACGATGGTGCCGTCGACGATCACGCCGAAATCGATCGCACCCAGCGAAAACAGATTCGCCGGCATCTTCAAGAAGTGCATCAGGATGAACACGGTGACCAGCGACATCGGAATCGCCACCGCCGCCACCAGCGCGGCGCGTACGTTGCCGAGGAAGAGAATCAGCACGATGCAGACCAGGCCAACGCCTTCCATCACCGTGTGCAGCACCTTTTCCTTGGTCGCCTTGACCAGGTCGTCGCGATCGATATACGGCACGATGCGCACGTCCTGCGCAGCCAGCCGCCGGTTGAGCTCGGCGACCTTGGCGTGGATGCCTTCGAGCACGCGCGAGGGGTTTTCATACTTCAGCAGATCGACGATGCCCTCGATGGTGTCCGGGTTGCTGTCCTTGCCTAAAATGCCTTCGCGCACCTGATGGCCATACCGCAGCTTGCCAAGATCGCGCACGAATACCGGCACGCCGTTCGACTGCGTCACCACGATGTCGCCCAGATCCTTGAGCGTGTGCACCATGCCGATGCCGCGCACGATGTACGACTGCTCGCCGCGCGTGATGCGACCGCCGCCGGCATTGGACGTATTGGCGGAAATGGCCGTGCTGACCTGGTTGACGCTGACCTTGTAGCGCAGCAGTTGCGCCGGATCGAGCTCCAGCTGAAACTCCTTGGTGAAGCCGCCGAACACGTCGACATTGGCCACGCCCGGCACCTGCTGCAGCGCCGGCACGATGGTCCAGTTCTGCAGCTCGGACAGCTGCATCAGGTTCTTCGTGTCCGACTCCAGCGTATAGCGATAGATCTCGCCGGCCGGTCCCGAGACCGGATCGAGGCTGGGCGTGATGCCCGGCGGCAAGGTCACCTGCGCCAGCCGCTCGGTGATGCGCTGGCGCTCCCAGTAATCCTCGGCGCCGTCCTTGAAGGTCATGGTGATCAGCGACAGGCCGAAAGTGCTGCTGGAACGAATATTGACCAGCCCGGGCGTGCTGGCCAGGCCGCGCTCCAGCGGCGTGGTGACCTGCTGCTCGATCTCCTCCGCGGCCAGGCCCGGCACCTGCGTGGTGACCTGCGCGGTGACGTCGCTGAGTTCGGGATAGGCCTCGATCGCCAGCTGCGTCCACGAGTAATACCCGAACAGCGCCACCAGCACCGTCACCACCAGAAACAGCACGCGGCGGTGAAAACAAAAGCGCAGGATCGCGTCGATCCAGGACTGATTAATCATTGAGCAGCACTCCGCCCTTCACCACCACGCGATCGCCCTGGCGCAGGCCGGACAGCACGCGCGTGCCGGTGCCTTCGTCATCGCCCAACTGTACGGTGCGGCGCTGGAAGGTCCACGGCGATACTTCGACCAGCACGGTGGTGCTGTCGTTGTTCATCAGCAGCGCGGACTCCGGCACGAACACCTGCGCCGGCTGCGCCGCGGCGAACGTCGCGGTGGCGAACATATTGGGTTTCAGGCGGCCGTCGGCATTGGCGATGACGATGCGCACCATGCCGCGGCGCGTGTCAGGCTGCAGCACACTGCCGACGGTCGCGACGCGGCCATGCAGCACGCTGCCCGGATAGGCGGACAGCGACACGTCGGCCGACTCGCCCGGTTTCACCAGGGCCAGATCGTCTTCGGCCACATCCGCCGTGACCCAAACCGAATCGAGGTTGACGATGGTCATCATCGACGCGGTCACATCGTTGACGTAGGTGCCCGGCGCAATCGACAGCGCGGTGATGCTGCCGTCCATCGGTGCAAGCACGCGGATGCCGTGCGCATCGGCAAGCTGGCCGCCACCCCCGGTTCCGCCGACCGCGGCCAACCTCGCTTGCGCGCGCCGGTCCTCGTCCAGCGCCTGGGTATAGCCGCTCTGCGCGGCCTGCATATCCTTCACTGCCGCGCCGCCGGCCTGTTGCACGGCCTGCGCGCGATCGAGGCTTTTCTTCGCCAGGTCCAGCGCATCGCGCGCCTTGGCGGCATCGCTGACCGCCTGCGCAAAGTCGCCCGACGCGATCGCGGCCAGCAGCTGGCCGCGATGCACGGTGTCGCCCAGCCCGACCTTCAGCGCGGCGATCTTGCCCGACAGCGGCGGCAGTATATTGGCCGTGCGCGCGGGATCGGCCTCGACCATCGCCGGCGCAGTCAGCGTGTGCGGCACCGCACGCAACTCGACCGTCTGCACCTGCAGGCGCGAGCGCAATGGCGAATGCTCGGGTATGCGCAGCAGGCCGTGATCGTCGATGACCGCCGGCTCCGGCGGTGCTTCCTTGGGCGATTGCGAACAGGCCGTCAGCCAAACGATCAACACGATGGCGGCGAAGCGGCGAAGCGGATTTTTGATGGTTTGAAAGCGCACGGGCTTCCCCTTCATGCAGCGGGCTCATGCGGGCGACGACTACGCAGTCGAAGCGACGCGGAAACGGCAAGGAGAGCGTGCAACTCGAACGAGCTGCGGGCGCATCCCGGGCCGCGGTCAGACCGTCGACGGCCGCCGCGTCCAGGCATCACCCCATGGGGAGCATGCGCGATGGCGACGTCAGAACGACGGCAAATTCTTGGTCTTGGTGGATTGGCTTTTTGACTAATCGACTTCGGGAATCAGGGTCCAAGGCAGGTGTTCTCCTTCTTCGTACGATGGGCGGTCACGGCAGGGCTGGCGCTGTCACCACGTCACGGATCAGCCGGTCCTGAAGCAGGCCGGCATGTTCGAGTACGGGGTAAGCCAGCGCAGCCAGGTGCGAGTGGATGCGCTTCAGATCACGCAATATCCGCAGATAGACGTCGCCCGCACCGCCTTCGTCGCGACGCTCGCGCAACGCGCGGATATGACGCTCGGAAATATCGTTCTCCAGCCGCCACAGCACTTCCTTACGCGCGAACAACTGCTGTGCCGCGCGCAGATCGCTGCGCAGAAACACCGCCATGCCCAGTCGCAGGCTTTCCATGACGTGGGCTTGCATGATCGCCAGATCCTGGATGTCGTCCGCCGAAAAATCCTGGCCGCGCTGCGCCTTCTTCGCCGCAAACTCCATCAAATTGTTGGCAGTGATATCACCGATATGCTCGATATTGATGACGAAGGTCAGAATCTCCTGGGCGCGCTCGGTATCCTCCTCATTCAAGGCCTCACCGCCGAGACCGGCAAGGTACTCGCGGATCGCCACGCCCAGACGATCCAGCGTCGAGTCCATGCGGCTGATCGCTGCCGCACGCTGGCGGTCGTCCTTGCCGAACACCTCGACCAATCCCTTGAGCATGTTTTCGACCATGTCGGCCATCCGCATGGACTCGCGCGCGGCGTTGGCCAGCGCTACGCTGGCGCTGTCCAGCGCGCCCTCGTCCAGATACTGCGGCACGCCGGCATCGGCCGGCTTCGGTGGCTCCGGCAACAGTCGGATCAGCAAGCGCGAAAAGCTCTCCACGGGCGCAATGAAGATCAGCGCCAGCACCAGATTGAAAGCGGTATGGAAATTCACCGCCAGGCGGGCTGGCGTATCGCCGAGCGGTGCCAGCAACAGCATCAGCGGATGCAGCAGCGGCAGACAGAGCAGGCAGCCGAATACCCGCACCAGCGTATTGCCCAGCGGCAGCCGTTTGGCCACATTGCCATTTGCATCGAACAACGCCGGCAGCGTGCCGCCGACGTTCGCACCCAGCACCAGAGCCAGCGCTCCCTGTGCATCGATGACATGGGTGGTGGCCAGCGAAACGATCAGCAGTACCACCGCTACACTCGAATGACATGCCCAGGTGAGCACGGCGGCCACCAGCACGGCCAGCAGCGGCTGGTCGGCCAGCGCCTGCAGCACGGCGTGCAGCGCCGAGGCGTTCTCCACCGGGGCCAGCGACACCACCAGAAGATGCAGAGACAACAGCATCAGACCGAGCCCGATCGCCACCCGGCCGATGTTTTCGTAACGCGCGTCGTCGCTGCGGCGATGGACCACGAAGCCGATCAGCACCAGCACCGGCGCCACCAGCGCGATATCGAACGAAAGCAGCTGCACTACCAGCGTGCTGCCGACGTTGGCACCGAGCATCACCGCAAGGCCCGGCGCCAGTCCGAGGAAGCCACTGGCCGCGAAGGACATGGCCATCATGCCGGTGGCGGTACTGCTTTGCAGCAGCGCGGTGACGCCCATACCGAAACAAAACGCCGCCGGGCGGTAACTCAGGTAGCGGCCCAGCCAGCGGCGCAAGGCACTGCCGTAACCGCGCAGTACGCCGCTGGTGACCATATGGGTACCCCACAGGAGCAGGGCGACGTAACCTGCGATATCGAGCAGGATCAGGGTTCCGTTCATGGCACAAGTCTCCGTGCGTGAACTACGCGAGCGGATAAACGCGCGGTCGCTGCGATACAGCGCATGCGACCACGCCTGGTTTTCATTTCACGCAACCGCAGCGCATACGGCTGCGGCTGTTACAGCCAGCGGCTGTAGCGGCGGATGTAGATGAGCTTGACCAGCTGGGTCAGCACGCAATACGTGAATACCGTCAGCGCGACCCAACCGAAAAACACCGCCGGCATCGCCACCATGTTGAACTTCGCACCCAGCGCGGTGAACGGCAGCGCGATACCGACCAGCATCGCCGCCGCGGTCAGCGCCAGCACCGGTGCCGCGGCAATACTCTGCAAGAACGGAATTTTGCGCGTGCGGATCATGTGCACAATCATCGTCTGCGTGAGCAGGCTCTCGACGAACCAGCCGGTCTGGAAGAACGTCTGATGCGCCGACGAGTTGGCACCGAACACGTGCCACAGCAGCAGGAACGTAGTGATGTCGAAGATCGAGCTGACCGGACCGATCCACACCATGAAACGGCCGATGTCGCTGGCGTCCCACTTGCGCGGCTTGCGCAGGTATTCCTCGTCCATGCGGTCGAACGGAATCGACAGCTGCGAGGTGTGATACAGCAGATCGAGCACCAGCAGCTGCAGCGGCAGCATCGGCAGGAACGGCAGGAACGCGCTGGCGATCAGCACGCTGAACATGTTGCCGAAGTTGGAGCTGGCGGTCATCTTGATGTACTTGATGATGTTGCCGAAGGTCACGCGCCCTTCGATCACGCCCTCCTCCAGCACCATCAGGTTCTTTTCCAGCAGGATGATGTCGGCCGACTCCTTGGCGATGTCGGTGGCGGTATCCACCGAAATGCCGACGTCGGCCTCGCGCAGCGCCGGCGCGTCGTTGATGCCGTCGCCGAGAAAGCCGACCGTGTGGCCCATGCGCTGCAGCGACTTCACCACGCGCGCCTTCTGCAGCGGCGACATTTTGGCGAACACCGTGGTGCGCTTGACCAGCGCGTCCAGTTCATCGTCCTCCAGCGCCTCGATGTGCTTGCCCTGCGCCGAGTGCTCCACGTCCAGCCCGACCTCGCGGCAGATTTTGCGTGTCACCGCCTCGTTGTCGCCGGTGATCACCTTGACGTCGACCCCGTGATGACGCAGCGCGGCGATCGCGGTGCCGGCCGTATCCTTCGGTGGATCGAGGAAGGCCAGGCAGCCCACCGCGATCATGTCGGTTTCGTCGGCCACGCTGTAGCTGCGGTCGGTAGTCGGCGGGTAGCGCTTGATCGCCACCACCAGCACGCGCAGGCCGTCCTCGTTGAGCTCGTGCGTCATCGCCTTGATCTCGGCGCGTCGCGCGTCGGTCATCGGCAGAATCTCGTCGCCCGATTTCAGATGGCCGCAGATCGAGAGCATCTCTTCGACCGCGCCCTTGCAGACCAGCAGCTCCTCATCATCGCCCTTGGCCACCACCACCGACATGCGCCGGCGCTGGAAGTCGAACGGGATCTCGTCGACGATGCGATAGGTTTCGGCGGTCGGCTCCAGGTCGCGATGCTCCAGCACCGCCTTGTCCATCAGATTTTTCAGACCGGTCTGGAAGCGGCTGTTGAGATAGCCGTATTCCAGCGCCTCATCGGACTCTTCGCCGTTCAAGTCCAGGTGCCGCTCCAGCACGATCTTGTCCAGCGTCAGCGTGCCGGTCTTGTCGGTGCACAGCACGTCCATCGCGCCGAAATTCTGGATCGCGTTGAGCCGCTTCACCACCACCTTGCGCTTGGACATCGCCATCGCGCCCTTGGCGAGATTGGCGGTGACGATCAGCGGCAGCATTTCGGGCGTCAGGCCGACCGCGACCGACAGGGCGAACAGAAACGCTTCCAGGAAGCTGCCCTTGTCCCACCAGTTGATTGCAAACACGATCGGCACCATCACCGCCATGAAGCGGATCAGCAGCCAGCTGACGCTCTTCACGCCACGGTCGAAGCTGGTCTGCACGCGCTGACCGACCATCGTGTGCGCCAGCGAACCGAGGTAGCTGCGCGGACCGGTTGCGACGATCACGGCGGTGGCCGTACCGCTGACCGCGTTGGTGCCCATGAAGCACACGGTGCTGAGGTCGAGCGGGCTGTCGATGGCCCCCTGCAGCTCTTCCGCCGTCGGCGCGCCGGCACGCGGAGCGAGTTTTTCCACCGGCAGCGATTCGCCGGTGAGGATCGCCTGGCTGATGAAAAGATCCTTGGCGCTGAGCAGGCGGATATCCGCCGGCACCATGTCGCCGGCGGCCAGATGCACGATATCGCCGGCCACCAGCTCGGCGACCGGTACCTCGATGCGCTCGCTGTGGCCATCCGAGGAACGGCGTGTCACCGTGGCAGTGTTGCGCACCATCGCCTTGAGCTTCTCGGCGGATTTGGCCGAACGGTATTCCTGGGTGAAGCTCAACAGCACGCTGATCAGCACCATCACCGAAATGATGGTGGGGCCGGTCAGGTTGGTATGGTCGGTCGCCAGCTGCACGCAGGCCAGCACCAGCAGCACCACGATGAACGGGTTCTTGAACGCGTGCAGCAGCTGCACCGTCCAGTGCGGCGGCTTTTCGTGCGACACCTCGTTGACGCCATCGCGGTCGAGCCGCTCGGCGATCTGCTCTTCGTCGAGACCGGCCATGCTGGTGTCGAGCGACGCCAGCAGCGCGTCACGCTCGCGGTAGGCTTCCTGTGCCACCACGATGCGCACGGCGGCTGAGCCGCTCTTGCCCGCAGCGGTAGGGATCACTTGCTTGATCATGGCGTTATCCGAAAAGTATTGATAAGCCCACGGCTGGTGCACGCCCGGATACAGCACGGAGGTGGCCAGATCGTGCGCGAGGCACGAGGCTGTGTCGCGATCGTCAGAGCGGTCGCAACGGATCCATCGAGCGTGTCTCCGCCATTGGCGGAGGCCACGACTTGCCGATCACACGCAGCTTCACGCCTGCCTTGATAACAGGGCAATGTTGCGGTGAGTTTGCAGCGGACGACGGCCGACCGTAACCCGGGCTGCCGCGGCGGCGCGGGCGGCCGACAGATCGGCCGGGCGCGGCATCTGGATCACGACCGCCTCGGCGGCCGGGCGATTCAACGGCGCGGGCACGGTGATCACGCGCGCCAGGCGGGGGCGGTCACGGCGAACGGACAGCACTAGGGAGCGCAAAGCGCGCAAGAAACCGGGGGTGCGAAAGAGTGTCATCGCCCTTCTCCTCATAACGACGCATGCAGCGCCGGAGGAGGTGGGCCGGGTTTCCCTAGTCGAGGAAAACGCCAGCCGACCGCAGGCGGTCGCCGCAGGTAATCAGCTTGTGATGCATTGCCGGCACCCGATGCTCGCGGATGTCGACGTTGCGACTAGGGTAAACGTCCATATGCCTTTATTTGTCAGAACTGGGAGCCGAGGGCAAGACACGCCGCTCAGCCCCGTTATTTTGCGACTGCAGCACGCGAGAGTCAACGCACAAAACCGGGTTTTGTGGCGAAAGTTGATACGAAGCCAGCATCATCGATGGCGTGCAGGGCAAACGCCAAAAGCGATTCTCACCCCACCGAGCGAAACGCCAGCCCCTGATGCACCGACGGCGCGCCCAGCCAGTGGTCGGCCAGCAGGAAGGCGAACAGCGCCATCAGGTAAACGATCGAGTAGTTGAACACCTTCATCGCGAAAAACTCGTCCGGCGGACGCAGCAGGCGCACGGCGTAATACAGAAAGCCGGCGCCCAGCACCGCCGCGCCGCCCAGATAGATCAGTCCACTCATGCCGGTCATGGTCGGCAGCAGGGTGACGATGACCAGCAGCACGGTGTAGTAGAAAACGTGCCAACGCGTGTACGCCACGCCATGCGTGACCGGCAGCATCGGCACCTGCGCGCGGGCATAGTCGGCGCGGCGAAAGATTGCCAGCGCCCAGAAATGCGGCGGCGTCCACACGAAAATGATCAAGCACAGCTGCAGCGCGAACGGATGCAGCGAGTCGGTGACGGCGGTCCAGCCCAGCACCGGCGGAATGGCACCGGCCAGGCCGCCGATCACGATGTTCTGCGGCGTGGCGCGCTTCAGATAGGCCGTGTATACCAGCGCATAGCCGATCAGCCCGCCGAAGGTCAGCAGCGCGGTCAGCGGATTGACCAGCACCGCCAGCACCAGCATCGAGGCGATGCCCAGCGCAATGGCAAACACCAGCACCTGACGCGGCGTGAGCTTGCCGGTGGCCAGCGGGCGGCGGGCGGTGCGCGCCATCAGCTTGTCGATACGCTCGTCGATCAGATGATTGAACGCGGCCGCCGAACCGGAGGCCATCCAGATACCGATCGTGCCGAATACCAGCGCAGGCCACGGCGGAATGCCGGGCACTGCGAGGAACATGCCGATCACCGCGCAGAACACCAGCAGCGCGACGACGCGCGGCTTGGTCAACTGCAGATATTCGCGGACGAGGCTCATCTCAGCGGGTTTCCGATAGCAGCGTGGGTGATACGTCTTTGCGCATCTGCGTGCGCGCCAGCGTCGCCAGCAGGGTAAACAGCAGCAGCGCGGCCATGCCATTGTGCGCCGTCGCTACCGGTAGCGGCAGGCCGTACACCACGTTGCTGATACCCAGCAGAACCTGGCACACCAGGGCCAGCGCGATGGCGATCGCAAACAGGCGCAGTCCCCGACGCGCCGCCTTGAACGACAGCCAGGCCAGATAGCAGAAGACCACCAGCGCGCCGAAGCGGTGCGTCATCTGGATGGCGCTGCGCGCCGCCATGTCGAGCACGCCGCCTTCGTAATTGACGCCGATACCGCGCCACAGCACGAATGCCTGGTGGAAATCCGTCGGCGGCATCCATTGACCGCCGCATTGCGGAAACGCGCCGGTGCCATAGCCGCAGGCCAGCGCGGCGTAGTTGGCCGAGGTCCAGCCACCCAGCGCGATCTGGCAGAACAGCAGCGCGATGCCGAGCACCACCAGCCGACGCAGATCCGCCAGACGATGGTCCGACGCACCGACGCCGGCAAAGCGCAGCGCCGCGTAGGCCAGCAGCGCGAACGTGGTGATGCCGCCCAGCAGATGGCCCATCACCACGACGGGTTTGAGCAGAAGGGTCACCGTCCACATGCCCAGCATGGCCTGGAAGATGATCATCGCCAGCGCCAGCACGCTGACCTTCCACGCACCGCTGCGCTTCAATGCCAGCGCCGCGATGATCGGCAGAGCGATCGCCAGCGCCGACAGCAGCGAGGACAGCGCGAATTCGCCGCGCTGATAGAGCACCACGCCGACCGCCGCGAAGATCGCCGCCGAGATGACGCCATAGCGAGCCGACGCCTTGCGCCAGCTGGCGATCAGCGCGATCAACAGCACCAGCACGCCCAGCGAACCGGCCAACACCCGATGCACCTGCTCGCGCCAGGCCTTGTCGGTTTCCACCGGGCGATCCGGATAGGCCAGATTGGCCGCGGCAATATCGTGCGCGTGGGTGGGCCAGGTGGCCTTGCCGTAGCAGGTCGGCCAGTCGGGGCATGACAGCCCCGCGTTGGAGAGGCGCACAAACGCACCGAACATCACCAGCCCGAACGCGAACAGCGCCGCCAGCAGGGTCAGTGCGCGCAGCGTCTTGACGATGCGGGGAGACATCGCGTTGGAGAACATCAGTGGATCACCTTCTGCAGATCGCGCGCTAGACCGGCCGGATCGGAGCCGGCAGGATACAGCGACAGCGCGGTGCCGTTGGACTCCACCAGCACCGCGCTGACGCTGTCCGGCGTGGTCGGTCGATAATTCGCCAGCTTGCCGTCGACGTCGGTACCGAGCTGCCAGTAGTTTCGAATCGCGGCCAGACCTTCGCCCGCCGGCGGCTGGCCCAGATAAAGCAGGCGCAGGCGCGATTGGTTGCGGCTGAGCATGATGCGGGCCTTGGCCATCGCCGTGAGGTCATCCAGGCATTGCACCGCACAGCCGGGCCCGGGCAGCGCGATCAGCGTCATGCGCGGCTCGCTGTCGCGCCATGCATACGTCTGCCCATTGGCCAGCTGCACGCGCAGCTTCTCGTCGACAAAATTGCGTTGCGGCATGATCGGCTGGCCGTTGCCCTTGCCGCTCGGCTGCCAGCCGGTGAATGTCAGCAGGCCGGCGACCAGAATAGGCGCAGCAAACACCAGCGCGATCAGCACCAGAAAGAATCGGCTTTTGCGCAAAGCGGCAGGATCGTGGGTATGAGTAGGCATGAAGTCGCAGCAAATGTTGATGAGTGGATCTGATGTCTCAGGCGATATCAGCGATGGCGCGGACCGCGCTTGCGATGCAGCACCAGCAGAAGCACCACCGCCGCCAGCGCGAACGTAAACCACTGGAAAGCATACGCGCGATGGCGCGCCGGCGGCATCGATGAAAAATCCAGCGTATGCACGCGCACGTAGATCGACGCCGGATCGGGATCGAGCGCCAGCATGCGCGGATACAGCGTGCGGTGGAGATCGTGCGAGACGTCGACGGGGTCCAGAAAAATGCTTTTCTTCGGCCAGCGCGACTGCTGCTGCAGCGCGTTGCCGCCCATCTGAAAACCGATCGGCGGCATCGGCACGTAAAGACCTTGCAGGCTCACCTCGGTGCTCGGCAACGCCGGCAGCTGTGGCTCCTGACCGGTACCGTTGCCGGGCAGAAAACCCATATCCACCAACAGCAGCTTTTGCGTATCGTGCAGCGCGAGCGGCACGAAAACTTCCACGCCGCCGCGCTCGTCATGATTGGGGTTGTCCAGCAGGTAGATGCGATCGGTCAGGTAACGACCGCTGACATGCACGCGCGGAAAGCCATCATCCGGCGGCGTATCGGCGACCTTGGGAAAGTCCTGCAAGGGTGCCGTCGCCGATGCGGCATACCGACGCAGAAGCGCGTCCTTGAAGTCGGCGCGGTGCAACTGCCACACGCCAAGACGTATGAACAGCAACGCGCCGACGACCGTCAACAGCAATGCCCACCACGACGGACGGCGAAAGCCGCTCATGCGGAGTACCGCATAGCGGCCGCTATACTCGGGACATCAACCTGGATCGGGTCTATCACTTGGAAACCATCTATAAAACCGCACTCGTGATCGTGCTGCTGGTGGTGATCTTCAGCCTCGGCCAGGCGCTGTATTTCATGATGACCGACAAGGACAACGACAAGCGCACGGTGTGGGCGCTGACGCGGCGTATCGGCCTGTCCCTGCTGCTGATTGGCATGGTCGCGCTCGGCATCTGGATGGGCTGGCTGCACCCGCACGACGTGGGCCAATAATCGCAACGAGCGATTGTACCCGGGCGTTCCACGCACCGGGCCCGCACCGCGACAAATCGCGCCCCGAACGGTTTCGGCAATGACGCGGTGCGTCAATCGATGCAGCGCGCACTGCGCCTGCGACAACCTTCAATCGACCTTGTAGTAATCCCGATACCAGCGCACGAAGCTGGCAACACCTTCTTCGACCGACACTTTCGGCGTGTAGTCCACCGCCGCCGCGAGCGCGGACACGTCGGCTTCGGTATCGGGCACATCGCCTGCCTGCAGCGGCAACAGTTCCATGACGGCCTTGCGGCCCAGGCATTGCTCCAGCACCTCGATATAGCGCAGCAGCTCGACCGGCTGCTGGTTGCCGATGTTGAAGAGCCGATACGGCGCCAGACTCGTCGCCGGATCGGGCTTGTTGCCATCCCACTGCGGATTGCCTGTGGGCACGGTATCCAGCGTGCGAATCACGCCTTCGACGATGTCGTCGACGTAGGTGAAACTGCGCTTGTGGTGGCCATGGTTGAACACCTTGATCGGCTCACCGGCCAGAATCGATTGGGTGAAAAGAAACAGCGCCATATCCGGCCGACCCCACGGGCCGTAGACGGTGAAAAAGCGCAGGCCCGTGCAAGCCATGCCGTAGAGATGGGCATAGCTGTGCGCCATCATCTCGTTGGCTTTTTTCGATGCGGCGTACAGGGTCAGCGGATGCTCGGTCGACTGATGTTCGGAGAACGGCATCGAGGTGTTGGCGCCGTACACCGAGCTGGTGGAGGCGAACACCAAGTGCTCGACATCGTGATGACGACAGCCCTCGATGACGTGCAGAAAACCGGTGACGTTGGTCGACACGTAGATGTGCGGATTCTGCGCTGCGTAGCGCACGCCGGCCTGCGCGGCCAGATTGATTACACGCTGCGGCTTGTGCGTGGCGAACGCCGACTCGATCGCGGCGCGGTCGGCCAGATCAGCGGTGATATGGGTGTAATTCGGATGCTCGGCAAAGCGCACCAGCCGCGCCTTCTTCAGATTGACGTCGTAATAGTCGCTGAGGTTGTCGACGCCGACGACGTGATCGCCGCGCGCCAGCAGCCGCATCGCGACATGCGAGCCGATGAACCCGGCCGTGCCCGTGACAAGAATTTTCATGCCGCTGTCATCCATTCGATTGATCGACGCGCTGACGCGTCAGTTCTGTCCGATGCCGGCTTGAGCCAATCCAACCATGGCCGGCGTTTGGACGGCCAAATCAGAGACGACCGTCCACCGCATCGCGCGGCAGCACGTACTTCACGTCGTACAGCACCGATGACAATTTGCCGAAATCTCGAATGCCCTCGGCGCCGAGGGCGGCAAACTGGTGGTGCCCCACCGCTACGATCACCGCATCATACTGCCCCGCGGCCGGCTCGCCGATCAGATCGATACCGTACTCGTGCCTGGCGGCCGCAACCTCCACCCACGGGTCGAACACGTCGATCTGGGCGTTGTACGTAGCCAGCGCATCGATAATATCGACCACGCGCGTATTGCGCAGGTCCGGGCAATTTTCCTTGAAGGTGAGCCCGAGAATCAGGATGCGCGCCCGCACCGGATTGATGCCCTTGCACACCATCAGGCGAATCACTTCGCCCGCGATGTACTGGCCCATGCTGTCGTTGGTGCGGCGGCCAGCGAGAATCACGTCGGAGTAATGCCCGACCTCCTGCGCCTTGTGCGTGAGGTAATACGGATCGACGCTGATGCAATGACCGCCGACTAGGCCGGGCCGGAACGGCAAGAAGTTCCATTTGGTGCCCGCCGCCTGCAGCACCTCCAGCGTATCGATGCCGAGCTTGTTGAACAATTTCGCCAGGTCATTGACCAGCGCGATATTCAGATCGCGCTGGGTGTTCTCGATCACCTTGGCCGCCTCGGCCACCTTCAGCGAGCTGGCCTTGTGCGTGCCGGCGGTGATGACCGAGCCATACAGCCGGTCCACGAACTCGGCGATCTCCGGGGTCGAGCCGGATGTCACTTTCAGAATATTGGTGACCCGATGCTGCTTGTCGCCCGGGTTGATCCTTTCGGGGCTGTAGCCGGCGAAAAAATCGCGGTTATAGACCAGGCCCGAGACCCGCTCGAGTATCGGAATGCAGACTTCCTCGGTACAGCCCGGATACACGGTGGACTCGTACACCACGATGTCGCCGGCTGCGATCACCTTGCCCAGCGATTCGCTGGCCTGGACCAGTGGCGTCAGGTCGGGCCGCTTGGCCGCGTCGATCGGCGTCGGCACGGTGACGATGTAAACGTTGCAGCCGCGAATCTCGTCCAGAGCAGCGGTAAAGCGCAGCCGCGCGGCGTCAGCCATCTCTGCGGCATCCACCTCCAGCGTGGCGTCGATGCCTGCGCGCAGCGCGTCGATCCGCGCGGCGTTGACGTCGAAGCCGACGGTCTCGTAGCGCTTGCCGAACTCCACGGCCAGCGGCAGGCCGACGTAACCCAGGCCGACGACGGCGATTTTGGCGTTTTCCAGAGGCTGCATGCGGTGATTCCCTGAAGACCCTCTAGTTTGGCAGCCTTGCCGCAGCGTGGCGATGGCACGGCGACAGGCAGCGAAATGAGGCGGAGCAACACTCCACGCAAAAAAAAGCCCGTCGCAGGACGGGCTTTCGATACTCGCGCAGTCGCGTCAGAGAATGTAGACGAACATGAAAAGGCCAAGCCAGACCACGTCGACGAAATGCCAGTACCAGGCCACCGCTTCGAAACCGAAGTGGTGCTCCTTGTTGAAATGACCCTTCAACACGCGGAACCAGATCACCGCCAGCATAATCGTACCCAGCGTCACATGCAGCCCATGGAAACCGGTCAGCAGGAAGAACGTCGAGCCGTACACGCCGCTGTGCAGGGTCAGATTCAGTTCGCGGTAGGCCTCGATGTATTCGTGCGCCTGGAAATTCAGAAACAGCGCGCCCAGCAGGACGGTGAGACCAAGGAACACCAGAATCTTGCCGCGATGCCCGGCACGCAGTGCGTGATGGGCGATGGTCACGGTGACGCTGGACGACAGCAGGATCAGTGTATTGAGCAGCGGCAAGCCCCATGCCGGCACGGTGCGGAACACGCCGCCGATATGCTGCGGTCCATTGCCGGCGCTGGATCCCCACGAGGCGGCATAGTCGCTCCACAGAAATTCGTGGGTCAGCACACCATGGCCTTCGCCACCCAGCCAGGGCAGCGAGAACATGCGGATGTAGAACAGCGCACCGAAAAAGGCGCCGAAGAACATCACCTCGGAAAAGATGAACCACATCATGCCCATGCGGAACGAGGTGTCGACCTGGTGGTTGTAGCTGCCGGCCTGCGATTCGTTGATCACCGAGCGGAACCAGCCGAAGAACATGCCCAGCACGCCGATCACGCCGACGATCAGCACCGTCTTGCCGAAGCCGGAATCGCCCGGCGGCGCATTGAGCCAGTGCGCAGCACCGAACATGGTGGTGAACATGACCACCGCGGCCACGAAAGGCCAGTAGCTCTTGGTCGGAATGAAATACGCGTCGTGCGACTGACCCATGGTTGAAACCCCGTGGACTTCTCTTGATGACGTTACCCCGCGTGGTGACGCGGGAACTGCAAACGGATCGGCCGCTGTCGACGACCGAGCATAACCTGCCACTGCGACGATACGGCTACTTCATCAGCACGATCTGGATAAAGGACAGCAAAAAAAACGCCACCACGACCGACACCAGAATGGTCACCGTGCGTCGCACGCCTTTACGGCGCTTTTCGATCTCGTCACTTGTGAGCACGGGCGTCATGGGTAGCGGTGGCTTGCCGATCAATCGTTGACGTGGCCGTGCGCGAGATCTTCATCGCGAATCACCGGCGGCACGTCGAAGGTGTGGAAAGGCGCCGGCGACGGCACCGTCCACTCCAGACCCTTGGCACCTTCCCATACGCGATCGGTGGCCTTGTTCTTCGAGAACCAGATCGCGTGGATCAGCACGCCGAGGAAAATCAGCTGTGAGGCGCCGAACAGGAAGCCGCCGATCGAGCTGATCATGTTGAAGTTGGCGAACGCCACGTTGTAGTCGGGAATGCGGCGCGGCATGCCGGCCAGACCCAGAAAGTGCTGCGGAAAGAACAGTACGTTGACCCAGATCACGCTGTTCCAGAAATGCATCTTGCCCCAGAACTCGCTGTACATATGGCCGCACCATTTCGGCAGCCAGTAATACGTGGCCGAGATGATCGCGAACAGCGCGCCGGTCACCAGCACATAGTGGAAGTGCGCCACGACGAAGTAGGTGTCGTGATACTGGAAGTCGGCCGGCACCAGCGCCAGCATCAGGCCCGAGAAGCCGCCGATGGTGAACAGGATGACGAAGGCAATGGCGAACAGCATCGGCGTTTCGAAGGTCATCGAGCCGCCCCACATGGTGCTGACCCAGTTGAACACCTTCACGCCGGTCGGCACCGCGATCAACATGGTGGCGTACATGAAGAAGATCTCGGCGCCCATCGGCAGGCCGACGGCAAACATGTGGTGGGCCCACACGATGAACGACAGGAACGCGATCGACGCAATGGCGAACACCATCGCCTTGTAGCCGAAGATCGGCTTGCGTGCGAAGGTCGGAATCACCTCCGAGATAATGCCGAAGGCCGGCAGAATCATGATGTAGACCTCGGGATGCCCGAAGAACCAGAAAATGTGCTGATACAGCACCGGATCGCCGCCGCCGCCCGGGTTGAAGAAGTTGGTGCCGAAGTACTTGTCGGTCAGCAGCATCGTCACCGCACCGGCCAGCACCGGCATCACCGCGATCAGCAGGAACGCCGTGATCAGCCAGCTCCACACGAACACCGGCATCTTCAGCAAATCCATGCCCGGCGCGCGCATATTGAGGATGGTCGCGATGATGTTGATCGCGCCCATGATCGAGCTGATGCCCATCAGATGCACCGCAAACACCACATAGGCCAGCGAGCTGCTCTGCAGGGAGAGCGGCGGATACATGGTCCAGCCGCCGGCCGGGCCGCCGCCGGGCAGGAACAGCGTGGACAGCAGCAGCACAAAGGCGAACGGCATGATCCAGAACGACAGGTTGTTCATGCGCGGCAGCGCCATGTCCGGCGCACCGACCATCAGCGGAATCATCCAGTTACCGAGCCCGACGAAGGCCGGCATGATCGCGCCGAAGATCATTACCAGCGCATGCAACGTGGTCATCTGGTTGAAGAAGTACGGCTGTACCAGCTGCAGGCCCGGCTTGAACAACTCGGCGCGGATCACCATCGCGAAGCTGCCGCCGATGAAGAACATCGTCAGCGCAAACACCAGATAAAGCGTGCCGATGTCCTTGTGGTTGGTGGACATGCACCAGCGCTGGAAGAAACTCTTCGGCGCGCCGTGGTGATCATCGTGGTGATCATGGGTGGCTGCGTGGGACATGGGCTTGACCTCAACCTGATGGGAATGCGACGACGTAGATGACGTGTGCGAAAGCGTGGTTACAAAAGCAAAGCTCAGCCCTGCTTGGCCGTGGAGGGTTTGTCGGCAACCGGTGCAGTCTGGGCGGTCTTCGGTGCCGCTGCCGTCGACGCAGCGGCAGGAGCAGGGGCCGCGGCCGGCGGATTGGCCTTTGCCTGCTCGTCAGCCAACCACTTGGCGAAATCCGGCTTGGACTTGGCGACTACCACGATCGGCATGAAGCCGTGATCCTGGCCGCACAGCTCGGCGCACTGGCCGCGGTAGATGCCCGGCTCTTTGATGTTGGTCCAGGCCGCATTGACGATGCCCGGGATCGCATCGAGCTTCCAGCCCAGCGCCGGCACCCACCACGAATGGATCACGTCGGCACCGGTGATGACGAAACGAATCTTGGTGTCGACCGGCACGATCAGCGGCTTGTCGACATCGAGCAGATAGGTGTTTTCGTTGCCCGACTTGACCGCATACGGGTCCATACCTGAGCCGAGCTGGCGCGTCTGGTCGCTCTGCGTGTCGAGTTTGGACATAAAGCCGACCTTGCTGATCGGCTTGCCCAGGTAATCCACGTAATCGTAGCGCCACTTCCACTGATAGCCGGTCACCTTGACCGTCATCTGCGAGCCGGTGGTATCGGCCCAGGAAGTGATGCCACCGGTGGCGAAGTAAGCCAGCGTGATCAGAATGATCACCGGAATCGTCGTCCAGACGATTTCCAGCTTGGTGTTGTGCGACCACTTTTCGGCGACCGCACCGCGCGATTTGCGAAAGCGGAACATCGCGATGAACATCGCGCCGAACACCAGCACGCCGATCACCACGCACACGCCGAAGGACCAGTTGTTCAGCTCGTAGGGCACGTGCGACCAGGTCGAACCGCCCGGCTGCATGTTCAACTGATACGGCGACGGGTCCGCGCTGGCAGCGCTGCCGAACAGCGCTGCTGCAAGGGTCGCCGCTGCCGTGAATGATCGCCTGATGCTGCCAGATGTCATGTGTTGCACCTTTGATGAACCTACTTGCGCGGCTGGTCGTTGATCGTGGCCAGCAGCACCCTGAGTTTCTTTGACAGCTCGACGCGTTCCTGCTCTCCCAGAAAAACGCCGATCTCCATTTCGCGCCCGTGCGATGCCAGCAGCAGACGATGACGACCATTGCCCGGCTTCAGCAGCACGCGCACCCAGTACGACTGGAATTGCATGCAGCGTCGGCTCGGCAGCAGCTGCACCTCCAGCGACGACGCGTCGAGGGTGATGCGCTCGCTGCGATCGCCGGCCCGCCAGGCCACGCTCAACGCACACGCCACAGCTACGGATTCCACCAGAGCGAACAGCGGCGCAAACACATTGCCCTGCCACGCGCCCAGTCCCGCCGTTGTCAGCGCCAGTACCGCCAGCACCCCGATCAGTCGACGCATGCCGCGGCGGCTGAGCGATCGATTGGGCTTGAGCCACATCGTCACGCCCAGCACATCGTCGGCAACCGGTCGAAGCACGATCATGGGGATCCAGCGTGCCAGTAACGTCGGGATGATAGGCCGCGGCGCGGCAGTGGGCAACAATGCAGCAAAGGACGAATGTGAAACGCGCAGGCCACGGCCACGGCGAAGCGAGCAGTGGAAAGGTCGTCCGGCACACCACACAGCGTCGACCTCGCGCCGGGCATGCGCCCGGATGACGCACGCAAAATGCGAAGGCCGGCGTACAATCCCGCGCTCCCCTCCGCCTGCGCGGATCTTCCGACAAGCCCGTGACCCAGCCTATTCTCAGCTCCGAACTCCCCGGCGATCCGTCGCCTGCGCGTGCGCGCATCACCGCCGCCTGGCTTCGCGACGAAACCGAAGCGGTCAACGACCTGCTCGCCCAGGCCAGCCTGCCGCCTGCCGAACGCGAAAAAGTCATCGACGTGGCCGCCGACCTGGTCAGCCGGGTGCGCCGGCGCGCCAAGGACCAGAGCGTGGTTGAGTCCTTCATGCGCCAGTACGACCTGTCCAGCGAGGAGGGCGTGCTGCTGATGTGCGTGGCCGAAGCGCTGCTGCGCATCCCGGACAAAGCCACCGCCGACAAGCTGATCCGCGACAAGCTCGGCGACGCCAACTGGAAAAAACATCTGGGCCAGAGCGAGTCGGTCTTCGTCAACGCCTCCACCTGGGGACTGATGCTGACCGGACACCTGGTCAACCTGGCCGAAGAAACCCGCCACGACGTCACCAGCGCGCTGCGCCGCTTGGTCGGCCGCGCCGGCGAACCGGCGATCCGGCTGGCGGTGCGCCAGGCCATGCGCATCATGGGCCACCAGTTCGTGATGGGCCGCACCATCGACGAGGCGCTGGATCGCAGCGCGAAGAAAGAGCATGCGGTCTACCGCTATTCCTACGACATGCTCGGCGAGTCGGCGCTGACCAGCGCCACGGCCGAACGCTATCAGCAGGATTATCGCGACGCGATCGCCGCCATCGGTCGGCGCGGCCCGTTCGCCAATCACACCGACGCGCCGTCGATTTCGGTGAAGCTGTCGGCGCTGCATCCGCGCTACGAAGTCGCCAAGCGCGAGCGTGCCCGCCGCGAGTTGACCGAAAAGCTGCTCGAGCTCTCGCAGCTGGCGATGAAGTACGGCATCGCGCTGTCGGTCGACGCCGAAGAGGCCGATCGTCTCGAGCTGTCGCTGGACATCATCGGCGACGTCTTCGCACATCCCTCGCTGCAGGGCTGGAACGGGCTGGGCATCGTGGTACAGGCCTACGCCAAGCGCACGCCGTTCGTGATCGACTGGCTGATCGAAACGGCCCGCGCCACCAACCGCCGCTGGTACGTACGCCTTGTCAAAGGCGCCTACTGGGACGCCGAGATCAAGCGCGCGCAGGAAAACGGCGTGCCCGGCTATCCGGTGTTTACCCGCAAGCCGAACACCGACGTGTCCTACCTGGCCTGCGCGCGGCGCCTGTTCGGCGCCGGCAGCGACCTGATCTACCCGCAGTTCGCCACCCACAACGCGCACACCATCGCGGCGATCCATCACCTGGCGCAGGGGCGGCCGTACGAGAACCAGCGCCTGCACGGCATGGGCACCGACCTTTACGCCGAAGTGATCGGCCCGCAGAACTTGAACGTGCCCTGCCGCGTCTACGCGCCCGTGGGCACGCACGAGGACCTGTTGCCGTACCTGGTGCGCCGCCTGCTCGAGAACGGCGCCAATACCAGCTTCGTCAACCGCGTGGTCGACGAGAGCGTGCCGGTGCGCGAGCTGGTCGCCGATCCGTGCGAAACGGTTCGGTCCTTCACTTCGATCCCGCACCCGCGCATCCCGCTGCCGGTGAATCTCTACGCTGAGAATGCCGCGCTGGCGCCGCATTCCAATGCTATTTCCAGGAAGAATTCCATGGGCGTCAACTTTGCCAACGACAACGAACTCAAAGCCCTGGCCGACGCGGTGAATGCCCACGCCGGCCCGTGGAAAGCTGGCCCGCTGGTGCCCGGCGCCAACGCCAGCGGCCCGACCGTGACGGTGACCAATCCGGCCGACCGCCGGCAGACCGTCGGCAGCTACGTCAGCGCCGACAGCGCCACGGTCGACCAGGCCATCGCCAGCGCCGCCGCCGCGCAGCCGGGCTGGGACCGCCTGCCGGCGGCCAGCCGCGCCGCGATTCTCGAACACGCGGCCGACCAGCTCGAGGCGCGCCGCGCCGAGTTCGTCGCGCTGTGCGTGCGCGAGGCCGGCAAGAGCCTGCCCGACGCGATCGCCGAGATCCGCGAGGCGGCTGATTTTCTGCGCTACTACGCCACCATGGCGCGCCGGCTGTTCGGCCAGCCCGAGCAGCTGCCCGGCCCGACCGGCGAGAGCAACCAGCTATTCCTGCACGGCCGCGGCGTGTTCGTCTGCATCAGTCCGTGGAATTTCCCACTGGCGATCTTCCTCGGCCAGGTCAGTGCTGCGCTGGCTGCCGGCAACGCGGTCATCGCCAAGCCGGCCGAACAGACCACCCTGATCGGCCACCTGGCCGTGCAGCTGCTGCATGCCGCCGGCGTACCCGCCGACGTGCTGCAATACCTGCCCGGTGACGGCGCCACCGTCGGCGCGGCACTCACGAAAGACCCGCGCATCGCCGGCGTCGCCTTCACCGGCTCGACCGACACGGCCTGGGCGATCAACCGTTCGCTGGCCGCGCGCAACGCCGCCATCGCCACCCTGATCGCCGAAACCGGCGGGCAGAACGCGATGATTGCCGACTCCTCCGCCCTGCCCGAGCAGATCGTCAAGGACGTCATCGCCTCGGCCTTCCAGTCCGCTGGCCAGCGCTGCTCGGCCGCGCGCATCCTGTTCGTGCAGGAAGACATCGCCGACAAGGTCGTCGCCATGCTCGCCGGCGCGATGGGCGAGCTGACGGTCGGCGACCCCGGCCAGCTCAGCACCGACGTCGGCCCGGTGATCGACGAGGACGCGCGCAAGCTGCTGGTCGACCACGCCGCGCGAATGGACCGCGAAGCGAAAAAGATTGGCGAAGTGAAACTGGACGCCGCCGTCACCGACCACGGCACCTTCTTCGCTCCGCGCGCCTACGAGATCGCCTCGCTCGACGTGCTGCAGCGCGAAGTGTTCGGCCCGATCCTGCATTTGATCCGCTGGAAGGGCAGCGAGCTGGAGAAGGTTGTGGCGCAGATCAACGCCACCGGCTACGGCCTCACGTTGGGCATCCACAGCCGCATCGACGACACCATCGACTACATCAGCAGCCACGCCCGCGTCGGCAACTGCTACGTCAACCGCAACCAGATCGGCGCGGTGGTGGGCGTGCAGCCGTTCGGCGGCGAAGGCCTGTCCGGCACCGGGCCGAAGGCCGGCGGCCCGCATTATTTGCTGCGCTTCGCCAACGAGCGCACGTTGACCGTCAACACCACCGCCGCCGGCGGCAACGCATCACTGCTGACTATCGGCGAGTGATGGATATTCCCCATCCCCCAGAGCGAAGCGATAGGCTACGGTCTGGGAGATGGGTGCTGCTGAATCAAAGGCTTTTCGCTCCTTCGGAGCGAGTAGCTTTTCTCTGAATAACAGACAAAAGTCGCCGCTGCGTCGCCAGAAAACATCTATCGCCTGGAACAACCCGACGGCAGGAACCATACGGTTTGATCTGCATGGTCGTAGACGAACCGATAGCGGCCAATCAGGTCGGCACCCAAAATCATCGCCGGCTTACGACCGAAATCATGCGCCAGCACGGAAAGATCGAGCACTTGGCCGGTGGCGTCGGGAAATACGGCATTGGCGACGCGCACTAGACCAATCGGGCCCACGCGCGGCACCTGTTTGATGATGCTGGTGCCGTAGATGGGCTCATCGTCGTGGAATGGCGGGCGCGCTGCATCGATACCCGCACCCTTAGCAAAACCAGGCGTCAGGCGCGTGCGCCTCGACCCCGTGTCGAGTATCGCCACGCCAGCGAAACCGTTGACCGTGACCGGCACGGTGAGCAGCGTGGTGCCAGGATCGATGCGGGCCTTGATCGGCTGGGCATTACGGCCCACCACAGTAGTGATATCAACCGGCTTTGGATAAATGGTTACGTGGCGGCACTGGATATCGAAAGCCACGACGGCCTTGTCCATGTAGTCGTTTCCGAGTACCCCTGCCTGTTTTCCAGCGTCACGTCGATTTGGAAGGCCAAACGCCTCGACGCCTGAGATGGAAAGACCGGCCAGCGACAACTGGTCGATACGATACATCGACACTTTGGATGAACCGGTCTGCCCGGATAGATCCTGATCTTTTCCCTTTAACTTAGGGAGCCTGGCTTGGTCGGCGAACCATTGGTAAACCGCCGAGCCATCGGCGCCGCTATCCAGAATGAACGGGAAAGGCCCTTGTCCGTTCACGTAGACGGGTACCGTATCGTGGCCGTCATTGGCGGATGTCAGCGGCACTTTCGATGAGACGGTGGCATGACCAGCTTTCGCAAAAGCGGCGCATACCATGGCGATAACAAGCACGACAGGGACGACGGTTGTACGGTGGCGACGCATGACAATTCTCCGGTGATAAAAGGTGCGATGACCCCGCCGGCTTTACGACTCGCTTTCTTCGCTATCGGGGACGTTTTCGAGGAGATCGCCCGGCTGGCAATCCAGATGGCGACAGATCGCTTCCAGCGTTTCAAAGCGCACGCCTTTCACCTTGCCGGACTTGAGCAACGAAAGATTGGCTTCAGTGATTCCCACGGCACGCGCCAGCTCGGTGGAGCGAACTTTTCGTAGTGCCAGCATCACGTCGAGCCGTACGACGATAGCCATCAAACAAAACCCTGGCGGTCTTCGTCGATAGCGCAACCGAATGAGACGACTCGTGCCAACGCCAAAACAACCAGTCCCGTCACGAACGCATCCAACTGGCGAACCTCTAACTTGACGGCCACCTCGCTCATGCCGGCGGCAAACAAGCTTGCATGCGTGATGAGCGGCACGGTCGCATAAGCCATCAAGGACCACGCGACCACGCGGATGCGATAGGTGTTGCGTGCGGTGAATACCTCGCCACGACCGTAGGTACCGAACAGTCGCATCAGACTCCACAAGATGATCTGGCCAGGCAGCAGCCGCAGCGCCAGCAGTGCAGTGCACAGCAGAGACTGCCCGATGGTGAAATGGTCGATCGGCACGAACGCCGGATCTGGAGCGTCGGCCATATCGAGCCACGACAGATCCACATTGAAGGCGAAGCCGCCATGCAAAAGACCGGCGTGACCGGACCGTAAGGCCAGAGCGCCCACTTCCAGCAAGGCTATAGCAAGCGTTATCAGCCAACACACGCCAGCTAACCAGGAAAATCGTTTGCCATCGCGGATCAGGCGCGGGCTGGGTGACGCAATGGATTCAGCTGGCATGGTCAGACTCTCTCGCGAATGAGAGAATCCTAGCATAAATTATCGTAAAACAATAATTTTATTTATCTAAACAATAATTATCAGCCGCCGTAGCGGCTGCCCTTGCTGTCGCACAGGCTCGCGACGCGCCCGCCGTTGCTGTTGACCTTCCCCTCTTCCGACAGTGAGCCATATCGCAGGAGGGAGCCGTGGGGCTCTGTTCGTTAGCGCAGGGGAGGCCGTCCAAAAGCCCGGCCGCGATTCATGGACCTGCGAAAGCCGCCTGGCAAGCACCAAGTCGCGACGATCGCTTCTTCACTCCGCTCTCCCCACGCATGCCAGCGGCGCTGTTCGCACTTCTCCAGCGGCGCCATGGTGACTTTTCTCTGGCCGCGCAGCGAGAAAGTGGCTCGCCCTCCGCAGGCGGACGCAACGTTCGGGCTCTTATCGGGCATTATGCAGAGATATTCTCCAGCACTCGGGTCAGGCTGGGGGTGGCAAGTACCCGCGATTGACCAGTGAAGCGCCCAGCAAAGAGGCACTCCCATGAACGGCCAAGACCAACAGAACCTCAGCGCCTTGTTGCAGCAACAGCGTTTGGCGCATGCCAGCCAGCCGACGCCAGACTGGCCGACGCGCGCCAGACGGCTGCGTGCGCTGGAAACGATGCTCAACGAGCAGCGACACGCGTTCGGGGCGGCTATCCATGCGGACTTTGGCCAGCGGCCGACCGAAGAAACCGACCTGCTGGAGTTTTTCCCCAGCCTGTCCGCGGTGCGCCACGCTCTGAAGAAAGGCCGCGGCTGGATGCGCCCGCAACGCTCGCTGCCGGGCCTGACGTTTCTGCCGGCGCGCAACGAACTGATCCCGCAGCCGCTGGGCGTGATCGGCATCATCGTGCCGTGGAACTACCCGCTCTATCTGGCCATCGGCCCGCTGGTCGACGCGCTGGTCGCGGGCAATCGCGCGATGGTGAAAATGAGCGAATTCACGCCGGGCTTTTCGGCGCTGTTCGCCGCGCAGATCGGCAAATATTTCCAGCCGGATGAAGTGGCCGTAGTCACCGGCGACGCCGACGTGGCGCAGGCATTCTCGTCGCTGCCGTTCGACCATCTGCTTTTCACCGGCTCCACCGCCGTGGGCCACCACGTGATGCGCGCCGCCGCCGCCAACCTCACACCCGTGACGTTGGAACTGGGCGGCAAGTCGCCGGCGATCATCGGCCCCGGCGCGCGCTTCGACAACGCGGTGGAGCGCATCCTGTTCGGCAAGCTGGTCAACGCCGGACAGACCTGCATCGCGCCCGACTACGTGCTGCTGCCGCGCACGCGCATGGCCGAATTCATCGACGCGGCCAAGCGCACGGTGGCGAAAATGTATCCGCAGCTGGCGCAGAGCAAGCAGTACGCCAGCATCATTTCCGATCGCCAGTACGCGCGCCTGGTCGGCCTGCGCGACAAGGCTGTGGCGGCGGGCGCGAAAGTACATCTGCTGGGCGACGCGCCGGATGACGCCTCGCATCGACGCCTGTCACCGCAACTGGTCAGCGACGTCAACGACAGCATGGACATCATGCGCGACGAGATCTTCGGCCCGCTGCTGCCGCTGCTGCCGTACGACTCGATCGACGAAGCGGTCGCGTATGTCGCCGCCCATCCGCACCCGCTGGCGCTGTACCTGTTCGAGGAAGACGGCGCGCTGATCGACTCGGTCCTGGCGCGCACCGTGGCCGGCGGCGTCAGCGTCAACGACACGCTGTACCACATCGCCCAGCACGGCCTGCCGTTCGGCGGAGTGGGTCCGTCGGGCATGGGCGGCTATCACGGTGAAGCGGGCTTCCGCACGTTCTCGCACATGAAGCCGGTGTTCCGGCAGGCACGGCTCAACGGCGCCGGCATGCTCGGGCCGCCGTACGGCGCGTTTTTCCATCGCATGGTGGACATGCTGATCAAGCGCGGCTGATCGACGTCAGGGCAGCGCAGGCTGCGCTTGCGGGCGCGGTCATGCCGAATGGCGCATCGAGCTTTTCGGATCGAGCCGAGCACACGGCGGCCGTCGCTGTTACCCTCGTGGTCGTCTTGAGCAGCACGACCGGTGTTGGCATCACCACGGGAGTACGGCCATGCAGTGTTTCGTCTACGCCAGCCAGCGCAAAACCGACAGCTACGTATGGCTGGCCCGTCGCGATGGTTTCGATGTGCTGTCCGAATCGCTGCTGCTGCTGTTGGGCGAGCTGCGTTTCGTGGTCGAAGTGCACCTGGACGAGCAGCGCAAGCTGCCGGTGGAGGACACCGAACAAGTGCTCGACCATCTGCGCACGCAGGGCTGGCATCTGCAGCTGCCGCCACAGCAGACGCTGGCCGTCGCCAATCATCCCTCGTATCGCGAATCCGCCACGCGCGACGATCGTGACGACTGAGGCTGGGCGAATGAACGCCTCGCCGCACGCGCGGAATAAAACGCCGAAAAATAGTGCGGGTGTTAACACCAGGTTACCGTCTGAAGTCGCCGCGATTTCTATACTGTCGGCATGACCCAGCCCAAATCACGACGACGCCCTCCTTTCGCGCAATCTATCGCGTGGTTCATTCCTGGGTTGCTGGCGATCGCGGCGGCCGGTTTCGTCAACCATCCGCTGACGCTGATTCCGCTGCTGTTGGCCAACGCGTTGACCATGGCCGCGATCTGCCACGCGATCGGTTTCGATCCCGAACCGCGTTTCGGTCGTACGGTCTTGCGCCGCGGCGCGGCGCATCTGGTGATGTTCACCGGCTATACCGTACTGGTGTTCTTGCTGGTGGCGTGGCCGATGCTGCAACTCAGCCATACGCCGAGCTTGGGCGCGGCGCTGATTCTCGCCGCGGCCCTGGTGCTTGCGCTGGCGGCGCTGTGGCGACTGTGGCCCGCGTTTGGATTGGTGTTTGTCTGGGATGACGCCTACCCGGCGCAGCGCGACAGCTCGTGGATCTTCACGGCGACCCTGCGCAGCCTGGCGTTCGGTCGGCATCTGTCGCACGAGGAGCGCTTCTTCAGCCACTACTTGCCGGCCGCGCTGGCGCTGCTGGTGCTGGCCTTTGGTGCCGTCGCCTTGACCGGCTTGTATGGCGTGCTGCCGGCCGAGCCCCGCATTGCGGCACTGGCGATCTATGGCGTCGTGCTGCTGCCGCTGGGTTGTCTGATCATTGCCAACCGCACGCTGCGCGCGCTGCTCTGCGCGAAACACGTCAAGCCCGCGGCGGCAGCGGCGCCCGAGGCGATCAAGTCCATTCCTGCCAGGCAGCCGGCGGTCGTGGTGTTGAACGAGCAGGAGCGCACGGCCGGCACGCCCGAGCAAGCCCAGGCGCTGCTGCAGGCCACGCGCGAGGGCGATATCGATCGCGCGCTCGCCCTGGTCGAAGCCGGCGCGGACCCCAACACGACACCGGCTGCCGACGATCGCGACCAGCGCCCGGTGTTGATGCTGGCCGCGCTGTTGCCGGATACGCGCCTGCTGCGTGCGCTGATCGCCAAGGGCGCGGACGTGAATCGCGCAAGCGGCGGCATCACGCCCCTGCTCGCTGCTACCCGCGACAGCTGGCACGGTCGCGCCGAAGCGGTGATGACTCTGCTCGCCAACGGCGCCAACCCGCTGGCCGCCGATGCCGAAGGCAGCACGCCGCTGCATGGTGCCGTGCTCAGCGCCGAAGCGGGTGTCGCCGCGATGCTGCTGGATGCCTCCGCACCGATCAACGCGTTGACCCGCTCGGGCGTCAGCCCGCTAGCGGTCGCCTGCCGCGCTGCCAACTGGCCGCTGGTCAAATTTCTGCTGGAGCGCGGGGCCAAACCCGCACCCGCGAACGGCGAGCCCGCGCTGGTCGCCGCCGCCGGCATCGCCGACGATGACGTCACCGGCGTCAAGCTGCTGCTGAAGCATCGCGCAGCGGTGAATGCGGTGGACGCGCGCCACCGCAGCGCGCTGCTCACCGCTGCGGCCGAAGGCCACGAACAGATCGCACGCACGCTGTGTGCGGCCGGAGCCGACGTCACGCTGGCCGATCACCGCGGCAGCACTGCGCTGATGGAAGCGGCGCGCGCCGGCGCCGGCGGCATCGTGCAACTGCTGGCCGAATCCCAGCCTGACGCGCGCGCGCGCGATCACCACGGCCGCGATGCGCTGACGCTCGCCTGCCAGTCGCCGCACGCCCGCGGCGAAACCATCAGCGCCCTGCTGGCGCTCGGCGCCGAGCCGAAGGCGGTAGGTGGCGATGGCCGCAGCGCGCTCGACCATGCCGCTGCCGCGGGACGCTGGGATCTGGTCGCGCTGCTCGATCCGGATACGCCACTGCCGGCCACGCATCGACGCGACGTGCTGACGGAAGGCGCGGACACGCCGGCGCACTTGCTCGACGCGCTGCGCTTTGCGCACTGGGCGATCGTGTCGAGTTTTGCCGAACGCGTGCGCGAGTGGCCGCAAGCGCAACTGGCGCAGCTTTACCTGGACCTGGCCACGCCCGGTCTGAGCCCGGCCCGACGCTGGCTGCTGGAGCACGGCCTCGATGCCGAGGCGCGACTGCCGCCCCAGCTTTCCGACGACGTCGATACCGCGCAGGCAAATGCGCCAACCCTGCCGCCGCTGGGCCGGCGCCTGTTCGACGCACTGCTGCCGCAGCTGCCCGCCTCGACCGAGGCGCTGGACGATCTGCTGCAGGCCGGCGCCAGCCCGGCCGGCACCGGTTTGCTGGCACAGGCGCTCTCGCGCCTCAACGGCTCGGCCGCGTGTGCCGCGCTGCCGCTGAATTTGCTCGAACGCGGCGCCGATCCGTTCGGCGTCGATGCACGCGACCGCACGCCGCTGCATCTGGCCGTGGTCAACGGCCAGCTGAGCCTGCTGCAGGCGCTGCTGGCGCGCGGCTGCGATCCGAACACGCGCGATCGCGAAGGCCGCACGCCGCTGTTCGCTGCGCTGGAACACGGCGCCGACGCGCTGCCGCTGGTGCGCGCGCTGATCGTCTACGGCGCCAATCCCGAGGCCGCCGACAGCAACGGCGAAACCCCGCTGGGGCTGGCGCTGGAACACCCGACTGTCGAGCGCTGGCTCGACTGGCACGACTGGACACGGCCGGCTCGGCCGCTGCGTGCCACCGATCTGCCGGCTGCCGCAGCCGCCGGCGCGCTGCCGACCGTACAGCGGTTGCTGGAACTGGGTTTTGCGGTCGACACACGCGACGACCAGGGCGCCACCGCCTTGCTGCGCGCCTGCGGCGCCGGCCATCGCGAGATTGCCGCCTGTGTGCTCGATGCCGGCGCCGATTCGTCGCTCGCGGCCAGCAGCGGCGTCACCCCGCTGACCGCGGCGGTCGCCGCACGGCGCGATGCGCTGGTTGCGCTGCTGCTGGAACATCAGGTCGCGATCGATCAGCGACTGCCCAACGAAACGACCGCACTGATGGTGGCCGCCGCGCTGGGGCATCCGGAAATCGTCGAGGCCTTGCTCGATGGCGGCGCCGACGTCAACGCGCTGGACGCCAGCGGCCGCAGCGCCCTGCACGCCGCAGCGCAGTTTGGCTTTGAGCATAACGACAGCCTGCGCGCGCGCCGGCTGTTCGACGCGCTGCTGAAGCGCGGCGCCGATATCAACCAGGCCGACCGCGAGGGCAAGACGCCCCTGCTGCTGCTGCTCGGCGCGCAGCTGCGGCCTGGCAGCGACTGCGACGCCACGCATATCGGCGCGCTGTTGCCCGTGCTGCTCGATGCTGGCGCGCTGGTCGGGCATGCCGATCAGCGCGGTGTAACCGCGCTGCACGCCTGCGCCATGCATGCCTTGTTACCGCCGGCGCGCGTTCTGCTGTCGCGCGGCGCCGATCGCCTGGCCGCCGATGCATTCGGCCGTACCGCGGCGGATGTGGCGCGCCAGGTGGGCTACATCGACATCGCGCACGAGCTGGCGCCGCGTGTCGGTGCGATTCCCAGCGTGCGGCAGACACTGCGCCAGCCGGCGGCGCCGGCGGACTGATCGGCCACTATTCAATCGGCGGATAACTCTGCGGCGGCTGGCGAACCCGCACGTAGCGGTAGCGTACGCCAGGCAGAAATCACCGACGTGGCATCGATCTCGTCGACACGACTGGTTTCCGGCAGGCCGCCGATCACGGTAACGGCACTACCATGCCCGCTGCGCGGTGCCCACATCGACGGGAATCGTCCGCCGAACAGCACCACTAGCGGACAGCCCACGGCCGCCGCCAGATGTGCCGGCCCGGTATCCACCGAAACCATGCTGTGGGCTATCTCGAGCAACGCTTTGAGTCGACCCAGCGGCAGCACGGCGGTATCGATGCGCAATGAATGGGTTTTGGTCGCGGCAAGCAGCGATTCGATATAACCGGCCTCGGCGGCCGATCCGCAGAACAGGATCTGCGCCTGCGGCAGGCGATAGCTGATCGCCCGCGCCAGTTCGCCCCAGCGCTGCGCTGGCCAGGATTTTTCGTCATCGTCGGCATGCCGTACACCGTTCCAGCGCATGGTGCGCTTGTTCGCCGGCTGCAGCAGCACCAGCGGACGCCCCAGCATGCCCTGCATGCGCAGCCATGCATCGCGATCGTTTCGTTCCGCCGCGGTAACCTTGAGTTGTGGCGCGATCTCGGTGCGCTCTTCGGGCACCGTCTCCGGGTGACTGGCGCGAAAGGCCGCCGGCGTCTGGCTGCCGAAGCGCAGCAGCCAGTCGATCCAGTGCTCGTTCTCGCGCATGGTCATCGGCTGGATGAACTCACAGTGCTCTTTCGGTATGCCGGCGAGCGCCAGCAGCGGGCGCACCTTGGTACTCGCGCGGGGCTCCGGCTCGCAGACGTAGATCGGCGAGTCGCGGAATTTTCGCAGCGCCATCGCCACGCGCCAGCGCGGCGGACTGAACAGCAGCGAGCCGTACTGGCTGCGCAGCGGAATGAATCCGTCCACCTCGGGCTGCGCGGAAAACAGCACCTGCGGCCAGTCGCCCAGGGCCAGCACGTGGCAGGGTTTGCCGTAACGCTGCTGCAGCTTGCGCAGCAAGGGCTGCAGCAAAATCGTGTCGCCCAGACGGCCAAACCGGATGACCACCGGCGTGACAGCAGCCGGCGACAACGATGATCCATCGGCCGACGGAGGATCGAGCGGCGCGGAATGTCTTGCGGTCATAGGCATGACTCCAAGCAACGCTGGGCGGGGTTTGCGGTTGACGGCAGGCGCGTGAATTCCATCCGGAGCCTGCCAGATCCAGGCAATGCTCCCCGAGCCATTCCTTTCTACGCTATATCCACGGCCGGCGCGCATGGCGCCGGTTGGTTCGCTCGGTTCAATCCTCGGCGCTGAGCCGCTTGTCCCTGTCGCGCTGGCGCTCGCGCTCCGCGCCGGGCTCGGCGTCGGCTTCGAACAACTGCTGCAGATCGGCCATGGCGTCGCGACCGCTCTGGATCAGCTTGGTCTCGTCGTCGTAGACCAGCGCCTGCTTTTTCAGCAGGTCTTCGTCGTACAGGCGGAAGCGCTCCACCCGATCGACCGCCAGCTCGTGCGACAGGCCGAGCGCCTCCAGCGTCTTGCGCGTCATTTTGAGGCTGGAGTGAAAGGTCTCGCGCACCGGCTCGTCGACGCCCATGTCCATCAGCCGGAACACGTGCTGGCGATTGCGTGCGCGGGCGACGATCTTCAGATGCGGATACTGCCGCTTGACCAAACGCGCGGTGCGCAGGCTGGTTTCCGGGTCGTCCGTGGCCAGCACGAACACTTCGGCCTTGTCCGCCTGCGCGGCGCGCAGCAGCTCCGGACGGGTCGGATCGCCGTAGAAAATATTGATGCTGCCGAAGCGGCGCGACGCCTCCACCTGTTCGACCGAATGCTCCAGCGCCACGAAGGGAATGCCCTGCGCGCGCAGCACGCGGGCGACGATCTGGCCCATGCGGCCAAAGCCCGCGATGATGACGCGCGGCGTATCGGCATCGATGGTGTCGTATTCGCGCGTGGGCTTTTTCGGCTTGACGTCGAGCATCCGGGCCGCGATCACCACCAGCAACGGCGTCAGTGCCATCGACAGGGTGATCGCCAGCACCAGCGCATCGCGCTGGCCGCCGTCGATCAGCTGCTTTTCGGCCGCCAGCTTCAGCACCACGAAAGCGAACTCGCCGCCGCTGGCCAGCAGCACGATCAGGCGCAAGCTGTCCGAGCGATTGAGGCCGGCCGGCAGCCGCGCCAGCGGCCACAGCAGGACGCTTTTCAGCAGCAGCAGGCCCAGCACCAGCTCCACTATCAGCAGCGGCTGCGACAGCAGCAGCGACAGATCCATCGACATGCCGACGCTGATGAAGAACAAACCCAGCAACAACCCTTTGAACGGCTCGATATGCGATTCCATCTCGTGCCGATATTCCGAATCGGCCAGCAGCACGCCGGCGAGGAACGCGCCCAGCGTGGCCGAAACATGCGCCAGCTCCATGATCAGCGCGGTGCCCATCACCACCAGCAGCGCCGTGGCCGTGGACACTTCCACCGAGTCGGCCTTGGCCACGAAGCGGAACACCGGACGCAACAGATAGCGTCCGCCTACGACCACCGCCACGATGACCCCGACGGTGCTTAGCACACTGTGCGGATCGATACCGTGCGAGGCCGAGGTCGTCGCCAATAGCGGCACCGCGGCGATCAGCGGAATCGCCGCCAGATCCTGAAACAGCAGAATCGAGAAGACCTGCCGGCCATACGCGGAGCCGGCCTCCTTGCGCTCGGCGAGTATCTGCAGGCCGAACGCGGTGGACGACAGCGCCAGGCTGCCGCCGACGATCGCCGCGGCCCGCTCGGTGAGACCGAACAGGAAATAGCCGACCGCGCCGATCGCCAGCGCCGCACTCAGCACCTGCAGCAGGCCAGTGCCGAAGACCGAGCGGCGCATCACCCATAACCGCTGCGGCGACAGCTCCAGGCCGATCACAAACAGCATCAGGACCACACCGAACTCGGAAATCGAGGCCACGCCTTCGGTATCGCTGATCAACCCGAGCAACTGTGGACCGATCGCCACGCCGGCGATCATGTAACCCAGCACCGAACCCAGCCGGAAGCGCTTGGTCAGCGGCACGGCGATGACCGTCGCCAGCAGAAACACCACGGCAGTCTTCAGAAATTGCGAGCTGTCCACGCGTGGGTAACTCCGTTGGATCGATGGCGTTCGATTATTCCACGCGGGTAGCGACCGTGCCGTTTCTGTCGCAATTTTGTACGCAGCCACGAACGGTGCGATCGGAGCTTCAAAAAATCAGGCCCGCACATGGCGGGCCTGATCGGACGGCGTGACATTCAAAGTGCGCGAATTATTTTTTCGGCGCATCCTTCAATCCGCGGTCGATCAGCATCGGTTCGATGCTCGGTGCCTTGCCGCGCCAGTCCTTGTACATCGTGTCGAGATCTTCGGTATTGCCTCGCGAGAGCACCATCGCGCGGAAGCGATCGCCGTTCTCGCGGGTCAGGCCGCCGTGCTCCTTGAACCATTCGAAGCCGTCGTCGGCCAGCATCTCGGTCCACAGGTAGGCGTAGTAACCGGCCGCATAACCGCCGCCCCAGATGTGTGCGAAATAGCTGGAGCGATAGCGCGGCGGCACATAGCTCAGATCGATCTTGTCGTCCTTCAGTGTCTTTGCCTCGAAGGCGTCGGCATCCTGCTTGGGCGCATCCGCACCGAGCGTGTGCCAGCCCATGTCGAGCAGCGCGGCCGAGACCAGCTCGGTCATGTCGTAGCCCTTGTTGAAGGTGGCGGCCTTCTTGATCTTGTCCACCAACACCTGCGGCATCGGCTCGCCGGTCTTGTAGTTCTTGGCGTAGTTGGCGAACACCTTCGGATCGGATGCCCAATGCTCGTTGAACTGCGACGGAAACTCGACGAAGTCGCGCGCCGTGTTGGCACCCGAGAGGCTCGGGTACTGTGAGTCGGCAAAGATGCCGTGCAGACCGTGGCCGAACTCGTGGAACATGGTGACCACGTCATCGAACGACAGCAGCGCCGGCTGGCCCGCCGCCGGCTTGGTGAAGTTGGCGACGTTGTAGATTACCGGCTTGGTGCCCAACAGCTTGGACTGGGTGACGAAGTTGCTCATCCAGGCGCCGCCGTTCTTGTTGTCGCGCTTGAAGTAATCGCAATAGAACAGCGCCATCGAGGTGCCGTCCTTGTCGAACACCTCGAACACGCGCACGTCCGGCTGATACACCGGGATGTCCTTGCGCTCCTTGAAGGTCAGCCCGTACAGCTGGTTGGCCGCGTAGAACACACCGTTCTGCAGCACGTTGTCCAGTTCGAAGTACGGCTTGATCTGCGACTCGTCCAGATCGTACTTGGCCTTGCGCACCTGCTCGGAGTAATGCTCCCAGTCCCAGGCAGCGACCTTGAAGCCGCCCTTCTGCTGGTCGATCACCGCCTGGATGTCCTTCGACTCGCGCTCGGCGCGCGCCGTGACGGCCGGCACCAGATTCTGCATGAACTTGATCGCCGCATCCGGCGTCTTCGCCATCTGGTCGTCCAGCGTCCACGCGGCGTAGTTCGGATACCCGAGCAACTTGGCTTGCTGGGCACGGATCTGCGCGATGCGTTCGATCATGTCGCGGGTGTCGTTGGCGTCGCCCTTCTCGGCGCGATTCCACGAGGCATTGAACAGCGCTTCGCGCGTGGCGCGATCGTTGATGTCCTGCAGCGCGGGCTGCTGAGTGGTGTTCTGCAGCACCACGACCCATTTGCCGTCGACCTTGCGCTCTTTCGCGGCACCAGCTGCCGCGGCGATGTCGGCGTCGGACATGCCATCGAGCTTGGACTTGTCGTCCACCACCAGCGCGCCGGCCTTGGTCGCCGCCAGCAGCTTGTTGCTGAACTGCGTGCTGAGGGTGGACTCCTCCTTGTTGAGGTCCTTGAGCTTGGCCTTGTCGGCATCGGACAGCTTGGCGCCGCCGCGGACGAAATTCTTGTAGGTCACCTCGACCAGGCGCAGCGACTCAGGATCGAGCTTGAGCGAATCGCGCTGGTCGTATACCGCCTGCACGCGGGCGAACAGCTTGCTGTTGAGGGTGATCGCGTCGCGATGGGCGGCCAGCTTAGGCGCTTCTTCTTCCTCGACCTTCTGCAGCGTGTCGCTGGTATTGGCCTGGGCCACGCCTTCGAACGCCATCATGGCGCGAGTCAGCAGCGCGCCGGATTTCTCCATCGCCACGTAGGTGTTTTCGAAGGTCGGCGCATCGGGGTTGTCGGCGATCTTCTCGATCTCGGCCAGGTGCTGCTTCATGCCCTCTTCGATCGCCGGCTGGTAATCGGCCTCGGTGATCTTGTCGAACGGCGGGGCCTGGAACGGCAGCGTGCTGGCGGCGAAAAACGGATTGCTCGCGGTCGCGGCGGGCGCCGGCGCGGCGGCAGTGCTGGCGTGCGCCACCGTGGCGCTGGCCGCGGGCTGCTTGCCACTGTCGTCGGACGACGGCGAGCAGGCGGTCAGGGCCATTGATGTAGCGATAACGATCATGCGAAGACGAAGCATCGAGTTTCCCCAAGTGTTGTGCAGGATAACGCGTCCAAAGAACAGGTGGACGATAGTCGGCTATCGACTCTAACGATTTCGGCCCGGTTCTTCCAAGGGCCGAAAGTCAGGGGCCTTGATGGCGCGACGCCGAATGTCCTCGCGGCCGACGCTAGGCGCGCCAACTCCCCCGATGGGTCACCGCCGGCGCAACGCTGGATCGTCGACTCGATGAAAGACTCGTCGGCGCTCAGGCCGAGCGCATGTCGCGCAGCTGCCACGCGCTGCCGATCAGCAGGTTCAGCCGCTGCCGCACCACGCTCATCGGCAGCGTGGTGAGCAGCTCCACGTCGATGTGCAGATCGCTGACCTTGGCATTCACTTGGGCCTGCGGATCGGTTTCTGCCAGATTGCCGTCGACCGCGTCGGGATCGGGCTGCGCCGCACGCCAGCGGTTGAACAGATCCGCATCGCGCAATGCCTGCTGCAATGCCGTAGCGAAGTCGTCCGGGCCGGCGCCGCTGTAGGAAAACCGAGGATCGTTGCCGCGCGCCTTGGCGAGATCGGCGATGGACAGGTAGTAGTGGCTGCGGGCCATGGTATCTCCGGCGAGGTACTTTTGAGTTGAACAAAGCTTAGGTTGCGCTCCGTCATCGAAGCACGCGGCATGTGAAGTTCAGCCCAAGGCAACCACCGCGGCCTGCAAATGCGTCGCCGCCTGCTCGGGCGCCAGGTTGTGCGGCAATACACCGAGGCAGGGCACCGGCATCAGCTCGCGCAGCGTAGCCAGATTTTCGTCCAGCGCCAGCATGTGGGGATCGATCGTGTTGCCGATCCAGCCCAGCAGCTGGCAGCCATCGGTCTGGATGACGCGCGCGCTGAGCAGGGCGTGATTGAGGCAGCCCAGGCGCAGACCGACCACCAAGATCACCGGCAGCTGCCACTCCTTGGCGATATCCGCCGCCGACAACTCCGGCGCCAGCGGCACCAGCCAGCCACCGACGCCCTCGACCACGACGCGTCGATGGTTTTCACGCAGTTGATCGAAGGCGAAACGCAGCGGCGACAGGGATATCGCCACACCCTCGTGCGCCGCGGCCAGATGCGGCGCCATCGGCTCGCTCAACGCCATCGGATTGATCAGGTCGTAATCGACAGCCATGCTGCTCGCCGCCTGCAGCGCCAGCGCATCCTCGTTGCGCAAACCTTGCGGCGTCGATTCGCAGCCGCTGGCCACCGGCTTCATGCCGCAGGTGGTGTGACCGGCCTCGCGCAGGGCGTGTATCAGGGCACAGGCGGCGTGCGTTTTGCCGATGCCGGTATCGGTGCCGGCGATGAAAACAGCGGAATGACTCACGCGATGACTCCATGGAGGTAATACCGCCGGGCGGCACGCAGCCGCGGCACGGTCGGCATCGGTAAAAAACACCCGGCGACGTCGACAGCCGGGCCAGGCTTGCGGCGAAAACGGATATCCGTTCGATCAGTGGCTACGCCATCGCCAGCGCCGGGCATAATACGGTTCTTTAGCGTGCAGACACCCGCCATGTTCGAAACCACCACGACCACCTATGCCAGCAAGCGCGAACAGTACGACGATCTGGTACAGCAGGCGCGCGGCCTGATGCTGGGGGAAAGCAACATGATCGCCAACGCCGCCAACTTCAGCGCGCTGGTCTTCAACAGCCTGCCCGAGGTGAACTGGGCCGGGTTTTATCTCTTCGACGGCAGCGAGCTGGTCGTGGGCCCGTTCCAGGGCAAGCCGGCCTGCATACGCATTGCGCTGGGACGGGGCGTATGCGGAACGGCCGCGCAGGATCGACAAACCCAGCTGGTGCGCGACGTGCACGCGTTCGAGGGCCATATCGCCTGCGATGCCGCCTCGCAGTCGGAAATCGTCGTACCGCTGGTCAAAGCGGACGGCACCCTGCTCGGCGTATGGGACGTCGACAGCCCGGTGATCGAGCGCTTCGACGACGACGACCGCGCCGGCATGGAAGCGCTGTGCGCGGCGTTCATGGAAACCCTACCGCGCTGATACCGCACCATGCGGCGCCGCTCGATCAGCGCGCGCCGAGAACCCGCGGCTGGCGCAGCAGCGTCATCACCGCCTCGCGCGCCTCGTCCACGCCGGTGCCGGCCGAGGACGAGAAAATCTGCGCCGTGGCATGCAGCCCCTCAGCCGCGAATTGCTTGCGCAGCGTCGCCAGCGCCTGCATGGCCTGATTGCGCGAGAGCTTGTCGGCCTTGGTCAGCAGCAGATGGCACGGCAGCTGGGTACCCAGACAGAACTCGAGCATCTGCCGGTCGAACTCCTTCAGCGGGTGGCGAATGTCGACGATCAGCACCAGCCCGCGCAGGCTTTGGCGCTGATGCAGGTAGGCATCGATCTCCAGCTTCCAGTGCTCGCGCATCTCCAGCGGCACCTTGGCATAGCCGTAGCCGGGCAGATCGATCAGACGCAGATCCAGCGGCGGCTGGCCGTTGGCCGGATCCGCTCGCGACCCCGATACCTCCTTCGGCGGCGGTCGCTCCTGCGCTTCCTGCGCTCGCAGCACTGGCACATCCTTGTGCGGCGGCAAGCTGAAAGCCACCATCTGCTGCGTGCGGCCGGGCGTTTTGGAGGTGCGCGCCAGCCCCTTGTGATTGGTCAGCGCATTGAGCGCGCTGGACTTGCCCGCGTTGGAGCGTCCGGCGAACGCCACTTCGGCGCCCTGATCGGCGGGCAATTGACTGATGCGATGGGCAGCGAGCATGAACTGCGCGCCTTGTAAGGGATTGGACATGGGAATGGTTTGACCAAGGGACGGTGGCACAGGGATAATTCTTGAGTTACTGCCTGATGCAAGCCGAATGGCGGCGATCCGCGGCGGTGTTCGCAAGTTTCTCGGGAGTCCAGTGTATGAGTTTTCGGTCCGCCGGTTTTCGCAGCGCTGTTCTCGGCTCCGCCACCGCTCTCGCATTTGCCCTGTCTGCCGGCGTGGTGATGGCCCAGGCCGATGCGCCGAAGCCAGCTGCTTCCACCACGGCGGCCAAGCCTGCCGTCGCCGGCACCGCAGTGAAACCCGCTGCCGCAGCGAGCGCCGATAACGCAGCCACAGCCGCCACCACGCCACCGTCGGCCAGCACGGCAGCGGCGCCCGCCGCCGTCGTGGCTGTCAAACCCGGCGACGCGACCGTCGGCCAGGGCAAGGCCGCCGTCTGCGGCGCCTGCCATGGACTCGATGGCAACTCCAGCGATCCGCAATATCCGAAGCTGGCCGGCCAGAGCGAGGCCTACATCGCCCATCAGCTGGCGAACTTCAAATCCGGCAAGCGCCAGAACCCGATCATGCTCGGCATGGCCACGCCGCTGTCGCCACAGGACATGCAGGACATCGGCGCCTACTTCGCCAGCAAGACTTCGCTGCCCGGCGTGGCCGACCAAGCGCTGGTCGATCACGGCCAGACGCTGTTCCGCGAAGGCGACGCCACGCGCGGCATTCCCGCCTGCATGGCCTGTCACAGCATCGACGGCCGCGGCAACCCGGGCGCCATGTATCCGCAGCTCACCGCCCAACACGCGCAGTACATCCAGGCCAAGCTGAAGGCGTGGCACGACGGCACCAGCTGGGGCGACGACGCGCACTCGCAGATCATGCCGGCGATCGCGCAGAAGCTCGACTCCAACGACATCGCCGCGCTGGCCAGCTATGTCGAGGGGCTGCACAGCGCCCAGCCCACCGCGGCGCCTGCGACCCCCTGATTGTCGATGCTGGCGCGGAACGGGCCGAACTCGCGTCGACGCTGGCGGTCTGAGTTCCATTCGGTTTTTGCGATTCACTCAATTCACGGCCGCCCCCGGCGTCGCTCCCCTTCCGTTCCGAGGTTCTCATGCTGAAGCGTTTACCGTTCCTGTGCGCCGCCCTGCTCGCACTTGCCGCCTGCAGCCACGACGGCGACAACAGCGCGGCCACATCGGCGCCCGCTGCATCGACCACCGCAGCCAGCGCGGCCACTGCAAGTACCGCTCCGACGCCGGCCAGCACCGCGCCCGCACCTTCGGCCAGCGCTGCACCGGCCGCCAGCGCCTCGACGCCCGCGACCGCCGACGAAAAACCGGCGAAGCCGGCCGCACCGTTCGTCGATGACGGCAAATGGGTCGAGGGCAAGAACTATTACCTGGTCGATCCGGCGCAACCGACCAGCCATCCGGGCAAGGTCGAGGTGACCGAGGTCTTTTCCTACGCCTGCCCAGCCTGCAATTCGTTCCACACTACGATGGACCAGCTGGTCAAGAGCCTGCCGTCGAATGCCGTGGTCGTTTACCTGCCGGCCTCGTTCCGTCCGGACGAAAACTGGCCGCTGTTCCAGCGCGCTTTCTATGCCGCCCAGGCGCTGGGCGTCGCCGACAAGACCTATGACGCGATGTTCGATGCCGCCTGGAAGACCGGCGAACTGGCCACCTACGACCTGCAGGCCGGCAAGCCCAAGCCGCACGAGGCGTGGCCCACCCTGGACGACGTGGCCAAGTTCTATGCCAAGTACGGCGTCGACCCGAAGCAGTTCGTCGGCGTCGCCAACTCGTTCAGCATTAACACGCAAATGAAGCGCGCCGACGACGAGCTCAAGGCGCTGGGTGTCGACAGCACGCCGACCCTCGTGGTCAACGGCAAATACCGGCTGACCCCGAAAGACGCCGGCGGCCTGCCGCAGACCATCGAGCTGGTGCAGTGGCTGGTCGCCAAGGAAACGGCCGGCAAGTAATCACTCGCGCAACTTTGATCGCCCCAATCCGAACGACGCTGGCTGCGGCCACCACGCAAGAGAGAAGCCCATGCTGAAGCGATTTTCCCATCTGCGCCTGCTCGCCCTGCTCGGCGGCCTGCTGCTGACCAGCGCCTGCGGCGCACAATCCAACTCGACGGCCGCGGCGCCGTATACCGAAGGCGCCCAGTACGTGACGCTGCCTGCGCCGAACCAGCGCTACAGCGCCGAGGGCAAGGTCGAGGTGGTCGAGGTGTTTTCCTACGGCTGCATCCACTGCGCGCATTTTGCGCCGATCGCCGAAAAGCTGCGCAAAGAGCTTCCGCCCGGCGTGGTGTTCAAGCTGATGCCGGCCCCGTTCAGCGCCGAGTGGCTGCCGTTTGCGCGCGCCTATTACGCCGCCAAGCAGCTAGGCGTGGTCGACCGCACGCATCAGGAGCTTTTTGCGGAGAAGTTTGGGCAGAATTATCCGATCAACTCGATGGACGAGCTGGCCGATTTCTATGCCAAGCAAGGCGTCAACCGCGATGAATTTATGCGCATCGCGACCTCCGACGAAGTCACCGACAAGATGAAGAGCGATCTGGCGCTTATCCAGAAATGGCAGGTCGACGGCACGCCGACGCTGGTCGTCGACGGCAAGTACCGCGTGACCGGCGCCAAGGATATGGATGAACTTGCGGCGGTCGCGCTTTGGCTGGCCAAGCGCGAGTTGGGAAGCAACAAGAAGTAATCTCCGATGCCTGAAGCGTCGAAGCCGACGGAGCGGCTGGCATGGTGTTCACGTCGGGTACGTCATGCTTCGCGCGGTGGCTGGCCAGCAGGACTCTGCGCTGTTTGCTCGCCGAACCACCGCCTTCCTTCCCCGTGTAGTGTGCTGCAATGAATCGCGCCGCCAGTCCCCCTGCTGCACCTGCCGAGCGCCGCCTGCGCCTGTTGAGCTGCAATATTTTGGCTGGCGCCAGCGTGCAGCGTTACAGCGAATACGTCACGCGCAGCCTCACCGCCGTGCTGCCTGGGCGCAGCAAGATGGACAACCTCGACCGGCTGGCCGAGGTGCTGCCGCAGTTCGACGTGATCGGATTGCAGGAAGCCGACGCCGGCAGCCTGCGCTCGGGCTTTCTCAACCAGACCCGCTACCTCGCCGAAACCTCCGGCATGCCGTTCTGGAGCCACCAGCCGAATCGCCCGATGGCGCGACTGGCGCATTCGGCCAACGGGCTGATCAGTCGGATGGAACCGAGCTCGGTGCTGGACTATCCGCTGCCCAGCCGCATCCCCGGCCGCGGCGCACTGCTGGCGCGGTTCGGCGAAGGCGACGGCGCGCTGGCGGTGATGGTGGCGCACCTCTCGTTGAGTGCGCCGGCGCGGGCAAAACAACTTGGGTTTATCGCCGAGTTGCTGCAGGATTTTCCGCACGCGGTGCTGATGGGCGATCTCAATACCGAGCCGCACAGCGCGGAGATGCATTACCTGTTTTCCAAGTGCGGCCTGCAGCCGCCAGCGCAGTCCACCCCAACCTTTCCCAGCTGGAAGCCGCGGCGGGCGCTGGATCACATCCTTACAACGGCGGCGATCCAGTTGGACAAGACCTGGACGCTGCCGCAGGCTTTCTCCGATCATCTGCCCATCGCGGCGGAGATTAGGCTGCCTGCGCACGTCGGCACCGCGACGCAAGGACGCCACCGATGAACCGCCTGCCCATTCGAAACCTTCGCACAATAACCCGCACGAGCACGAGTGCATGACGTCCTCATCGAATCCCGCCGGCTGGTCGCGCAAGACGCTGCCTTGGCTGCTGCTGATCATCGTCGGCGTACTCGCCGCTGCGCTGCGCTACGGCATGGTCGAACCCAGCGCCGTCGTGCAGCTGTGCGAAAACGGACATGCCCCGTGGTGGTGCAGCACGCGTCAGGCCATCGTGGTCGGCTTTCTGAGCAATGGCTTCGGTATCGCTGCCCTGATTGCCGCGGCGCTGTCACTGCTGTGGAAGCAGCCGTGGGCGGCATGGCTGGCCGCAGCGTTCGGTGCTTTTGCGCTGGAAATGTACTGCTTCGAGGCAGGCGCGCTGGCGCTGCTGATCGGGTGCCTACGCCTGCTGCGGATTCAGGCGCAGCTGCTGCCGCGCCTGTCGCCAGCCGACTAGCACCGGCGCGGCAATCGCCGAGTTCAAGAGCAGCCAGAGCCAGGCCACCGGCATCACGCCAGCCTCCTGCAGCACCACCACAGCGGCAAGTATCGGCAGGCATGCCGCCAAAAAGCGCTCCTCGACCATCGGCATCCTCGCCTCATGCCGATCCGACAGCAGCGCCATCAGGGCGTAGCCAATACACGGCAGCGCGAACAGGCCTAGCGGAAAATCGCGATAGCGCCCGTCGAACACCTGCAGCAAGTCGAAGTACGTCAACAGGAATAGCCATCCAAACCGCAGCCACGCCGACGGCCTCATCGGCGGCGTGAAGCCTGCCAGACGCGCCGCGATCCAACGCGCCAGCTGCAGCGCGGTTGCCAGAGCCGCCACGCAGGCGGCGATCGACAGCGCCCACTCCACCGTGTTGCTGCAGGCAAACCACATCTGCCGCGCTTGCCAGGCCAGCGCGCAGCCGCTGGCAGATCCCAGCAGCATCAGCGCAAGCCAACCGCGTTTGCGGTTCCAGCGTCGGCGCCAACTGCCTGCCAGCAAGAAAACGATCGCACCGACCGCGCCGGCCAACCAGCCGTAGGCCCAATGCGGCTCTTCGGTCACCGGGCCCTGCATCGGAAATTTCGGTTTGGCATTGACGTCGAAGATGCCCCAGTAGCCGCCCACCGTACCTTCGAGAACCCGTTGCCACGGCTGGTCGAATGCCGCGAATACGTTGTAAGGCATGCGGGCGGTCGTCGCGTAACGCATGAACTCGCGCAGGTAACGCGCCTCGTCGACCACGCTCGCCTGCACGCCCTGTCGCGGACGTCCTTCGCTGGGCCAGCCGGTCTCTCCGATCATTATTTGACGCCCGGGAAAGGCGCGCTCGACTCGCGCTGAAACCTCCTCCACGTGCTGCACAGCCAGCGGCGACGGCACCGGCTTGTCTTCCCAGTAAGGCAAAATGTGGATAGTGATGTAGTCGACCGACGAGGCCAGCTCGGGATGGCGCAGCCAGAATTCCCACACGTCCGCGTAGGTCACCGGCACGCTGACGGCCGCTTTCACCTCGCGCAGATAGCCGGCTATCTGCGCCGAGGAAAGCTCACCGCGCAGCAGCACTTCGTTGCCGACGATAATGCCGCGGATGGCCTGCGGATTCGCCTTCGCCGCCGCGATGCCGAGCCGTATCTGCTCATCGTTCAACGTGGGATTGCGGCTGAGCCAGATGCCCATCAGCACTTTCATGCCATGCCGCGCCGCGATCTCCGGCACCGCGCTCAGGCCCTGCCCCTGCGAATAGGTGCGCACGCAGTCGAAACGCTGCGACAGCATGCGCATGTCCGCGTCGACCCGCTCAGGGCTGATGAAGGCTTTGGGATCGAGTGGCGACTCGCCGGCACGGCGGAAGGGACCGTAGGACACGCAGGCGATGCGCGATGACGGCGCATCGGGCAGCTCGACCGGCCTGCCGATCGACCACCACCACCAGGCGCCCGCCGCAGCGGCAAGCAAGAGCAATAGCCAAGTGAGTCCGTGCCGGCGATGCGTGGGCGAGGGCTCTGGAGGCATGCCGAATCCATCTCGTATAAACGGTATAAGCGTGCGAGTTTAGCAGGCCCGTGCGGGCTCACTAATCTTGCGATGCCCGCCATCGTGAACCGCGCTGTCATGCGCCGTCGGGGCATCCACTACACTGGCGGTCGAACGATTGCAGGAGTTCCCATGTTCGTCGCTACTGTGCCTAGGCGCATTTCGATTGCCGGTTTATTGCTGAGCCTCACCATGCTTTTGGGCGCTTCGTCCGCGCATGCGGTCGAGCCATCGGACGCGCAGCGCGCCGCGTTCAAGCAGGCTTATGCCAGCGCCCAGCAGCAGGGCGGCGACGACTGGCGCCAGCTGGCCAGCGGCCTGCGCGATTACCCGCTGTATCCCTACCTGCAAGCTGCCGCGCTGGAGCACGATCTCAAGCAGGACGACCTTGCCACGGTGCAGGCCTACATCAAGCAATACCCGGACTGGATTCCCGCCGCCGACCTGCGCCGCGATTTTCTGCTGGAACTGGCGCGACGGCAGGACTGGAACGATTTCCTGGCCCTCTATCAGCCCAATCTCGGCGACACGCTGACCTGCGATGCGCTGCAGGCGAAACTGTCGCGCGGCGCCACACTGGATTTCGATCGCGACCTGGCCGACCTGTGGAGCAAGCCCAGCCTGCCCGACGCCTGCGATCCGGTATTGAGCGCGGCAAACGATCAAGGCCTGTTGACCAGCACCCGACTGTGGTCGCGTATCGATCGCGCTGCCGACGCGGGACAGCCCGGCACCATAAGCAAGCTGGCCGGCTGGCTGCCGCAAGGCGATCGCGCGACCGCCCAGCAGCTTGCGCAGGCCTTGCGCGATCCCGCCTCAGCGGTTGCCGCGGCAGCCAGCTGGCCGGACACGCTGCGCACGCGCGAAGCGGCCACCCTGGCGCTGACGCGGCTGGCGCGACGGCAGTCCGCCAGCGCCGACACGGGCTGGCAAAACCTGCAGACGCATTTCAGTTTCAGCCCGTCGCAGCGCGATCAGATCCTGCGCACGCTGGCGCTGTTTCATGCCACCGACTTCGACGAAAACGCGCTGACCCGCCTGATCGACCTGCCCGCCGCCGCGCAGAGCGACAGCACGCGCGAGTGGCGCGCGCGCATCGCGCTGGCGCAGCAGGACTGGAACGCCGTGCTGGACGCGATCGCGGCAATGAGCGACGCCCAGAAAGCCGACGGCGAGTGGCGCTACTTTCGCGCCCGTGCGCTGGCCGCGCTGAACCGCAGCAGCGAAGCGCAAGCCGTGTTCGGCGCGTTGGCGAAGGAGCCCACCTTCTTCGGCTTCATGGCAGCCGACAAACTCAACCAGCCCTACGCCATCTGCCCGCTGCAGCTGGCCGGCGATCCGCAGCGCGAGCAGGCGCTGCTGGCCCGGCCGGGGCTGCTGCGTGCCTTCGAGCTTTACGTCGTCGGCCTGCCCAAGCTGGCCCGGCGCGAGTGGTCACGCGCGCTGCAGGGCGACGACCAGAGCACGCTTCGACTGGCCGCCGATCTGGCCAACCAGCGCGGCTGGTACGACCGCGCGGTGTTCAGCCTCAGCAGCGGCGACGCGCTGCGACTCTACGACCTGCGCTTTCCGCTGGCCAGCCAGGACGGCGTGGTACCGCAGGCCGAACAGGCCGGCATCGAGCCGGCCTGGGCCTACGGCATTTTGCGCGCGGAAAGCGCGTGGATGACCGATGCGCGCTCCGGCGCCGATGCACGCGGACTGATGCAGCTGGTGCCGGGCACCGCTGCCATGGTGGCGCGCAGCAATGGACTCAACTGGAACGGCGGCGATTCGCTGTACGACCCGACGGTCAACATCACCCTGGGCACGCGCTATCTCGCCCAGCTGGCCGGCCGCTACAACGGCGCGCCGTGGCTGGGCAGCGCCGCCTACAACGCCGGCCCGAACAAACTTGACCAGTGGCTGGCTGCACGCGGCACGCTGACGCCGGACGTGTTCGTCGCCACCATGCCGTACAAGGAAACCCGCGAGTACGTGGCGCGCGTGATGGCCTTCAGCGTGATCTACGACTGGCGCCTCAACGGTAACGCCGTACCGCTGGCTACCCGCATGAGCCCGATTGGACAGACGTACGAGCTGCCCAACGCGATGACGGTGAAGCGCTCCATCGACTGCCCGGCCAGCGCGGTCATCGACAAACCGGAGAGCACGCCGGCGCCCATTCCCGCCCCAGCGCCGGCCGTCACGCCCGTAGGGGCGTCATCCACACCCGGCGCGTCACCGTGAAGCGCCATACTTGATGACGTCGTCCATCCCTTTCGAGACATAGCAGGATCCAGCCCCATGGCCGCACAGAAAATCGTCATCCTCGGCGGCACCGGTTTCGTCGGTAGCCATCTCGTCCCCCGACTCGCCGCCGATGGCCACCACGTCGTGATGCTTAGCCGCAACCGCGAGCAGCATCGCGCGCTGGGCGTACTGCCCACCGTCGTCGTTCGCACCGCGGACGTCTATAACGACGAGGTGCTGCGCAAGGAATTCACCGGTGCCGATGCGGTGATCAACCTCGTCGGCATTCTCAACGCCGGCGGCCCGCACAGCTTCCAGCGCGCGCACGTGGAACTGACCAAACGCGTGATCGCCGCCTGTCATGCCAGCGGCGTCGCGCGCCTGCACCAGATGAGTTCGCTGAAGGCCGGCCAGGGGCTGTCGCAATACTTGAAAACGCGCGGCGAAGCCGAATCGCTGGTCAAGGCATCCTCGCTCGAATGGACCATCTACCAGCCCAGCGTGATCTTCGGCCCGGGCGATGGCCTGGTAAGCCGATTCGCCTCGTTGCTGAAAAAACTGCCGGTGTTTCCGCTGGCTCGCGCCAAGTCGCGAATGGCGCCGACCTACGTCGGCGACGTCGGCGAAGCCATCGCCCGCTGCGTCGCCAGCGACAAGCTCGGCAAACGCAGCAGCTTCGAACTCTATGGCCCCGAAGTGCTCACCCTCGGCGAGATCGTGCGCAAGATCAGCGACACTGCCGGCCTCAAGCGCACCATCATCGCGCTGCCCGACAGCCTGGGCCGCCTGCAGGCGCAGGTCGCCGGCCTGCTGCCCGGCAAACCCTTCTCACTCGACAACTTTCTGTCGCTGCGCACCGACTCCGTCGGCAAGACCGACGGCTACGCCACGCTCGGCATCGTGCCGCAACCCTTCACCCCCTGGCTGCCGCGGCTGATCCACGGTTCGCCGCTGCAAAACCGGTTGAACCAGGCACGCGCCGCCCGGCGATAGACCCGCGAGGATCGTAGGTTGGGATGAGCGCCAGCGAATCCCAACGCGGTGCGGGCGAAGGTGTTGGAGTTCGCTTCCGCTCACTCCAACCTACGGCGCTTTTTCGGATGAAACCTATGCGCATGGCAAACCCTTCATCATGCAAACCTATCTAGTCGGCGGCGCGGTTCGCGATGCCCTGCTCGGGCGACCGGTGGTCGATCGCGATCACGTGGTGGTCGGCGCGACGCCCGACGAATTGCTTGCGCAGGGCTACCGGCCGGTCGGCAAGGATTTCCCGGTATTTCTGCACCCGCGCAGCGGCGAGGAGTACGCGCTGGCGCGGACTGAGCGCAAAACCGGCCGCGGCTATCACGGTTTCGTGTTTCAGGCCGACGCGACGGTGACGCTGGAACAGGATCTTGCACGACGCGACCTCACCATCAATGCGATCGCGCAGGACGAGCACGGCGCGCTGACCGATCCGTATCACGGCGTGCGCGATATCGAGGCGCGCGTGCTTCGCCACGTGTCCGAGGCGTTCGTCGAAGACCCGGTGCGCGTGCTGCGGGTGGCGCGTTTCGCCGCGCGCTTCGCATCGCTGGGTTTCGCCGTGGCCGATGAAACGTTGGCGCTGATGCGGCAGATGGTGCGCGACGGCGAGGTCGATCACCTCGTACCCGAACGCGTATGGGCGGAAACGCGCAAGGCGCTGGCCGAGCCGCAGCCCTCCGCGTTTTTGCGCGTACTGCGTGCATGCGGCGCGCTCGCCGTGCTGTTTCCCGAAGTCGACGCGCTCTACGGCGTGCCGCAGCGGGCGGAGTTTCATCCCGAGATCGACACCGGCGTGCATCTGGAAATGGTGCTCGATGCCGCGGCGCGTATCGCGCCAGGCAACGACATTGTCGGCTTCTGCGCGCTCACGCACGACTTGGGCAAGGCGCTGACGCCGGCAGGTGAACTGCCGCGCCATGTCGGCCACGAGCATCGCGGCGTGGCGCCGCTGCGCGTGCTGGCCGAGCGACTGAAGGTGCCGACCGAGCACGCGGCGCTGGCCGAACAGGTATGCCGCGAACATCTCAACGCCCATCGCGCCTTCGAGCTGAAGCCGGCCACGGTACTGAAGCTGCTGAGCGCACTGGATGCGTTGCGCAGGCCGGCAAGGCTTGAGCTTTTTCTTGCGGCCTGCGAGGCCGACAAGCGCGGCCGGCTGGGCCACGAAGACGATGCCTATCCGCAGGCCGACTACCTGCGCACTGCCCGCGCCGCCGCGGCGGCGATCGACGCCAGCGGCTTCATCGCGCAGGGACTGGTCGGCCCGGCGATCGGCGCGGCGATGAACGCGGCCCGCATCGAGGCGATCGCGCTAGTGAAAACTGAACATTCGTAAAAGCTGCGCGTTGTATAAAGTCTGGATAAATGGCGCCCGGAACGCGCGCTGACCGATTGGTTTTCATTTTCTGGAGTTACCGGTGCCGCGAGCTTTCACCACGGTCTCACCCATGCGTCAGCGTTTCCGTCCGCTGCTGTGGCTGGCCATCACCTTTATTGCGATCGCGCTGGTGACCCGCGTGGCACTGCTGGTGATGTCCGGTGCCGACGTATCGCATAGTCCGCTGAACTTGCTTTACAGCTTCGGCGTGGGCCTGGGCTACGACCTGATCACGTTTATCTACGTGGCGTGGCCGATGGTGCTGTTTCTGTGGCTGGTGCCGGCGCGACGAGCGCGGATTTCCGGTGTCGGACAGTGGCTGCTTTACCTGCTGGGCATGGCGCTTTTGTACGCGGCCTGCCTGGGTCTGGTGTTTTTGCGCTGGCACGTGCACGTGCACGAGTCGTGGCCGCTGGTGATCCTGTTTCTGTTTTTCCTGCCCATGCCCGCGCTGGCGTATTCAGGGCGCAGCGGCCAGTGGGCGATGTACCTGATGGGGCTGGCGCTGCTCTACGGACTGCTGTTCGTGGCGGCGTGCGAGCTGGTGTTCTGGAACGAATTCAGTGTGCGCTTCAACTTTATCGCGGTGGATTATCTGGTCTACACCACCGAGGTCATCGGCAATATCCGCGAGTCGTATCCCATCTTCACCTGGCTCGGCCTGCTGGTGATCGCGACCCTGGTGTTGTTCGCGCTGAGCAGGCGCGGCCTGCGCACGCGCGACGACGGCAGTCGTTTCTGGCAGCGCGGCAGCGTGGCGCTGCTGTGGCTGGTGCTGACGGTGGCATCCCTGTTTGCCGTCAACGGCGGCATGAAGGATCAAACCCGCAACAGCTACGTCAACGAGCTGGCCGGCAACGGCATCTACCAGTTTTTCGCCGCGTTCCGCAGCTCGCATCTGGACTACGCCAAGTTCTATCGCACCCTGCCCGACGACAAGGCCTTCGGCATTCTGCGCGAGCAGCTGAAGACGCCCGACGCCACGTTCGTCAGCCGCGATCCACAGGACCTCACACGCGAGATCCGGCACAGCGGCAACGAGAAGCATCTCAACGTGGTGCTGATCAGCGTGGAGAGCCTTTCGGGCGATTACCTGGGGACGTTCGGCAACAAGGAAAATCTCACGCCATATCTGGATTCGCTGGTCGGCCAGAGCGTGTTCTTCGACAACCTCTATGCCAACGGCACGCGCACCGTACGCGGGCTGGAAGCGCTGTCGCTATCGGTACCGCCTACGCCGGGCGACTCGCTGATCCGCGAACACCGCAACGAAAATCTGTTTTCGCTGGCCGACATCTTCAACGATCGCGGGTACCAGTCGGACTTTGTCTACGGTGGCTACGGCTACTTCGACAACATGAATTATTTCTTCAGCCACAACGGCTATCGCACGGTCGACCGCGGCGACATTCCCAAGGATGCGCCGATCCACAGCCAGAACGTGTGGGGCGTGTCGGACGAGGATCTGTATACGCTGGCGCTGCAACAGATGGACGACATCCACAACGATGGCAAGCCGTTCTTCCTGCACATCATGACCACCTCCAACCACCGGCCGTATACCTACCCGGCTGGCCGCGTATCGCAGGTCAGCCCGTCGCGGCCCGGTTCGGTGGCATACACCGACTGGTCGATCAAGGACTTCATCGAGCGAGCGCGCAGCAAGCCCTACTTCGACAACACCGTGTTCGTCATCACCGCCGATCACTGCGCCTCCAGCGCCGGCAAGACCACGCTTCCGATCAACCATTACCACATCCCGCTGTGGATCTATTCGCCGAAGAATTTTCCACCGCAGCGCGTGCATCAGTTGATGGGCCAGCTGGATATTCCGCCGACCGTGCTGGGCATGCTCAACTTCAGCTACCGTACGCGCTTCTTCGGCCAGGACGTGTTCGCGATGCCGCCGAACGAGGGACATGCGCTGCCGGGTACCTACGAAAAGCTCGGCTATCTGCGCGACAACGCGCTCACCGTGCTGGAGCCCCAGCGTAAGCTGGAGCAGTTCACGCCGGACTACGCCACCGGTGACGCCACGCCGATCAATCCACAGAACCAGACCCTGATCGATCAGGCGGTGGCGTATTACCAGGTCGCCAGCGAACAGTTCCGGCGCGGCCAGCTGGCGCATCGTGCCAGCGATTCGACGCCGGTAACGCCCTTGCCGGCCCCCCCAACGTTACCGGCGAAACCGGACATGGCGCCAGCCCCGGCTACCAGCGCCAGCAAAGTTCCCACCGGCACGTAAGCGTCATGGCATCATCCTGCGGCAAGTTCGAGCCGCAGGATGATCGGCAAGGCAAGTGCGACGTCATCCGTCCAATGCCATCAGACGTCTCAACGTCTTCATGTCTGTCTGACCAGGGGCCTCTTCAGATGTTGCAGCATCGTCCCTTTGTGCGGCTCTTCGCCGGCCTGTGCCTGATCTGGTTGACGCTGAATCTGCCGCTGCTGCTGAACATCCGCGTGCTGCCCTGGGACGCGATGATTTCGTCCTATCCGACCGTCTATTTCAACGCGCATAGCCTGCGTATGGGCCTGTGGCCCTGGTGGAATCCGTATATCTATTCAGGCTACCCGCAGATCGCCGATCCCCAGGGCATGCTGTTTTCGCCGCTGCTCATGGCATGGATGCTGCTGCGCAGGGCGCCGGGCGCCAGCTGGTTTGCATGGGGCGTGCTGCTGCACTTGCTCATGGGCGGCACCGCCATGCTCGCCCTGTTGAAGCGCTCTGGTGCGAATGCTTTTGGCGCGCTCGTTGGCGCCACGGTGTTCATGGCCGGTGGCGTCGCCGCCTCGCGCATGGAACATACGCCGATCCTACTGGCCTACGCGTATGCGCCGTTGGTGCTGCTGGTACTGCGGCACTTCCTCCAGGCGCCGGACTGGCGCCGCGGACTGCTGCTGGGTCTGGTCGCTGGCGCCATGGTCACGCAGCTGGTGCAACTCACCTATGTACTGACGCTGATGATGGTCGCCTATGCGGCCGGTGCCAGCGTTACGCATTGGCGCGACTACGGCGCGGCAGCACGATGGCGCTGGTTCGTCGGCATGCTGCTCGCGATCCTCTTTGCGTCGGCTATCGGTTTGCCGCAGCTGCTTTTCACCTGGGCTTATACGACGCTGTCGAACCGCGCCACGCTACCGCTTGCTACCTCGGCGAGCGCCTCACTGGATTGGCGTGCGCTGCTCACGTTCTTCGACCCCAACGCGCTGCATGCCTTGCGCGGCAGCTACAGCGGCCCGGCGGACCGCGTCGAAGCGTATCTATACATCGGCGCCATGCCGACCTTGATGCTCGCGGGTATCGGCATGGCCTGGCGTGAACCGCCGCAGCGGCGGCAGCTGATCTTTTTTGCCGCCGTAGCCGTGATCGCCTTTTTCTACATGCTGGGCGTGAACACGCCTTTCTATGCGTGGCTTTATGCGTGGCTGCCTGGCGTGCAGCAGTTCCGTCGGCCATCAGATGCAGCCTACCTGCTGAATTTTTCTCTGGCCATGTTCAGCGGGCTGGCGGCCAGTCATTTTCGGCTGGATTCACGACGCCATGTCGCCACTTTGCTCGCCGTCGCGGCGCTGTGGCTGACGCTCTCCAGCCTGCCCATGCATCACACCTACGCGCGCTGGCACGGCGAAAGCCTGATTGCCGCCGTCGTCGCCGTACTGGCGTTTTGGCGGCTGCGGCGTACGGGCACGACGCTTCGCACAGCGACGTGGTTGCTGGTACTCCTGGTGGTGGATTACCGCTGTTTCAACCTCGACGGCACGTTCAACGAAGGTCCCGACAAGGCGAAGATCTTCCTGCACGACGCCACCGCCGACTTTCTGTCCGCGCGCATGCAGCCGGCTCCAGGCACGTTGCCGGCAAGGCTGGAGCCCGTCGATGCGGGCAGCCAGTGGGACAACCTTGTGGTGCTGCGCGACCTGCAATCGACCCAGGGTTATAACCCACTGCGGTACGGGCTCTACGATCGCTGGTACGGCGCACGCGGCAACGGCAGCGGTTTCGACGGTGCACCATCGCGGGTCAACACGCTGTTCAACACGGCGCCAGACAGCAAGCTGAGCGATCTTCTCGGCGTACGCTATGTAATCGATGTGCACAAGACCGAAACAACTCCGTGGCCGGCCCCGTCGGGTTACGAAAAAATCTTCGCCGACAGCCAAACCCATAACGAAGTCTGGCAAAACGACAAGGCGTACCCGCGGTGGCTCAACCCGACGCATGCGATCGCCTTGTCCCCATGGCAGCTCCCTTCGCCATCGGCTTTCGACGCAACGGATTTTCGCACTACGGTCTGGCTGACCCCACGCGACACGGAAGATCAGCGCACGGGTGAGAACGTGGCAACCGCATGCACTGCCCAGCTGGCGATCGCCGACGTGCAGGCCACGCCGACGCAGCTGTCCATGCGTACGCAGTCATCCGGCGCCGGCTGGCTGGTGCTGAGCGAGCTGGACTTCCCCGGCTGGGTCGCCGATGTGGACGGTGCAAGCCTGACGATTCATCGCGCCAACGGCATGTTCCGCGCGGTGTGCGTGCCGGCCGGTCTTCACGTCATCCGTTTTGTGTTTCACCCGTGGACGATGGTTGCCGATGTCTGGCGGCAGCGCTCGCGCTGATCCATTCGATCGAGACCTACAGACGAGCCGACTGATCGGCGGCGAACAGGTCGACCGGCAAGGGCGGCGTATCGAGTCCGCGAGTGAACAGCATGGCTTGGAAGCGCTCGCCCATCTGGTCGGGCAGCATCAGGCGTTTGACCTGCTGGGCGAGCTGGTAGGCGGCGCGATCGTCGCCGGCCTCGCCCTGCATGCTTTGAAAGATATCCTGCAGGCCTGCACCGATCAGGAAGGACGCCTGCGGCAGATAGACGGCCAAATCGAAGCCCGCGCTCTTGCCGGCTTCGGCCACGGCGGTGAAATCGACGGAGGCGGTGAGGTCGTTGAGGCCGGGCAGATACAGCGGATCGTTATGCGCGCGATGGCGGTAATGCGCCATCAGCGTACCGTCGTCGCGTTCTGGCAGGTAAAACTCGCGGCGCACGTAACCATAGTCGACAAACAACATGATGCCGGCGGTCAGTGCGCCGGCAATCGCCTGAATCCAGAGCGGCAACTGCGGCAGCACTTCGGAGCGATAGCCGTCGACGAATCGGGTGCCCAGATCGCGCTCGATATGGCGTACCGCGCCGGATACCAGCGCATCGGCCGGACAATCGATGCGCTGCAGTCGACCGTTGCTGTCGAAACTGACATGCTCTTCGAAGATTTCGCCATCGCGCACGGTGAAGCGTGTGGCCGGCAGCGCATCGATGACTTCGTTGGCGAACAGAACCCCGCACCAATCCGCCTCGGGCGGGCGGTCGAGCCAGCGCACGCGGGCGTTTATCTCCGGCGCAAGATTGGCCAGCAGCCGCTCGCGCTGACGCTCGCGAAGGTCGGCACTCGGTTCCAGAATCAGATAATGACGCGGCAGGGTGTTGCTCGCCGCCAGCGCCTTGAGCGCCGTTTCGGCAAAGGCGCCGCTGCCACCGCCGAGCTCCAGAAAGTCCGCCTCCTTACCCAGCGACGCCAGCGTGGGCTGCACCGCGTTGACGACGCAACCGGCGAACATTTCGCCGAGCTCGGGCGCCGTGACGAAATCGCCGGCAGCGCCAAACTTCGTGCGGCCGGCGCTGTAATAGCCCAGGCCGGGCGCATAAAGGCAGCGCTCCATGTACTGTGCGAACGGGAGTGGACCCTGCGCAGCGATCGTCTGGTGCAGCAGCTGCACCAGACGATCGGAATGGGCGCGCTCGTCGGTGCCGGGTTCGGGAAGTCGGGACTGCATGGGCGGCGTTGCCATTGACCAAAAGCGCGGCAAGCATAGCGGATGAACGCGTGGCCTACCGTTCTCATGCCGTGCCGTCTGTCAGTCTAGCTGCCGTCCCACAAAAGCTCGTCGCTTCGTTGCCGCCTCAGAAATCCTTCTGCAGCGTGACGTACAGACCGCGACGAGGACCGTACTGCGGCGCGCCCACGCCAATACCGGTACCGTCACGTAGCTCATAGGTGCGATCGAGCGCGTTGATCACCGCCAGCTGCGTGTGCAGCTTGCCGATGCTGGCGAAATTGAAATCGTGCGACACGTTGAGATTGAGCTGGAAATAATCCGGTAGCGACAGGCCGTTCGGCGTGTCGCCGTCCCGCCGCAGACCGGTGCCGAACAGGTAATCCGCGCCCACCTTGGTGGTATCGGTCAGCGCGTAGGTGATGCCGCCGGAAGACGTAATCTTCTGGTCGTGATCGAGGTGGATGTAGTTGTCGTAGATGTAGGCCAGATCCACCGGCGAGAAGTTGTACTGGCCGGTGATCACGCGCTCGCCCATCGCGCGGTTGAAGGCGATGTTGGTATAGAAACTCAGCGGGCCCTGATCGTAGTTCAGGGTGAACTCGTTGCCGCGGATGCGGCCCGAGTTGTAGTTGAAGGTGGAGAAGATCAGCGCCGCGCCGAACTGGCCTTCGTCCTGCAGACGGTCGACTTTGCGGTAGTAGCTGTCGAAGCCGATGGTCCAGGCCGAACCGAAGTTCTGCGAGATGCCGGCGTCGTAGTAGTTGGATCGCTCGGTCAACGGGGTGTTGTTACCGTTGCTGGGCAGCGCGTTGGTGGTGCCCTGGAACTTGATGATGTCGGTGGTGGTGATCGCCTCGGTCGCCGGCGGCGTGAAGTAACGTGAGTAGCCGGCGTGCAACGTGGTGCTGTCGGTGGCCTGGTAGACCAGGCCCAAGCGCGGGCTCAGCTGGCTTTCGGTGCGGAAGGCCTGATATTCATCGGCGCGCAGGCCGTAGTTCATGGTCAGCTTGTCGCTGATGCTCCACTCGTCCTGCAGATAGGCCGCATAGGTCTTGGCGACGATGCGGCTCTCATCGAAGATATTGAACGGCACGGTGCTGGTCTGGTTGCCGTCGGCGTCGGCCGGGAACACCAGCGAGTTATTGCCGCTCACCGCGCGCTCGAAGTTGCCGTAAACGCCGTAGCGCAGCGTGTTGCTGTCGCCCAGCGGCGTGGAGAAATCGGCCTGCAGCGTGCTGGCCACGTTGCTGCGATTGATGGTGGCAGCAACACCGTTGAACATCAGGTCGCCCACGTCATCCGGCAAAAAGCCTACGCTGGTATAACGCCGTCCCAGGGACACCTGATAGGCGGTGTCGCCGAGCTTACCCTGCAATGCCAGTACGCCGAAGCGGGTTTTTTCGTTCTGTTGCTCGTTGAGATTGGCCGAGTTGAAATCGACCGTATCGAGATAGCCGTAGGTCGGCGTCTGGCCGGGGTTGTTGGGAATCTGGAAGCGGTTGTTCGAAACGCCGAAAAGGAAGCTCAGGCGCGTGTCGTTGTTGATCAGGTACGACACGTCGCCGAAGGCCTTCACCTGGTTGGTATGGTCATGGATCGGCGTGCGGCTTGCCGTCGGATTCTCGATGCCGACGTCGCTTTCCATGTAATTGGCGGTGAGGAAGTAGCTCCAGCGGTCGTTGCTGCCCCAGATCGACGCATTGGGATTGAACGTGCCGAACGAACCGGTGGTCACGCCGACGCTGCCGCCGTTGCCGAGGTCGTGGCCGCTCTTGGTCGTGATATCGACCACCGCCGCGGTGCGGTCGCCGTACTGCGCCGGAAGTGCACCGTCGAGCAGCTTCACATTCTGGATCGTGCGCGCGTCCAGCGCCTGACCAAAGCCGGAGATCGACTCGGGAATGAGCACGCCGTTGATGCGGTACTGCAGGTTGGCGTGATCGCCGCGTACGTGGATGCCTCCATACGAATCCTGCACCACGCCCGGTGCCTGCAGCAGCACCTGGTTGAGCGGTGTGGATGCACCCAGCGGCAGCTGCTCGATCGCCTTCTGGTCGATCACGTACTGGCTGCTGCCGGTGTCCGGCGAGAGCGAGTTGCGCGCCTGATCGAGCGCTGCCGTCACGTCCACCGCGCTCAGGTTCTTGGCATCTTTCGACGGCTGCTTGTTGCGCGAACCATGATCGACCGTGCCATCCGTCGTTGCACTGTCGCTGGCAGCACTGTCGCTCGTGACGGGTGCGGATGGATTGGTCGGTGGCGTGGTGTCGGCGGCCTGAGCGGATAGTGTGCCCAGGGCAAGGGCAAGGCTCAGGGCAAGCAGGGAGGGCTTCATCGGGGGTTCCATCAGGGGCAGTAAAAAGGAGGTGTGTATGTAATGTTATAACATTACTTAACTAGCGTGTAGCGCGTATGCGCCAGAAGTCATGCTTGCGGGGGTATCGATGATCATTTGGCCCCTGGAGCCTGTTCATGACCTGCCCGCATATCGCATTGTCATCGGAGCGGTCGTCAGGCGGCGGCGCGATGGCAACCCTCCGGACCGGGGCCACGCGAAGTCCTGAGCTTACCGATGCAGCCACACAACGCGCCGACAAGAACGGTACGCGTCGACCCGGCAAAATGCCGCTCTTTGAGCCGAGCTTCACGCCGTTCGCCTAGACTGCGTCCTACCCTCTGGAAAACCGGCCTGCGCGCCAAGCGCATCCGTCGCTGAATCAGGCATTCGGGAGCCACGCATGAGCAAGACCAGCAAGAACGTACCGGCCGTTATCGAGCCGGTAGAGCACAACAAGGTGACCCAGGCCATCCTCGATTTCGTCAGCAAGGTGCCGGCGAGCAAGATCGACAGCAGTGCGAATCCCGACGCGGAGGCGCACCGCATCGCCAACGCGGCCGCCCGACGCGCGGCCCTGACCGCCGGTTCGCTGGCGCTGCCGCCCGGCCCTCTGGGCTGGCTGACCATTCTTCCGGAGCTGACGCTGATCTGGAAAATCCAGGCGCAGATGGTCAGCGATATCGCCGCGGCGTATGGCCATCACGCGTCGCTCGGCCGCGAACAGATGCTGTGGTGCCTGTTTCGACATACCGCCGCCCAAGCGTTCCGCGATCTGGTGGTGCAGATGGGCGACCGGCTGGTGTTTCGTCGCATGTCGCACGGCATCGCACAACGCGTGGCCAAGCAGGTTGGCATCAAGCTGACCCAGCGCACCGTCGGCGAAGGCATCTCACGCTGGCTGCCGGTTGTCGGCGCGATCGGCGTGGGCGCCTACGCTTATTACGACACCGGTCACGTCGCCAGCACGGCCATTGCGCTCTTCAGCGGCAATATGGAAATGATGGACGACGCCGATGATGCAGTCGCCGCCTCGGGCGCCGCCGCAGCCACTGCGGCCGTGCTGAAACCCAAGCCAAAAACTGTCAGCGCCGCCAAGACGGCGGTGAAAAAAGCGGTGAAGAAAGTCGCGAAAAAGGCCGCCAACAAGGCGCTGGCGAGCACTGCGCGCAAGATTGCCAAGAAGGCCGATAGCGTGAGCAAAGCCGCCAGCAAACGAGCGGCCGCCAAACCCCGCAAGCCGAAGTCCGAATGAACCCGCAAGCTCCGGCACTCGGCGGCGTGGCCCACGCATGACCACGGCACATCCTAGACCCGTTGCTCTGATCACCGGCGCCAGCCGCCGCGTCGGCGCGGTCGTCGCGCGCACGTTGCACACGGCTGGCTACGATCTGGCATTGCACTATCGCCACTCCAGCGATGAGGCACAAGCCTTGGCGAACGATCTGGAAGCGCAGCGTCCGAACAGCACGCTGCTGATGCAGGCCGATCTGGCCGATCTGTCTGCACTGCCTGCCCTGATCAACACGCTGCTCGCGCACTTTGGCCGGCTCGATGCGCTGATCAACAACGCCTCCGCGTTCTATGCCACGCCGCTGGACAGCGCCACATCCACGCAGTGGAACGAACTGTTCGCTTCCAACGCGCAGGCACCGTTTTTTCTGACACAAGCAGCCATACCGGCGCTGCGTAAAAGCGGCGGCGGCATCGTCAACATGCTGGATATCTACGCCGAGCGGCCGCTGGCCGGCTACACGCTGTACTGCATGGCCAAGGCTTCGCTCGCCGCCATGACGCGCTCGCTGGCGCTGGAGCTCGGCCCGGACATTCGCGTCAACGGCATCGCGCCGGGCGCGGTGCTGTGGCCGTCCGAAGGCAAGAGTGAGGAAGAACAGAACGAACTGCTTTCGCGCACGCCGCTGAAGCGCGCCGGCACACCGGAGGATGTCGCCAGCGCCATTCTCTGGCTGCTGCGCGATGCGCACTACACAACCGGCCAGGTCATCCACGTGGACGGCGGACGCATCCTGTCCATCTGAAACCTGCCAACAAAAGGCCTCCCGATACGGAGGCCTTTTTGTTCAAAATGTAACGCCAGCTGCAGCGATTATTTCTTGCTGCGAAACGCCTGATCCAGCAGCACCGAATCGAAGCCCACGCTCGTTTCGCCGGACTCCGCATAGCGATACAGGGCCGCCGCATAGATGCCGTGCAAGGATGCCTGAATCAGCCCGAGCAGGGTCAGGCCGAGCACCACCACGACAATAGCGACGACCAGCGCCGCAACAGACTGCAGCGCCATCGCGCCGCCGATCAGCACCGCGGCCACCACGACGGAAAGCACCATAAAGACGCCGAACACTACGCCAATACCGCCGTTACCGATCAAGTTTTCGCCCCAGCTGCGCTTGAGCAATTCCACGCTGTGCTTGACGGCATCGACCGGCCCCACTTCCTGGCTGGCGAGAATCGGCACCACGAGAAACGTCGCCACCGTCCAGGCCAGGCCCAGAAAGCCGACGACAAAACGACCGATCAGACCCAGCCGCTCCTGCACCATGCGCAGCACCAGCCCGACCGTCGCCGCGATCAGCGCATAGCCCAGAATGTGCGTGATCCTGGAACGCGCCAGTGCGAAGCCCGCCGATACGCTGGTCGGCTCACCGCGCAAATGCATCAGCGCCACGCCGGTCAACGCCGTCTGGAAAAAGATGATGACGAAGTATTGCACCAGATAAAACGCAAACATCAGCAGATACGAGCCGGCCGACATGCGCTGATGAAAATCCTGCCCGGCGTGTTCGTTGCCGACCATCATCAGTATCACCGGCAGCAGAAAACTCGCCGCCACCAGCAGCGTGCACGCTCCCGACAGCAGCGGAAAAATCAACAGCGACTTGTCCGACTGCAGTACGGCCGCGCTGGCCTTCATCAAAGCCCAGCTTCGCGAAAACTTCCCCGCCATGACGTTTCTCCCCCGTGGATGACGCTGCTGTTTTAGCACCGATTGAAATGCTGCAACAGTGACGAATGGCGGGGAAGGGAAATGGCGATTGCGCAGGGCGCTAGCAGCCAAAAGACCAGACTCGCCCGGAAGCGCTCAACTCCGTCTACCCTGAGCGTAGCGACGCAGTGGCGCAGTGGCGCAGTGGAAGGGTAAGTTGTTGGAGCCACTTTGACTCTGCTTGCTACGCAAGCGACGCTCAGTGCGAACGGGCGGGCAAGCAAACGAGTTGACTTGGCAGGCAATGGAAAACGGCAAAACACTGCGTGACTTCGCTTGAGACCGACAACCAGTCCATGCAGCTGGCATGGAAATAGGAAAGCCTTTGCCTAGCCCGCCGACAAATCCATCGACGTATCAACGCTCATCGGTTCGCTCTCAGCCGGAAACTTCCGCCACAACTCGGCCATGCTTTCGCCGCTGAGCGGATGCCGGAAATCCGGCGCGATATCGGCGACGGGGCGCAGCACGAAGGCGAACTGCAGCTCGTTGCGCGGTATCTGCAGATGGCCCGGGCCATCGATGATTAAATCGTCGTAGAAGACGATATCCAGATCCAGCGTGCGGTCCGCGTAGCGCGGCACGTCGCGGCGGCGGCCGTGGCGATCTTCCAGCGCATGCAGCCACTCGTTCAACGCCGTCGGCGAAAGATCGGTGTCCAGACCCACGGCCAGATTGACGAACTCCGCACCCTCGAAACCGACTGCCTTGCTGCGATAAGCGGGCGACACGGCGAGCGCGCCGAAGCGTTGGCGCAGTTCGTCGACAGCAGCTCGCAGATAACGCTGAGGCTCCACGTTGGAGCCCAGGCTGAGATACACGCGCGCCATCAGTCCGGCCGCGTGCCGCGTTCGATGCGCACGCCGACCGACTTGGCGCCGCGCACCGCGCCGGGCTTGGACAGCTTCAGGCGCACCCAGCTGACGCCGAATTCCTCACGGATGATCAGCGCGCAGCGCTCGGCCAACGTCTCGACCAGCCCGAAGCTGGATTCGCCGACGTAGCCGATCAGGCGCTTGGATACGTCCTTGTAATTGAGCGTATCGGCAATGTTGTCGCTGGCGGCCGGGCGCGTGTTGTCGAAGGCCATCTCGATGTCGAACGACAGCGTCTGGCGCACCCGACGCTCCCAGTCGTAAATACCGATGACGGTATCGATACGCAGGTCTTCGATGAAAACGATATCCATGGAAAGCATTGCCCGTTGATCAGGGGCACAGGGTCGGCGAGCCGGCCCGCAGATGCAAGCCGCCGATTGCCGCAGCGGCGGTCATGCGATCATAGGCGCATGACCACGTTCAATACGCTTGCCCTCAAACCCGCCCTGCTCGACAGCGTCGAAACGCTGGGCTATGCCGATATGACGCCGGTGCAGGCGCAGAGCCTGCCGCCCATGCTCGAAGGTCGCGACGTGATCGCGCAGGCGCAGACCGGCAGCGGCAAGACTGCCGCTTTCGGCCTCAGCCTGCTGCAGACGCTGGACGCCGACACCATTCGCCTGCAGGTGCTGGTGCTTTGCCCCACGCGCGAGCTGGCCGATCAGGTGAGCAAGGCGATCCGCCGGCTGGCGATCAATATTCCCAACGTGAAGCTGCTGACGCTGTGCGGCGGCATGCCGCTCGGCCCCCAGCTGGCCTCGCTGACCCACGATCCGCATATCGTGGTCGGCACGCCGGGCCGCGTGCAGGAGCATCTCAAGCGCGGCAGCCTGCACGGCGGCGGCATCAAGGTGCTGGTGCTGGATGAAGCCGACCGCATGCTCGACATGGGCTTCAGCGACGCGATCGACGACATCGTCGGACGCATCGCCAAGCATCATCAAACCCTGCTGTTTTCCGCCACGTATCCGCAGGAGATTCGCGCCGTCAGCCAGCGCCTGCAAAAGAATCCGGTCGAGGTCACGGTGGACGCGCCGGCCAACGAGGTGCCGGCGATCGAGCAGCGCTTCCACGAAGTGGAGCCGGCGCAGAAGATCGATGCGCTGGCGCAGCTGCTCAGCGGCGAGCGCGGCGCCGACGTATCCGGCCAGCAGGCGCTGGTGTTCTGCAATATGCGCCGCGAGGTGGATGCAGTCGCACTGGAACTCGACCGCCGCGGCTTTTCGGCGCTGGCCCTGCACGGCGACATGGACCAGCGCGACCGCGACGAGGTGCTGGTGCGCTTCGTCAATCACAGTTGCAGCGTGCTGGTGGCCACTGACGTCGCCGCGCGCGGGCTGGACATCGTCTCGCTGCCGCTGGTCATCAGCTACGACATCGCGCACGATCCGGAAGCCCATACGCATCGCATCGGACGCACCGGCCGCGCCGGTCAATCGGGCCTGGCGATCACACTGTGCGCGCCGCGCGAACGGCCCAAGGCACTCAACATCGAAGAGCTCAACGGTACGCCGCTCGCCTGGCGGCCGCTGAAAGTAGCGCCCCAGCGCAGCAAGACCCTGCATTTGGCGCCGATGAAAACCCTGGTGATCGACGCAGGACGACAGGACAAGCTGCGCCCCGGCGACATTCTCGGCGCGCTGACCGGCGACGCCGGGCTCGCCGCCAAGGACATTGGCAAGATCGACGTCTATGCGACGCGCGCCTACGTGGCCATCAGCTGCTCGCTCGCCGCCAAGGCGCTGGAGCGCCTGCGCGCCGGCAAGATCAAGGGCCGCAGCTTTCGCGTTCGCCCGCTGGGTTGATTGCGGACTATCTATTATCTAAACAGACGACGGAATGACTCCGATGATTCGACGGCTGACTTATCTCTTCGCGCTTGCCCTGCTGACCTGCTGCGCGCCCGCCGGCGCGGCGATACCCACGTATAGCTACAAGGTTGTGCACGTCTATCCGCACGACATTACCGCCTATACCGAAGGTCTGTTCTACAAGGACGGCTTTCTCTACGAAGCCACGGGCGAAGAGGGCGAATCGACCGTGCGCAAGGTCGAGCTCGAAACCGGCAAGGTGCTGCAGCGCTACGACGTGCCGCCGCAGTATTTCGGCGAGGGCATCGTGGACTGGAAGGGCAAGCTGCTGCAGCTCACCTGGAAAAGTCAGATCGGCTTCGTGCACGATCTCAGCACGTTCAAACTGGAGCGCAGCTTCACCTATCCCGGCGAAGGCTGGGCGCTGACGCGCGACAGCAAGAAGCTCTACATGAGCGACGGCACGCCGACGCTGCGCGTGCTCAACCCGGATACGCTGCAGCAGATCGGCAGCATCGACGTCACCGCCGACGGCGAGCCGGTGAAGAACCTCAACGAGCTGGAGTGGGTGAAGGGCACCCTCTACGCGAACGTGTGGCTCACCAGCAAGATCGTCCTGATCGATCCGGCCACGGGACACGTGACCGGCATCCTCGATCTCGCCAGCCTGTTCGACGTGAGTCAGCTACCGGAGCCGGTCAACGATTGCCTCAACGGCATTGCCTACGACGCCAAGCACGATCGGCTTTTCGTCACCGGCAAGCGCTGGCCCAAGCTGTTCGAGATCAAGCTGGTGAAACAGCCGGCGACATAAGCGCTCAGGACTCTCCGGTTCGCCATGTCGATACTCCCGACGCCACGGCGCGCCGGTCGCTGGGTACTGGTCGTTGTCCTGGCTAAGCGACCAGGAGCGCAGGAGTTCGAACGTACGTCAGTCCGTGCCGGATGTGTCGGTATCGGAAATGATTCTCCCGCCCTGCTCCAGCCACCGCGCCGCGCCGCGACCGGCTATCAAACCGCTGGCGAAACACGCGGTCAGCAGATAGCCACCGGTCGGCGCTTCCCAATCCAGCATTTCCCCGGCGAAGAACACGCCGGGCTTGGCACGCAGCATCAGGGCATCGTCGAGCGATTCCAGCTGCACGCCGCCGGCAGTGCTGATCGCCTCCGCCATCGGTCGCGGCCGGCGCAAATGCAGCCGCAGTGCCTTGAGCTGCGCCGCCAGAGCAACGGGATCGGCCAGCGTGGGCTTGTCGACCCGCTCGAATACCAGCGCGCTCTTGTACGCATCCAGCCCTGCACGACGACGCAACCAGTCGCCGATGCTGTGCTTGCCGCGCGGCGCGGCCAGCCGTTCGGCGAGTGCGGCCTGCGTGTAGCCCGGCACCAGGTCCAAGGTCAACACGGCTTCGCCGTTTGCGGCGATCTGCTCGCGCAGCTCGGCGCCGATCGCGTAGATCAGACTGCCCTCGATGCCGTATTCGGTCAGCACGAACTCACCCTGCCGCGCATGCGCGATGCCCTGACGATCGGTCCAGTGCGCGATCACAGGCTTCAAAGGTGCGCCGGCGAAGCGGCCGATCAGGTACTCGCTCCAGGGGATTTCAAAGCCGCAGTTGGCGGACTGCAGCTGGGAAACCTCGGCGCCTAGCTGCTGCATGGCATCCACCCACGCGCCGTCGGAGCCGAGCTGCGGCCAGCTGGCGCCGCCCAGGGCGAATATCACCGCATCGGCTTTCGCCGTGCACTCGCCATGCGGCGTGCCGAAGCGCAGCACGCCATCACGCTGCCAGCCGAGCCAGCGGTGATGCATGTGGAAACCGACGCCCGATTCGCGCAGCCGATGCAGCCATCCGCGCAGCAGCGGCGCGGCCTTCATATCGGCAGGAAACACGCGGCCGGAGCTGCCGACAAAGGTCTCCACACCGAGGCCGCTCGCCCACTTTCGCAGGGCCTGCGCGTCGAAGGTCTCGAGCCAGCGGCTGATTGCTGTCTGGCGCGCGCCGAAACGACTGACGAAGTCGGCCATCGGCTCGGCGTGCGTGAGGTTGAGGCCACCCTTGCCCGCCAGAAGAAATTTTCGGCCGACCGAACCCATCGCGTCGTATAGATCGACCTCCATGCCGATAGCACGCGCCGCTTCGGCGGCCATCAGCCCCGCAGGGCCACCGCCAATGATCGCAAGTCGGGGAGTGTCGGCTTCAGTCATCCATCCATGGTGGCACGTCGGCTCGACCGGCCAAAGCAGCGTCGGCGCGCGAGCGCTACTTCCTAGGCTAGGCCCATATTTTTCGACGGTCCGATCAAGCCCTTTGGTTCGCACTTCATACCGCGCCATCGAATCCCTAAAAATTAATTATCAGGAATATTTTTAATATCACTCTCTCCATATTATTTAGAAAATTTATTTATATGATTATTCTATTTTATATGGCCGAGAATGCAGCCTGCCATTCACTAGGCGCCATTCGGGCTCCAGCCTGGTGAGGATTTTATATCGATCTAAACGTATTAAATTGCGAATCGGCAAGTTATTGCTGGAGGCGGCGCAATAGGTGAGCGCGCCTGCTTGAAATATCCGTCGCCGGCCGCGGCACGGACATCATTTAATTTACTGTTTTTATTCAATAAATTTTCTGAAAATAGCGGATGCCTGGTCTCTCCCTCGTGCGTAACAATCAGCGTTCGAACCGCTCCTTTGCAGCGAAAACGATTACATCCTATAGCCATTTCAAACGCCCCGGAGATTTTGTGATTGCAATCACTGGATACTTCAAAAAATCCTATTGACGGTACTTGAGCATTCACCCTAACGTCGAGTAGTTCGCCAATGGGGATTTTGGCAAACGGTCTTGTCACGACGTCATCGTGCATTTTGGCGTCGCCCTGTCAAAACGTTCGTACTGAATCTTATTAGGGATATATAAAAAGCTTACGCAACGCCGACGAGATCGCAGGGCAATCCAAGAAAGTCACCGGTGCCGCGTCTGTCCGCGGCGCTCCATTACATGAGGTCTTCGCGCCCCGTGCGGGTTCGTTTTGCCTCAAAAACTTCGGGAGTTCCAATGCAAAGCCATTTCCGTCTCAAACTGCTCGTTGCGTCCATCGCCCTGGCGGCCACTGCGTCTGTGTATGCCACCCCCGCAAGCAATGTCAGTAGCGCTTTCGTTGCGCTGCCCACGCAGAACGTCAATACATTGCGTAACGGCGACGTATCCACCGGCCCGCTGGCTTTCTCGCAGCCGCTGCATGTCGTGGTCTCGCTCAAGCTGCGCAACAAGGCAGACCTGGATAGCTTCGTGGCCAAAGCCGAACAGCCGGGTACACCGGTGGCCCAGCGCACCATGACCCCGGAGCAGTTTGCCGCACAGTATTCGCCGACCCAGGCGCAGGCACAGGCTGTCGCCGACTACCTGACCAAGGCCGGCTACACAAACGTCACCATCGCGCCGAACCGCCTGCTGGTGGAAGGTGATGCCACCTCCGACACGGTGCGCGCAACCTTCAATACCAACTTCGAGAGCGTGCATACCCACGACGGCCGCAACGCCTATCACAACACCAGCCCCGTCATGATTCCCGCCGCCCTGCAGGACACCGTGCAAGCCGTTCTCGGTCTGGACAACGTGCATCTCTCGCACATATTCGCGGTCAGGGCGCATGCGGATACGGCGCATCCGCTCGCCACGGGAACTGCGGTGGGCCATAACCCGCTCGACTTCCCGAAAATCTACGGCGCCAGCAGCCTCGCTACGGCGTCGACCGTGACGGTGGGCAACGTCGTGTCGGGTCAGATGAGCGACGTGCTGAGCGACATCAAGTCGTTCGAGAGCACCAACGGCCTGCCTTCTTTGGTTCCGTCCATTGAGGGTACCGGCAACACCGGCAGCGTCTCGGCCAGCGGCGACGGGGAGTGGGATCTGGATACCCAGGACATCCTCGCGATGACCGGCGGCGTGAAGAGCCTGATCCTGTACGACGCAGCCAGCCTTTCCGACGCGGCGCTCACCACCGACTACAACCTGGCCGTCACCGACAACAAGGCGGTGGTGATCAACGTCTCGCTGGGCGAATGCGAAACCGATGCCAAGTCGGCGGGTACCACCACAACGGAAGACACGATCTTCGAACAGGCCGTGGCGCAGGGCCAGACCTTCTCGGTGTCCGCCGGCGATTCCGGCGCCGACGAATGCGGCACGGGCGGCGTAACGCCGAGCTGGCCCGCCAGCTCGCAATATGTCATATCCGCGGGCGGCACCGAGCTGTATACCTCGGGCACCACCACGTGGGGCAGCGAGACCGTCTGGAACAACCTCAGCTCCAGTGAAGGTGCAACCGGCGGCAGCCCCAGCACCTTCGAGCCGATTCCCAGCTGGCAGGTCGGCGTGGGTCAGAACGGTACGTCCAAATACCGTGGTGTGCCCGATATCGCGTTCGACGCCAGCCCGGTCTCCGGCGCGCTGGTTATCGTGGACGGCCAGGCCAACCAGCAGATTGGCGGCACCAGCCTGGCCTCGCCGCTGTTCGTCGGCGCATGGGCGCGTATCCAGGCCGCCAACGGTGGCGCACTGGGCTTCGCCGCTCCATTGATCTACAAGGCGGCCGCGGCCAACTATGCGACCGACTTCCACGACATCACCTCCGGCAACAACAGCGGTGAGACGGCGGCCGTGGGCTGGGATTACACCACCGGCTTCGGCAGCCTGATCGTCAGCGCACTGGCTGGCAACATCAGCAGCACGGGCGGCGGTGGCGGCACCGGCGGTACCCCGACAGCCAACTTCAGCGACACCACCAGCGGTCTGACCGCGACGTTCACCGATTCGTCTACCGACTCCGGCGGCACCATCAGCACGCACGCATGGACCTTCGGCGACGGCAGCACCTCGACCGCCACTAGCCCGAGCCACACCTATGCCGCTGCGGGCACGTACAGCGTGACCGAGACGGTGACGGACAGCGTCAGCGGCAAGACCAGCGCGAAGACGGCATCGGTCACGGTCAGCAGCAGCGGCGGCGGCACGCCGACGCAGTTGCTCGTCAACACCGGTTTCGAAACTGGAAAGGCGACACCGTGGACGTTGTCCTCTGGCGTGCTCTGCTCCAGCAGCAGCTGCGGCAGCAGCGAAAGCCCGCACGCCGGGACCTACTTCGCGTGGTTTGACGGCTACGGCGCGTCGCATACCGATACGGCCTCGCAGTCGGTAGCGATTCCGAGCGGCAAGACCACGGCGACGCTGCAGTATTACCTGCATATCGACTCGACCAAGACCACGGCGGCCGATACATTCACCGTGCAGGTGCTGAACTCGTCCGGTACGGTGCTGAAAACCCTGTCGACCTTCACCAGCCTCAACACCAACACCGGTTATGCGGTGGAGACGGCCAATCTGTCCGCATATATCGGCCAGACGGTCACCATCAAGTTCACCGGCAAGGAGACTTCGTCCTCCGGCAATACCGACTTCACGCTCGATGACGTGACCTTGACGGTGCAGTAAGCGAAGTAAACCGGACAGTTGCCTTCATTGGCCGCTGTCTCGGCGAACCAACGAAAGAGCCCGACCGCAAGGCCGGGCTCTTTTTTGTTGCGCGACGTGCAGTGGACAGCGGCAAGCGCCGAGTCAGCGATAGTCCTTCACGATTTCCAACAGAGGCGCCAGATGGGCCTCGAAATGCTTCCATCGCGCCACGGACGATCGATAGATCGGCTTGCGTACCTGGGCGACGCTGGCCGTTCGTACGACCCGCTGGTTCTGATGGAAGGCCAGGCATCGCTCGTCCCAGGGCAGGCCCAGATAAGCAAGCAGGCGCCGCGCCTGCCCCTCGGTATCCGTAACCATGTCTTCGTAGCGAACATCCAGCACCGTGCCCAGCGGCAGCACCCGCTGCCAGTGCCGCATCATCTGGATGTAGCGTACGTAATAGCGGCCTACCGTCTCCAGACGGTAGGCAAAATCCAGATTGTTGCCCGCGAACAGGCGCGAGTAGCACGAGAAGCACGAATCCATCGGATCGCGCATGGCGTGGATGATTCGGGCCTGCGGCAGCATCAGATGAATCATGCCGATGTGCAGAAAATTCGCCGGCATCTTGTCGGTGATGCGCTCGGCCTGCGGCGTATGTCGCCAAACGCGATCGATGTAGATCTCACCCAGGCGACGCAGTTCGTCGGCGGAAAGGTTGACGATGATGTCCGGATAGGAGGCCTTGCGCTCACCCAAACTTTTTTCAACCAAATGGACCACGTTGTCCAGATCGGTCAACTCACCGGCACCATACACGCCAGGATACGTGGAAAGAATCTGTTCGATCAGCGATGTACCCGAACGCGGCATGCCCACGATAAAGATCGGCGCCTTGTCTGCGTGAGTCGGTTTTGCGCGGTTAGCAAAGAACGCCTCGCTAAAGACCGATTGCAGCCGCTGCACCAACGCCACCTCACGCGCCTCGTCGTGCGGAAACAGCTCATGCTGACAGCGATTTCCCTGCGCATAGGCGGCAAACGCATCGTCGTACCGGCCGACGTCCTCGCGCATCTTGCCCAGCGCAAACCAGTAGCTGCTCTGCCCCGTTTTCGGCAGCGACGGGACTTGGTGCAGCTGGCCTTCGAATAAAGCGAGATGAGGATCGTCGATGGCGTAGGTTTTGAGCGGCGAGAGGTTGCAATGCGACTGCACGAAATCCGGCCGAGTCTCGATCGCCGCCTCGAAACATTCGCGAGCCTCGTCCAGACGCCCCTGCCGCTTGAGACACAGGCCCAGATTGTTGAGCGCCTTCACATGACGGGGCGCGATCTTCAACGCACGCCGATAGCTCTGCTCCGCGTCGAGCTGCCTGTTCTGATCGCGCAGAATGTTGCCAAGATTGAAGTGCGTCTCGGCATACCCGTCGTCGAGCACCAGCGCCTGGCGATAGCTCGATTCCGCATCGGCCAGACGGCCCTGGGCACCTAAGACGTTGCCCAGATTTATGAGCGCCTCGACGTAGTTCGGATCGATCGCCAGCGCGCGTCGATAGCGGGCCTCCGCCTCGGACAGTCGGCCTTCACTGCGATAGACGATGCCTAGGCTATGGTGCGACAGGGCATCGTCCGGACGCGCCGCTAAAACCTGCTGAAAATGCGCGATGGCATCGACGTGCCTTCCCGCTGCGATCAACACATGACCAAGCCGCGCATGCGCATCGATAAAGCCCGGTCGAATCGCCAGCGCGTGACGATAGCTGTCGATCGCATCACTCCATTCGCCCTGTGCCTCCAGCGCACTGCCCAGATTGAAATGCGCTTCGAAATAATCCGGCCGGATGGCTAGGGCGCGACGATAACTGTCGGCGGCTTGAGCTGGGTCGTCCAGTAACATCAACCCGTTGCCAAGGTTGTGATGCGCGCTCGCATCGTGCGGCAGAAGCGATGCCGCCTGTCGCTCGGCGACCACCGCATCGGCGATTCGGCCCTGCGACTTCAGCGATGTCCCAAGCGCTTTCCATGCAAAGCCATGGGTGGGGAAACGCGCGATGAGTTGTCGCGCCAGCGACTGCGCTTGCGCATGTTGCTGCTTACCCACCAGTTGGGTAAGTCTCTCGATGTCCTGACGGCTGGGCGAAACGTCGGCCGCCGGCGGGGAGTCCGAGGAAGGGTGCGCTCGATCAGGCATGCCTCATTGTCCGGCATGGTTGATCCAAAAAGTAAGTGGCGACGCTCACCTCATGCGAAGTGTCGAACAGACATGATGCCAGTCTGGCCGTTCATCGAAGTCACGCCCGGCAGCTGGCGACAGCCATTGTCGGTCGGGCCGTTGTATCGTATCGATTCATTGAGAGTGGATAGCTGCTATGACTCGTCTACCTATTTTTTCCGTTGCCCTGCTGGCTGCCATCAGCGTCGGCGCGATGGCACAGAGCGCCTCGACCGTGCCATCCGATCAAGCCAGTCTGCAAGCGCTGGCCAGCGCGCCCAGTGAAACCGAACTTCGGGCCACGATCACCAAGCTGGTCAGTTTCGGTACACGCCATACCATGTCCGATACCACGTCGAAGACACGCGGCATCGGCGCGGCAAGGCAGTGGGTGAAAGCGCGTTTCGAAGCCATCTCTCGCGATTGCGGCGGCTGCATCGAGGTAGTGACGCCGTCGCAGACTTTCACCGGCAAGCGCCTGCCCACGCCGACCGAAGTGATGGACATCGTGGCGATCAAGCGCGGCACGGGCGATCCGAATCGCGTGATCGTGATGACCGGCCATCTCGATTCGCGCGTCACCGATGTGATGAACAGCAAGAGCGATGCGCCCGGCGCCAACGACGATGCCTCCGGCGTCGCCGCCTTGATCGAGGCATCGCGCCTGCTGTCGAAACGGGACAATCGGGCCACCCTGGTTTTCGCCGCGCTATCCGGCGAAGAGCAAGGCCTCTACGGCGGTAAGGTGCTGGCCGATTACGCGGTGGCGCAAGGCTGGCAGGTCGAAACCGATCTCAACAACGACATCGTCGGCAACAGCCGCGGCCAGAACGGCGCCATCGACAACACCTCTGTGCGCGTGTTCTCCGAAGGCACCAAGAGCAACGAAACCGCGGCGCAGGCCACGGCCCGCAGCTACCACGGCGGCGAGGTCGACTCGCCCTCGCGCAATATGGCGCGCTACATGGCCAGCCTTGCCGACACCTACCTGCCCGACCTGCGCGTGCATATGATTTATCGCACCGACCGCTACGGCCGCGGCGGGGATCAGGTGCCGTTTCTCCAGGCCGGCTTTCCCGCCGTGCGCGTGACGGAATCCCACGAGGACTATACCCACCAGCATCAGGATCTGCGTACCGGCACCTCGGACGAGGATCGCGGCGTTCGCTACGGCGACACCATCGCCGGTGTGGACTTCCACTATCTCGCTCGCGTCACCGCGCTCAATACGCTGACGATGGCGTCGCTGAGCCGTGCGCCGGCACCACCGACCGGCGTCACCATCGAAGGCGCGCTGGCCACGGACACGACCGTGAAGTGGAACAAGGTCGCCGGCGCTGCCGACTATCGCGTGCACTGGCGCGATACCACCGCGGCGCAATGGCAGCATCAGCAAAGTATCGGCGACGTGGGCAGCGCCGTGCTGAAGGATGTGGTGATCGACGACTGGTTCTTCGGCGTCTCGTCGGTATCGGCCGACGGTTACGAAAGTCCGGTCGTGTTCCCCGGCGACCCGGGCAGCTTCACGCGGTCGCCCGCGCCTGCCAGCAGCAGTTCGGCGCCTGGCCACTGAGTGGCTCTGGTCAATAAGAAAGGCGCCCCTCGGCGCCTTTCTTATAGCCAAAGCGAACCGATCAACCGCCGCTGGAAGTAGCGGGTGCGGGCGCGGACGAATCGTCCGTCGCCTTCTTCATATGATGATGCTTTTTCGCCGGGGCCGGGGCGCTGCTGGCATCCGCTGGGGCCGAGCCGTCGGATGACGCGCTGTCCGACGACGCGCTGTCCGAGCTGCCGCCTTCACCGCGGGTGTAGACGATTTTCTTGTCGCCTTCGCAGGTGCCAACGACCTTGGCGTCCGCACCGGCGCTGTCGCTGGACACGACATCGAGCTTGTAGTCGCTGACGCCCTTGGCCTTGATCTTCGCATCGATGCTCGACTTCACGTCGTCGCAGGACGCGTGAGCCATGACAGGCAGGGCGAGAAACAGCAGGGCCATCAATCCAAAACGCTTGTTCATGGGTCTTCTCCTTGTGGGGTTGAAACTCAGTACAGCAACACAACGATAAATGAAACGCCTGCCACGATGAAATTGGAGTGCAGGCTTTATTATCCCAACCCAAGGTGACGGCCGATCATCGGCTTGCGCACGTTGTTTGTCACGTGGCACCCAAATCAGGTACCACGGGGTTTTGCGCGATGCGTCGGTACCGCCGTCCACGGGTCGTCCGGCCACGGATGCCGGGGATAACGGCCCTTCAATTCCCTTTTCACCTCGGGATAGGTGCGCTCCCAGAAGCCTTTCAGATCCTGCGTGACCTGGATCGGCCGACCCGCTGGCGACAGCAGGTGCAGCGTGACAGGAATCCGCCCGCCGCCGATGCGCGGCGTATCGGCCAGACCGAACAGCTCCTGCAATTTGACCGCGAGCACCGGCGGCTCGTCTGGCGCGTAGTCGAGGCGGCGCTGTTGGCCGCTGGGCACGACAAGACTCTCGGGCGCCTGCAAGTCGAGCATGCGGCGTTGCTCGTAATCGAACAGTGCAGCCAGCGCCTGCGCCAGTTCATCCGCGCCCAACGCATCGAGCGACCGTTTGCCGCTGAGATAGGGTGCCAGCCAGCGGTCGACGGAATCGAGCAGGGCCATATCGGATACGTCCGGTAGCCCGAGCTCGGGCATCCACGCGCGCAATGCCTGCATGCGGGCGCGCAGCCGCTTGGCGTGCTCGCCCCAAGGCAACGAGGCGATGCCCTTGGCGCGTACGACGGCGAGCAGCGCGGGCAGCGCATCTTCCGGCCGCACCGGCACGCTGCGGCGCTCCAGCACGATGGCGCCGAAGCGGTGTTCGTCAAACGCTTCGACGAGCGCACGCGGCTCGTTCCAGCGCAGCGTGCGCTCGCGCACGAACTGCGCCGGATAGTCGCGCTCCAACACAGCCGGGTCGAACGGTGTGGCGACCAGGATCAAACTATCGCGTGTCTCGTGCCGCAGATCCAGAACCACCAGCCACGGCTCGCCATGCAGCGCGGTATTTTCGTGCAGGCGCGCACCGCGACCGTTGGCCAGGGTGTAGCGCAGGGGATTGGACTCGTCGCGGCGCGCCACGCGATCGGGAAACGCATGCAGCAGAAGATCGCCGACGGCGTGACTGTCTGGTACGCCGCTGGCCGGCGTTCGGACGTCCAGACGTCTTCGCCAGCCCTTGCCGATCTGCTCGATCGCCGCCAGCGCGCCGACATCGACGTCCATGGATGGACTAGTGCCGCGAGCACAGGACGTGCGAGAGCGGCCGACGTCCATGGATGGACCAGCGCCGCGCGACGGGCCGCCGCGCCGATCGCGCCATGCGTGCAACGCCGCGACGCGCACGCGGAAGTCGTCGCCACGGGCCTGCGCGCCGCGCATGGGCGAACGCGCCTCCATCAGCGCCAGAAGATCGCAGATCAGCGGCCGCAAAACCGCCGGCGCGCGCAACGCAGCCGCCGCCAGTCGGGGGCTGGCGCCCAGCTCCAGCATGGCGCGACCCAGCGCCGTGATGCGCATGGCGTCATCCAGTGCGCCGAGACCGATCAGCAACGCGCGCGCCTGCGCCAACGCGCCGCTGGGCGGCGCATCCAGCCACGGCAGCGTGTCGGTATTGCTGGTCGTCACGCCCCAGGCCGCCAGTTCCAGCGCAAGTCCTGACAGCTCGGCATGGCTGATTTCCGCACGCCGCGCCGATTCCAGCCGCTTGCTCTGCGGCCACAGGCGATACGCCGTACCGGGCGCGACGCGACCTGCACGGCCCGCGCGCTGATCGGCCGAAGCCTGCGAAATAGTCACGATCTCCAACCGCGTGAAACCGGAATTCGGATCGAAGCGCGGTTCGCGCGCCAGCCCCGCGTCGATCACCGCACGAATGCCCGGCAGGGTGATGCTGGACTCCGCCACATTGGTCGCCAGCACTACACGCCTCATACCAGCTGGCCGCATGCCGGATTCTGCCGGCGCCAACGCAGCCTGCTGTTCGACCTGCGACAGCTCGCCGTGCAGCGCCAGCACTTCGACGTTGTCCTGCGTTACGGTCTGGGCCAGCGCGTTTCTCGCGCGAGCGATCTCGCGCTGGCCCGGCAGAAAGGCGAGCACGTCGCCCTCGTTTTGTTCCAGGGCCTGGCGCGCGACGCGCGCGAGATGATGTTCGATCGTCTCCTGCGCGCGCGCCGGCGGATGCTCGATACGCACAGGAAAACTGCGGCCGGGACTGCTGACGCGCGGCGCATCCAGCCATTGCGCCATGCGTTCGCCGTCCAGCGTGGCGGACATCACGATCAGCCGCAGGTCCGGACGCAGCGTGGCCTGCACGTCGAGCGCCAACGCAGCGCCCAAGTCACCGGCGAGATGGCGCTCGTGGAATTCGTCGAAGATGATCGCACCGATGCCGGCCAGCTCTGGATCGCGCTGGATCAATCGCGTGAGAATGCCCTCGGTAACCACTTCGATGCGCGTCGTGGCGCTGACCTTCGACTCGAAGCGGATGCGGTAACCGACGGTCTGTCCCACGACTTCGCCGAGCTGCTGCGCCATGAACTGCGCGGCGGCGCGGGCCGCGAGACGACGCGGCTCCAGCACGATGATTTTGTCGCCCGCCAGCCACGCCGCGTCGAGCAGCGCCAACGGCACCTGGGTGGTTTTGCCCGCGCCGGGCGGCGCCTCGAGTACCAGTCGCGGATGGTCCGCCAGCGACGCGCCGATCTGCGCCAGCAGTGGCGTGATCGGAAACAGGAGGCTCGGGGAGTCTGGTGACATCGCATTCATCGCTGCGGATGATAACGGCTGGCGACAGGCATTCCCGGATCGATGCACGGCGAACCCTCCGTGGTTCGCCGATCGACAGTTGTGATTCCGCTACGGCGAGCTCGATGCGGCCATACACGCGTTTTCCTGCTTGCGCGCCGCGTCGACGTTGCCCAGTCGGTTGTTGTGCTGGCGCGCCTGCACGATCACCTGCCAGTTGCGCGCGCAAAGCGATCCGCGATGCGTACCCTGCCGCCACGACTGCATAGCCAGATCCTGCGCGTTCGCAAAGTCGGCCTGGCGCAGTGCATCTTCCGCATGCTGCTGCAGTTGCTCGGGCCAGCTTGCAGCAGCGTTCGATGATGTCGGCAGCGGCGTGACTACGGCCGGCCTGTTGCCTGACGAAACGCCCGCCTGCAGGGCGGTTTCAAGCGCTAGATTCATCGGCGATGTGCTGTTGCTGGCATGGTTGTTCGATGTGTGCAATGGTTCGAGCGATTCGAACTTGCTCTGGTAATCGTCGGTGATCTGCTTGGCATCTTCGCTGCCGCGGATGACTTTCGGCGTGATCAGTACTATCAACTCTGTACGATCGCGATTGCGATTGGTGGTACCGAACAGGCGTCCCAACACGGGAATGTCGCTGAGAAATGGAACTCCGGTATCGGCTTTACTTTCATCTTGCGTGATCAGACCACCGAGAAGTACGGTCTGTCCGCTCTGCACCGCGACCTGAGTCGCCACATCGCGTTGGGCGATGGTGGGATTGCCCTGCGAATTCGTCGTTGTCGACGCCGTACTCACCTGTTGGTGAACGTTGAGATAGACCAGGCCACCCGGATTCACACGCGGCTGCACGTCCAGAATAACGCCGGTTGGAATGTAAGTTACGGAACTTGCCGTGGTATCGGTGCTTGCGGTTCCGCCCAGGCCAATCAGCGAAGTCTGGTTGATCGGTATCTGGTTGCCGACCTGGATATGCGCCGGCTGGTTGTTCATGACCACCATCGACGGCGCCGACAGCGTCTTGGTATTGCTGCTGGTTTCCATCGCGCTGATCGCGACCTGGGTATTGCTGTTGATGAAGGAGTAGAACAGCGTATCGCCGCTGGTCGGTACCGTACCGCCGCCGCCCACGCCGATATTGCGATGGCGATACGACTGGCCGGGAGTGATCGAGCCGTTGGAGTTCGTGGTGGCGCCGGTCAGCCCATCGAGGTAGTACTGCACGCCGAAGGCGAACTGGTTGACGAGGGTCACCTCGAGAATGCGCGTCTCGATCTGCACCTGCAGCGGCACGTTGTCGAGTTTTTTGATCGCCGCCTGCATTTCTTTCCACTGCGCCGGCCGTGCGCGGACCAGCAGCTGATTGTTGCTGTCGACCGAGCCGATGTGGACACTGCCGTCGGATGAGCTGTACTGCTCGTCCGACGACGCACCGCCGTTGCTGCCATTTGCCATGCTGCTTCCGCTGGCACCACCGAGTCCGCCAACGCCGGAAGTCGAGCCGCCCAGGCCGCCGCTGCTGCCACCGATACCCGAAGTGAGTCCACCGGTGCTGCCGCTCAGACCGCCACTCAAGCCGGTGCTGCCGCTCGAACTGCCCAAGCCGCCGATGCCGGTGGAGCCGGACGCAGACGAACCGAAGCTGCCGGCCGTGCTGCCCAGGCTTTGCGAGCTGCTGTTGTTGCCGCTACCCAGGGTGCCGGCGGTCTGGCCCGGGCCGACCTTGCCGTTGGCATCGCTGGGGCTGCCGTTGCCCGCACCGTTGGTGTAGATCTGCGCCAGATATTTCGCCAGATCCGAGGCTTTCATATTGCGTACGTCGTATACGAACAACTGCGGCTCGTTGCCGCCGCCGGCGTCGATCTGGGCGATCCAGTCGCCGACTTCCTGCAGATACTGCGGCTGCGTACTGATCACCACCATCGCGTTGGTGCGTTCGATCGGAATGAAACGCAGCATGCCGGCCAGCGGCGTGCTGCCGTGCTCGCCGAACAGCCCGTCCAGTTGTGGCATCAGCTCGGTTACCGTGGCGTGCTGCAGACTGAACACGCCGATCGACGTACCGCGCAACCAGTCGACGTCGAAGGTTTTCACCATCCTGGAATAATTGGCCAGTTCCTCCGGCGTACCGGACATCACGATCAGATTGCGCGACGGGTCGGCCAGCAACACCGCGTCCTGCCGGGCGAAGGGCTTGACCAGCTTCTGCATTTCGGTGGCGGAGATATAGCGCAGCGGAAACAACCGCGATTGCAGGCCGCCGGTCGGTGCGCTGGCGCCCAGGCTAGGCACCATGTTGCCAGCGACGGCATCCTTTTCCGGGAGTACCACATAACCGCCGGCGCGCTTGATCAGCGCGTTGTGCGTCCAGGACAGCAGAGTTTCCAGAATCGGCAGCGCCTGGCTGCTGTCCACCGGCTCGGATGTGGAGAACGAGATGTTGCCCTGCACGCCCGGCACGATGGTGTAGTTCTGCTTGAGCAGGTCGCCGAGGATCGCCTTGACCACGGCCTGCACGGGCTGGTTTTCGAAGTTGAACGTCACCGCACCGTCGCCGGTAGCCGCCGCGCGCGGCGTAGCCAGCGCAGTGGGATGGATGAAGTCGCCGCTGCCCTTGCTGATATCCGACTTTGGCGCGGCACCGCTGCCGACGTCATTGAGGCCGTTGGTCAACGGCAACGGCGCGGGCACCGGATTCTGCGTGCCGGCCATCGCCTCGCGCTGCAGCGCACTGTCATCGCGCACCGGTGCGTTGGCGCAACCGACCAGCGACACGGCCACCGCGATGGCGCCGACGCGCAGAATTTGCTGAGAGAGCTTGCGAAGCATGAATCACCTACTCGTTAGTGGGAAGCCGCGTTTTGGGCACGGCGTCTCTGATTTGCCTGTCTGATTCGATCGATCAACGGTGACTCGGTGGGTGCATTAGCCGGCGGGTTGCCGTAGGGACGCGGCGGCGCAATGGTCATCACTGAACCGGCCGGCACCTGTGCACCGTTGGCATTCGCATCGCCGTTCGCCAGCGCGGGTGCAGCTCCCTTTGGCTCGTCGATCGGTGCGCCAGCGGGCAGCTTCAATTCGGTTCGACCGCCGGATGCGTCGAACAATGCCGAGCGTGGGCGAACCTCGACCAGCTTCACGCTGCCATCGGGCAGCGCCTCGCCTTCGCGCAGGCGAATCTGGCGGTCGCCGTTCTTGTCGTGCAACAGGGCCATGCGCAGACCGGACGTGAGAATGATGCCGGTGAGCGACAGATCGCCCAGCGACGTACCGCCGTCGGCGACGCGAGCGATCGGCTTGCGGTCCGGCGTGAACAGGGGCTTTTGCCAGACCAGCGCAAAACTCTCCAGCGGCAGCGGCGTCGGTAGATGGGTCGCGTCGGTGGATGGCGGCAGCGCGACAGGCGGTCGCGCCTCGTCCCAGTGCACCTTGCGGCCGAGTCCGCTCATCAGAGCCACCAGCGCGATGCCCAGCACCACCACGATGCCGGCAAGCACCGGCGTAAGGCGGCGTTGGCTGGCAGCGTTCATGAGCGGTCTCCCTGACCGCCGCCGGCAGCCGCATTGCCCGCCGGCGGCGCAGCGGACGGGGTTGCGCGCGCGGGGCGCACATAGCCCGATAACGTGAACTGCACCTCCAGCGGTGCCGCCTGATTCTGCTGCGTGGCGACCGGGTTGCGGTAGATGCTCAGATCGTCGATGAATACGTACGGCGTGCCCTGTTCAAGCGCCTGCAGCACCTGCGCCAGCGATTCGATATCGCAGCTGAGGTTGATGCTGACGGCAGCCTTGCGATACGGCTCGCCCGGCGTTGTCGGCGGATTGGGAATAGGCACTTTCTGACTGACCGTGCAGCTGCCGCTCTGGGTATGACTGCCGACCACGTCGACCACGCGCTGCATGAGATCGGCCGCGGCGGTATTGGGGTCGTCCTCGGCCAGAAACGCGCTGCTCGCCGCCTGCCCTGCACCGAGTGCAGCAATGCGTTGCTGCAGCGCCGGCTTCTCGGCGATCGCCGCGGCAAAGCGGCTCTGCGTATCGCGCAGATCGACCATGTCGCTGCGGATCTGCCGCAGCGGCGCCACGAACCACCAATGCAGCAGCACGAAGTAACCTATCACCAGGGCAAGCAGCAGCAGGCCGATCGCCGCCAAGCGACTGTCGCGCGGGCTCAGAGTCGGTTTTTTCATGGCACACCTCCGCCGCCGGCCGTCGACGATTTCCCTTTACCGGCGGGCGGCTGGCGCAGCTGCGCGGTGAGGTAGAAACGCTCCTTGCCGGTGGCGGGGTCGGGCTGAATGCTGCCCTGGAAACTCGCGTCGGTAATCAGCTTGGAATCCTTCAGCGCGTCGAGCAGCTTGGCGGCCTGCACGCTCTGTCCCTGCAGGCCGACCTGACCGGAGTTATCCACGCTGAAACGCTCCAGCCAGGCCGTGTCCGGCAGACGGGCGGTGATGTCCTGCATCAGGCTCAACATGCTGACGGCCTTCATTTTGCGCCGGGCCAGAAAGCCGGCGGCGCCCGCGTTGTCCTGCAGCTGCTGACGCAAGGAGGAAACCTGCTGTGCCTCGCTGCGCATACTTTCGACGGTGTCCTGCATGCTCGCCAGCGCGGTCTGCCGGTTGTGCAGATACGTCGCCAGCGACGCCAGCAGCAGCAGCAGGCAACATGCTGCCAGCGCGAGGTTCAGGCGCAGACGTGGCCGCACGCGGTGCGGCGTGCGTTCCGGCGGCAGCAGGTTGATGCCGAGGCGATCATGCCCCGCGACGACGTCCACCGCATCGATCGATATGGCCAGCGCGAGCAGGCGCTCCAGCAGCGGATCGAGCGCGCCGCGCGTTACCGCGACGAGTTCGGCATTGACGCGTCCGGCGGCGGCGGCAGCCTGCGGCAGTTCGCGCACGGCGTAGTAAACCTGCGCTGCACTGAAGGGCGTCTGCCGATCGATCTCGAATCCCATCACCTGTTGCAGGTTGTCGCGCGCGGCCAGCGGCAGCGCCAGCGTGCGGCGCAGGACAGCGGCGGCAGGCAGCAGCAGAGCCAGCCGCAGATCTTCGCGATCGACATGCTTCAGCGCGCTGGTCAACGCCGCTTGCTGGATCAGGCTGTCATCGCTGTCGCTCCAGCGCGTCATCGCCAGACTGTTGCCGGCGTGGCGCAGCGACCACTGGTTGCCTTCGTGCTCGAGCAGATACCAGTCGTCGCCACCGCCGAACAGACGCTGCCAGCTCGCTGGCAGCAGTGCGCGCAACTCGCCGCCCCACCAGCGAAAAAAGTCCGGCAACGGCGAACCACGCCACGCGCGGCGCATGCGATCCAATAGTGGCCGCAGCGACTGCGAAGCCTTGCTCATTCTCCGTCCCCCTCTTGCCAGCGCAGCACCGCGTACGGCTGTGCGCCTGCTTGATTGCCCTGCTGCAAACGCATCGTCGCCCTCAGCACGGCGCGCGTGCCGTCGGCCAGCGTCGCTTCCGACCGGATACTATGCGTTACTCCGTTGTTGAGAACCATACTGGGATCAGTCGCGCTCCTGTTGCGGGACGCATACACGATCGCTTCCTGCTCCGGCGTCATGCCGGGAATGGCAGCCAGCGCCAGCGGTGGCGCGGTATTCGGATCGGGCGCGGCATTGCCGGACCAGATCGTGATATCGGGCTCGATCGTGCGATACAGCGCCGGCGTCATGCCGAGCACCATCTGCAGTTCCTCGATGCTGACGAATGGACCGTTGCGCGGGCCATAGTCGCGACCGGCGGCCGTGTATTGCGCGCGACGCTTGTCCAGATCGCTGGAGATCAGCGGCGCGCTGCGCCAATCCGCCACGCTGGCGGCCAGCGATCTGGCGTCCGCCGCGGGCGTGCCTGCGGCCTGGAACAGCGCTTGCAGAACGTCGGGCGAAGCCGCGTTGAGATCCACCTTGCCGCTTTCGCCGATCGCCGACACCTTGACGTCGGCGTGATCGAACGCCAGCGAATAGATGCGTCCATCGCCGATCCAGCGATTCTTGTTGATCGGATCCTGCAAGCCGTAGAACGCGCGCATGATGCCGGCCTCGGCGGCATAGTGCGCCTGCGTCTGGGCGAACTGATAGCGCGTCTGCAAACCTTCGGTGCGCGCCAATGCCGCATAACCCCCGAGCAGAATCGCCAGCAGCGTGCATGCCCACAGCACCAGCAGCAGGGCGACGCCGCGCTGGCGCGAGCGTGCCGGCGAAAGCGGCGCGCGCTGCCGCTTCATCGCGCGATCCCGTTCAACGGCTGCAGGCCGCTGGGCGTACCGCTAGCCAGCGGATTGACCCGCAGAGGGATTTCCATCAGCGGCCAGGCGTAATTGCCGCTCGGCTGCAGCTGAATGCGCACCAGCAGCGGCAGCAAACGGCCGTCCGGCCATGCAGTCGACCATGGCACCGGTTTGCCCTGTGCATCGACACCACGATAGGTGAAGCCGCCGCTCTTGATGTGATCGAGCAAGACCTGCGGATCGCCCAGCGCCTTCGGCGGCGAGCCGTCCGGCGGCAGTACGGCCAAGGTAAGCACCAGGCTCGCATCGCCGTGGCCATCGTCGATCAGCTTGAGGCTTTCCAGCTGCGGGCCGAGCTTGCCGAGATAGCCGGGCATCGGCGCGACGAACAGCATCTCGTGCGCGTCGCCCTGAAAATAAATGTTTTCGCCGCTATCGTTCCTGCGGATCGGCTGGGCCATCGTCTGCGCCAGCTCGCGCTGCAGAAACTGCTGGGCCGAGCGGATCTGATCGATCCGCTCCACCGATGCCGTGCCCGAGCGCACGCTGTGCGTGGCCGTACGCAAACCGGAATACACGCCGACCAGCAGCAGCGACAGCAGCACCAGCGAGGCCAGCACCTCGAGCAGGGTGAAGCCGGCCATCGGCTTGATCGCAACCGCACTCATGGTGCCGGCCGTGTCATGTTGGCAGCGTCCTGCCCGGCCAGCCGCAGGGTTCGAAAATGCGCCGAACGCGGATGGCTGGTCGGGCCCCAGAGCACGTCCAGATCCAGCTGATACAAATGCAAGGGCGCTTCCGGCGGCGGGGTGCCGGCATCGGTCCACGGCGTCACCGCGAGCTGCCAGCGAAAGCGGTTGTTGAACTGACCCGCGCTGCTGCCGGTTTTTATCGGCGTACCGATGAAGGCGCTGTCGAGCAGGCCGCGCGCCCACAGCGAGGCCTCGCTGTAATCGGCCGCCTTCTGGGTAAGACTGATCGAACCACCGGCCACTTTCATCAAGGCGGCAAACGCAATGGCGAGCAGCATGATCGCGGCGATCACTTCGAGCAGGCTGAAGCCGGCCTGCGCCCGCTGCGGCAAGATCGACGACACGCGCTGCCCCGACGCCCGGCGAATCATCGCATCGCCACCGCGGTCGCCGTATCCACCACCCGCACTTCGCCGGTCAGCCACGAGACATCGATATGCCACTCGCGCTTGCCGCTGGCCAGGGTGATGCGCCCGCCGGTGGAGCTGCCGTCGGGGAAAAAGCGGATGCGGCCGGTATGATCGTTCGGCTGGTCGTCCTTGGCACTGGTCATGCTGAGCTTCAGTCCTTTGGGCAACGCGACGGGCTGCCGCTTGAGATTGAGATAGGTCTCGCTGCGCGTATCGACGTCGAAATTCTGCTGCGCGCCTTTGACGATGGCCTGCGCCCGCACGGCGCGCAGCGCGGCCGCCAACTCACTGCTGGCCGCGTTGATGCGCGCACTGGCCAGACCCTGCGTCACCGACACCGAAACCGCCGCTGCCGCAATGCCGATGAGCAGGATCACGGCCAGCATTTCGAGCAGGGTGAAGCCTTGGGCGCGCGGTGAGCGCGTGGGGAACAGGGAACGGGAAACGGGGAACACAGGCGCGGACAGACAACCTGCTTGGCACTGGCGTTCCCTGTTCCCCGTCCCCCGTTTCCTAAACATGCTCATTGCCAGTTACCGACATCCTGGCTGTAGCCGTCGCCGCCGGGCTTGCCGTCCTGCCCGTAGAAAATCAGATCGAAGTTGCCGTGCTGGCCCGGATACTGGTAACCGAACGGGTGGCCCCAAGGATCCTTCAGCTCGGACTCTTTCGCGTACGGACCCTGCCAGTTCGTCGCGTTCGCCGGCTTGGTCATCAGGTCGTCGAGCTGCTGCGGCGGCGAGCCGTTGTCGAGCGCGTAATTCTCGATTTTCTGGCTGAGCGTCATCAACTGCGCCTTGCCCGCGCCGTACTTGCCCTTGTCCACATTCTTGCCGACCTGGGTCACCACCACCGCACCGATGATGCCGATCAGCACGATCACCGCCAGCATTTCGAGCAGGGTGAAGCCTGAGACGCGCGATGCGCGCAGGGAACGAGGAACGCGGACGCGCGCAGCGCGAACGCCAAAGGCGGCCCGCAGGGTGAGCGGCGAAGCCGCGAGTAACGGGGAACGGGAGGTTGATCGCGGACTTTCGTCACGCGCTTCGAAAGGATTCACATTGCTGCGCAAGAGTTGATTTGGCAAAGCACTCTCATGTTCCCCGTTCCCCGTTCCCCGTTCCCGCTTCATCAAATAACCCATCGTCATCTCTCCGTTCAAAATCGTCATTGGATATTGCTGGTCAGACTCAGCAGCGGCAACAGGATCGCCGCCATGATGATCGCTACCATCACCGTCATCACGATGGTCAGCGCCGGTACCAGGGCAGCCAGCAGGCGATCGATCGCGCGCTTGGATTCGAGCTCGAAGGTGTCGGCGACTTTCAGCAGCATGGTGTCGAGCTGGCCGGCTTCTTCGCCGACCTGGACCATCTGCATCGCCAGCCGCGGAAACAGCTTCGACTGGCCGAGCGCGAGACTCAGACCGGAGCCACCTTTGACCTGCTCATGCGCCTGGATCAGCGCGGCGTCCAGCGCGCGATTGCTGGTGACTTGGCGCGCGATGGTCAGCGAACTCAGCAGCGGCACGCCATTTTTCAGCAGCGTGCCCAGCGTGCGGGCGATGCGTGCCGTTTCCACTTTCAACAGCAGCGGACCGACCAGCTTCATCGTCAATAGTTTTGTATTCCAGGCCAGCCGCGCCTCGGGATCGCGCAGGCGCGCGCGCCAGAAAAATGCGCCACCGCCGATCAGCAGCAGGATCAGCCACCACCAGGATTGCAGCGTATTGCCCAGTACCAGTACCGCCTGGGTGATCCACGGAATGGGTACCTGCATGTCGGCAAAAATCGGCACGAACTGCGGCACCACGTAGGCCAGCAGCAGGACCAGCGAACCGAGCACGCCCACCATCAGAAACGCCGGGTAGATAAGCGCGTTGACGATGCTGCCGCGCAACGCCTGCGCGCGCTCCAGATAGTCGGCCAGACGACGCAGGGTTTCTTCGAGCGAGCCGCCCGCCTCGCCCGCGCGCACCAGGCTGATGTACAGCTTGGGAAACACGCCGAGCTCCTCGTCCATCGACTGCGACAGCGTCGTGCCGCCGCGCACGCGGTCGCGCACGCGTTCGACCATCTTCTTGGCGTGCTCGCCCTCGGGCAGATCCAGCAGGATGCTCAGTGCGCGATCGAGCGGCTGGCCTGCGCTCAACAGGGTCGCCAGCTGATGGGTGAACTGGGCCAGCTGATCGCCGCTGAACGGCCCGCGCTTGAACAAGCCGGCCAGCCCGCTGCCGCCCGCGGCGCCGTCGGCCGGCTGCGCGGCCAGCAGAGTGTGGCCCTGATCCTGCAGGCGACCGATGACGTCCTCGACGCTGGCCGCCTCCATCTGGCCCTGCAGCATTTCGCCCGAATCGCTGACCGCCCTGTAGCTGAATTGCGCCACGTCAACCGTCCTGTGTGACGCGCATGACTTCTTCGAGGGTAGTCACGCCGGCCACGGCCTTGGCGATGCCGTCCTCGTACATGGTGCGCATGCCCTCGCTGCGCGCCTGGCGCTCGATCTCGCCGGCGTCGGCGCGCTGCATCACCAGCCGGCGCAGCGGATCGCTCATGGTGAGAAATTCCATGATCGCGCGACGGCCGCGATAGCCGGTCGGGTTGGCCGCGCTGGTGCCCGGCTTCCACAATCGGATCGGCCGCTCGTCGGTGTATTTTTCCAGTTCGAATTGTTCGATCACCTCGGGCAGCGCTTCGTAAGAAATCGCCGTTTCCGGATCGAGCCGGCGCACCAGCCGCTGGGCCAAGATGCCGTTGATAGTGGAGCCGAGCAGGTAATCCTCCACGCCCATGTCGAGCAGACGCGTGATGCCTCCCGCCGCGCTGTTGGTATGCAGAGTCGACAACACCAGATGGCCAGTGAGTGCGGACTGGATTGCGATGCGGCAGGTTTCCAGATCGCGCATTTCGCCGATCATGATGACGTCCGGATCCTGGCGCATGATCGAACGCAGCGCGCCGGAAAAATCCAGCCCGATCTGCGGCTTCACCTGGATCTGGTTGATGCCTTCGAGCTGGTACTCAACCGGGTCTTCGACCGTGATGATTTTCACGTCCGACGTGTTGATCTGCGACAGCGCCGTGTACAGCGTGGTGGTCTTGCCCGAGCCGGTCGGGCCGGTGACCAGCAGGATGCCGTGCGGACGCTGCAGCACGTCGACGAAGCGCTGCTGGAAGCTGTCGGTAAACCCCAGCGACGCGAAATCGAACACCACCGATTCGCGATCGAGGATACGCATGACCACCGACTCGCCGAAGCTGGTCGGCACGGTCGATACGCGCAGGTCGAGCTCCTTGCCCTGCACGCGCAGCTGGATGCGGCCGTCCTGCGGCAGGCGGCGTTCGGCGATATTGAGCCGCGCCATGATCTTGACGCGCGAGATCACCGCGGCGGTCGACGACGAGGGCGGCGCTTCCACCTCGTGCAGCACGCCGTCGATGCGATAACGCACCTTCAGGCGATTTTCGAACGGCTCGATATGCACGTCCGAAGCGCGCTGCTCGACCGCGCGCTGCAGGATCAGATTGACCAGCCGGATGACGGGCGCTTCGGAGGCAAGGTCGCGCAGATGCTCGACGTCGTCCTCTTCGGCGGCGCTGCCGTCGAGGTTTTCCACGATGGTGCCCATCGCCGAGCGGCCGGTGCCGTAATAACGTTCGATCAATCCGTCGATTTCCGAACGCAGGCCCACGCGCAGCGCCACCGGCCGGCCGGCCGCCAGGGTCACCGCCTGCAGCGGATACGGATCGGCCGGATCAGAGACGATCAAGGCCAAGCCGTCTTTTTCGTCCTGTACCGGCACCACGTGCTGCTGCTTCAAAAAGCGCAGGGAAATGTCCAGATCGGTCGGCGGCAGCTCGGGCGCGTCGCGCGCCGCCAGCAGCGGTACCTGCAGCAGCTCGGCCCAGGCCTCGGCCAGGTCGCGCTCGGAAACCAGACCAAGGCGCGCCATCAGTGTGGTCAGCGTGCCTTCGGCCGACTCTTCGTGCAGACGACGCGCGCGGCCCAGGTCGCTGTCCTTCAGGCGGCCACGCGCCACCAGCCACGCGCAAACTTCCGCTTCGCGATCGTCTGCCACCGTGCCGGCCCCGCTTACCGCCGGCTTGATGACTGCCGACATGATTCCACCCCGCTCAATGCCTGTGTGAGCCGTCAACGCTGGTTTGCGCAAACCACCCGCTCCGACGAAATGACCACCATAACTAGCACAACTTCGTTATCCAGATGTGGCCACCGATGAATGGACCGACGGCCGTCACACCCTGTTTCCTGCGATGGCGTCTGAACTACCCGCCGACACGCATCGCACGCAAAACACCCACCATTGTGACGTTTCCACTCGTCCAGCGGCGCATTCCTAGCTTAGGAAAATTTCCTGCATCCCCACCGTGGGGCAGCGGACTATCTGAATCTGACCCGAGTGCCGACGGTTAGTTCGAAAGGCCGACGGGAACTGCGGCTTTTGCCGGCACGCTCGATGAGCGTCGGGGTTGCGGAATACGATGGATGCTGGGGTCCGATGCCGCCCATACGAAAAACATATCGGCGACATTAGCCACTCTCACGCCATCGGTGATGCTTTGCGCGCATGCACAGCCTGTCGATAGCGCTGCCGCCGACAGCGCGCCGGTGCGCATCCTCGACATTTTTTGGCGAAAATCTTGCCCCATCAAGAGCTTGTTCAAAGGTCGAGGTCACTGCGACAACGGCATCGACACATCGAATGCCGCACCGCAGGGTGTCACCCCCAGCTTGTCGCTGCACGATATTCCACTACTGCGCCCGGGCAAGGTGCTCGAAGTCACTCCCGGCAGGGTCGTGACCCAGGACCCGGGCCACAGCAGGGCCGACCCGTATTTTCTGCGCGATACAACCTCGATCACGGCACGGATTTCGCCGCCAGTGTAGACGGCGTGCCGATGAACATGCCGACCGATGCCCACGGCCAGAGCCAACGGCATCGCCGTGCATCCGGGCGAACCGCGCGAGATGCGCCGGAGCCTGGATCCGAAGCTCCGCCCGACCGGCTTGTCGTCGTGTCAATGTCTGGGACAATGGCGCTTTGCTCAAAGCGGTTCAACCATGCAGTTGCTCGACATCGGCGTCAATCTCGGTCACGAATCGTTTCAGCCCGATCTCGACGCGGTGCTGCAGCGCGCGGCCGAGCACGGCGTGGGCCGGATGATCGTGACCGGCGCCTCGCGTGAGGGTAGCGCACATGCGCTGGCGCTGGCCAAGGCGCATCCCGGCCTGTTGTGGGCTACTGCAGGCGTGCATCCGCATCACGCGATCGACTACGACGATGCCACCGATGCGCTGCTGCGCGAACTGGCGCGCGATCCCTTCGTGCGCGCCGTCGGCGAAACCGGGCTGGACTACAACCGCAATTATTCGCCGCGCGAGGTGCAGCTGCAGGTATTCGAGCGGCAGCTGCAGATCGCCGTCGACCTGCAGCTGCCGCTGTTTCTGCACCAGCGCGACGCGCATCAGGATTTTCTTGCGCTGCTGCGGCGCTATCGCGACAAGGTGCCGGCCGCGGTGGTGCACTGCTTTACCGATACCGCTGAAGCGCTGCGCGATTATCTGGCGCTGGACTGCCATATCGGCATCACCGGCTGGATCTGCGACGAACGCCGCGGCGGCCATCTGCGCGAACTGGTGCGCGAGATTCCTGCCGATCGCCTGATGATCGAAACCGACGCGCCGTATCTGCTGCCGCGCACGATACGGCCACAGCCCAAACACCGGCGCAACGAGCCGATGTATCTGCGGCACATCTGCGAGGAGATCGCGCGCGATCGGGGAGAAACGACTGACGTCACCGCCGCCAACAGCACGGCGACGGCCGAGGCTTTTTTCCGGCTATCGTGATTGGTGATGGCGGCGCGGCGCCCGCGGGCTGCCTGGGTGTGACTGCTTACCGTGACAGCACGCGCGTCTCGCCCAGTCCCAGACCATCCAGCGCATGCTCGCCGATCTGCGCGCGTATCAGGCGCAACGTAGGAAAGCCCACCGCCGCCGTCATGCGTCGCACCTGCCGGTTGCGGCCCTCGCGTATGGATAGGCTGAGCCAGCTGGTCGGGAGGTGCTTGCGAAAGCGCACCGGCGGATCGCGGGGCCATAGCCAATCCGGCTCATCAACGCGCTTCACCTCGGCCGGAAGCGTCGGACCATCCTTCAACGACACGCCCGTCCTCAATGCGAGCAGCGCCATGTCGTCGATCTCGCCATCGACCTGGACCACATACGTTTTCGGCTGCTTGTGCCGCGGATCGGTGAGCCGATGCGCCAGCGCGCCATCGTCGGTCAGCAGCAGCAGACCCTCGCTGTCCTGATCGAGCCGTCCAGCCGCATAGACGTCTTTTTGTTTCACAAAATCGGCCAGCGTACGCCGGCCATTTTCGTCGGTGAATTGGCAGAGCACGCCGTACGGTTTGTTCAACGCGATCAACACGGCGCCACGCTGCCCTGCCGCTGACTCATCCGACGGTTCAGTGGGTCGAACTGGCGGCCGCCGGCATCACCGGCTTGATGAAGCGCAACGTCATGCGGTCGGATTCGCCGATCGCCTGATACTTGGCCTTGTCGGTATCGCCCAGCGCGTACGTCGGCGGCAACGTCCACACGCCTTTCGGATAATTCTTCGTGTCCTTCGGATTCGCATTGATCTCGCTGCTATCTTCCAGCACGAAACCGGCGTCGGTCGCCATCTTCACCACATACTTGGTCGGCAGGTAGCCGCTCTTCTTCACCGCGTCCAGCGCCGCGCCGTCGTCGGCGCGATGGTCGACCACGCCGAGCACGCCACCCGGCCTCAGTACGGCATAGAACGCCTTGAACATCGCCGGCGTGGTATCGGCCATGACCCAGTTGTGCACGTTGCGAAAGGTCAGCACCAGATCGGCCGAGCCGGGCGCGCCGAACACCGGCGCCTTGGGGTCGAACGCGACGAACTTCGCGTTGCCGTAGCGCATCAGGTCGGAGGCGAACTTGCGCTGCAGCGCATCCTGATCCTTGCGCGCCTCGTCGCTGCTGTCGGGCTTTTCCACGGCAGCCACGTAGTGCCCGTTATCGTGCAGCAGCGGCGCCAGAATCTCGCTGTACCAGCCGCCGCCGGGCGTGATTTCGATCACCGTCTGATCCGGGCGAATGCCGAAAAACTGCAGCGTCGCCTTGGGGTGGCGATAAACGTCGCGCGCGCGGTTGTTGGGCGAGCGCCAGTCGCCAGCCAGAGCGGCATCCAGCTGCTGGCCGGTGAAATCACTGGCACTGGTGGGAGGCACCAAGGCATCGGCCGGCTGATCCTGCACCGTCGAAGCCGGCGCAGCCTGCGCCATCGCCAATGTCGGCAAGCCGATGCAGGCGGCCAGCAAACATGCTGCAAGCGCGCGCGAACGATTCATTTCCATACTGCCTGCCCCTTTGCCCTTAGCTTCAATGGTGATTGAACTGACGCCGTCTCCGTCCGTGTCATAACGACCGTAGCGCATGTGGAAGCGCGCTGGCGTGAAGGCATTCTACGTTACGCTCGGTGGCCAATCAGACATAGACCGTCTATAACCCTCGCATTATTTGCCCTTTCTCGACTCCGTCATCGGCATATCGGCCGACGCTTGCACCGACATGTACGTCATCGATTCACCGTAGCGATGCGCCTCCTCGCGTATCCATTCGCGGAACACGCGAAAACCGGCATGCCCAAGCGAGCGCTCCGGATAGACGAGATGGTAGGCCTCCGGAATATGCAGATAGCGCTGACCCAGCACATGCAGCAGGCCTGCATCGATCAGCGGGCGTGCCATCACCATCCGCCCCAGGGCCACGCCCATCCCTTCCAGCGCGGCACGCTGTAGCGCGTCCGTCGTGTCGAACTGCGCCACGAAGCGCCTGGGCGCGTGGCCGCCGATCTGCTCGAACCAATCGCGCCAGCGCTCACTGGGGTCGCCAAGCAACGGCCACAGGCTCATGTCGCCCGGGTCTGCGCCCGGCAAATGTTGCAGCAGGGCGGACGACGCCACCGGCACGATCCATTCGTCGAACAGGTGTTCGCTGCGCACGCCATGCCAATGACCTTTGCCATAGCGTATGGCGACGTCGACAGGATCACGCGCAAAGTCGACCAGCGCACTGGAGGACTGCAGATTGAGCTCCAGCTCGGGATGCATGGCAACCAGACTGGCCACGCGCGGCATCAACCAGCTCGACATCACGCCGGACAGGGTGCTGATGGTCAGTGCCGCCTCACGACGGCACTGGTAAGTCGCCATCGCCAGCTCGATACCCTCGAAATGATGCGCCACCGCCTCCATCAGGCGGCGCCCCTCGGCGGTGAGTTGCACGCCGCGCGGACCGCGGTCGAACAGCTTGCGCTCCATCCGCTGCTCCAGCTGGCGCATCTGGTGGCTGAGCGCGCTGACGGTAAGGCTCGCCTGCTCCGCGGCACGCGACAGGTTGCCCAGGCGGGCGACCAGCACGAACTGTTGCAACAGGCTCAGCGGCAACCTACCCATCTTGAATTTCTCTCAAGTCTATCTTGTGAATATATCGCTTTTTCCGGCAGGACCTGACGCCTACCTTGAGTACAGCCCAAACCCAAGGCCTCAAGGGAGTCACCTTTATGAATCCGCTGTGGAAAAATCTGCTGTACTTGCACGGCCACATCACCCACGCCGAGCTGGCCTGGAAACCCGACACGCGCATCCCGCCGAATGCACCCAAGGCGGTCATCGCCATCGGCAAGCCGAGGTTCGTGGCGCGGTCGACCTGCGCATTGGCGTGGCCAAGGCTGATCGCGCCGCGCTGAAGCAAATCGGCCGGTCGGTCTGCGCTACGTCATGGCCCTATACGTCACGCCCGCTTTGCCTGGACGAGTGCATGCTTGGTACTTTCCATTGCACGAGGTATGTCTCCATGCAACAGCGTCCCCTTGGCAAATCGTCGTTGTCCGTCGCCCCGCTCGCCTTCGGCGGCAACGTCTTCGGCTGGAGCGCGGATCAGAAGCGCTCGTTCGAACTGCTGGACGCTTTCGTCGACGCCGGCTTCAATCTGGTCGACACCGCCGACGTGTATTCGGCCTGGGTGCCTGGAAACAGCGGTGGCGATTCGGAAACCATCATCGGTAAATGGTTCAAGCAAAGCGGCAAGCGCGACAAGGTGATCATCGCGACCAAGGTGGCCAAATGGGACAAGCAGCCCGGTCTTTCGCCGATCAATATTGCGCAGGCGGTGGAAGGTTCGTTGAAGCGTCTGCAGACCGATCACATCGATTTGTATCAGGCGCATGAGGACGACGCCAGCGTGCCGTTGGAAGAGACGCTCGATGCCTTCGGCCGCCTGATCGATGCCGGCAAGGTACGGGTGATCGGCGCGTCCAACTACAGTGCCGACCGGCTGGCGGAGGCGTTGAAGGTATCCAGCGAAAACCATCTGCCGCGCTATGAAACCCTGCAGCCGGACTACAACCTGATCGATCGCGCGGGCTATGAAAAAGATCTCGAGCCGCTGATCCGCAAGGAAAACATTGGCGTGATCAGCTACTACTCGCTGGCCAGCGGCTTTCTCAGCGGCAAATACCGCAGCGAAAGCGATCTGGCCAAGAGCAGCGCGCGCGGCGGCGCGGTGAAGAAGTATCTCACTCCGCGCGGCATGCAGATTCTGGCCGCGCTGGACGACATCGCCTCGTCGCACCACGCGAAGCCCGCCCAGATCGCGCTCGCCTGGCTGATGGCGCGTCCGGGCATTACCGCGCCGATCGCCAGCGCCACCAGCGTGGAGCAGCTGCATGAACTGATGGGCGCGGCCGAGCTCAGCCTGAGCGATGAGGACGTAGCACAGCTCAACACCGCGAGCGAGTGACGTTACCGACGGGTTCGGCTCGATAAATAAACCTGACGCTGCTCAGCGATGCCCGGCAGCGTCAGGTTTCGCAGAAGTAGTCGGTGACACGACAGGTGCCGCCGGCTCGCCGTCAGACAGGCCGTCGGGCGGAGTCACGGTATCACCCAGAGACTGCAGTGCGGCGAGATAACTGTGGTCGCCAAGCAGCCGCTGCATCGGCAGCTGAGCGAAGGTTACCCGGTTGGTTGCCAGCGCTTTGCTCGCCGCCGTTACCCAGGTCGCCTCGACATGGTCCTCGATGGCCGTCAGGCCCAGTTCGTGGGCGATGCCCGATGCGTCGACCGCCGCCAGACACACCTGCAGCTGATCGCTCAGCGGCAGGCGGCGCAACGTATCCAGATCGCCGGTGGCCCACGCGTTGGCCCGCGCACGCATCAGCGCCACGTCGCTATCGAGATGATCGAGCGTCTTGGCGAAGCAGTCGCGGTCATCCATCGGGGTTTTCTTGAAATCCTTCACCACGGCCTTGGGCTGATCCACGACAACGGTGTAGGTAACCGGGGTCGGCTTGAGATCGTGCTGCGCCGCCGCCTTTTTGATCAGCGGATCGAGCATGTCGTTACTCAGGTCGGCCTGCTTGATCGCCGCGATGAACAGCGCCGCCGCCGCGAAGATCGGCCGCTGCTTTTCCACGCCGTTGTCCCAGCCCAGATAGCGCTTTTTGAGCACCAGCCAGCGCGCGTACTGATCCGGCGGCACCACGTCGACCAGCCGCTTGCCGTCGGGATTGTTGCGTACCCCGATCAGGCTGGGCAGCAGGCCGAGCGTGCCGAAAAACCCGAGCTTGGCATCGAGCTTGACCTGCGGCCGGTCCAGCACCTGCTGCGATTCGGCGATAACCGCCTGCACGTCACGCGCCTGCCAGTCCATATGTTTGGGCAGCAGATCGAGCGTGCCGAGCACCCACAGCACATGATCGCCCTTGCTAATCTTCCACAGGCCCGGCCCGGGCTGGACGCCGCTGACGCTGACGCCCTGCAGCTCGGTGACCTTGCCCGGTGGCGAGGTCGTGATCGAGGATGAAGACACCGGTGCTTCGACGGCGGCGGCCACCGACACCAGGCCGGCAAGGCACAAGGCCATCAGTCGTTGCGCGATAGTTCGGGAGATCGACATGCGCGGCTTGCTCCGTCAGCTCAATGACCGGTTGGCGACGTGGCGGGGGCCGGTGCACGCGGTGCCGGACTCGCGGCCGCCGAACTGGCTGCCGCCGGATCGCCGTCATCGCTGCCGTCATCCGGCGCTTCGACCTGATAGCCCTCGGCCTTGAGCTTGGCCAGATACCCGTCGGGCGAGAGCAGCTCCTTGATCGGCAGCATGGCGAAAGTCTGCGTGTTTTTTGCCAGGGCGGCGCGCGCCAGATCCAGCCAGTTGGCTTCCATCTTTGCCGGCACGTCCGACAGGCCGAGCTTGTGGGCGAAGTCCGCGTCGGTGACGGCGGTGATGCAAGTGCCGCGACGGTCGCTGTCGGGCAGTTTGCGCAGCGCCTCCAGGTCACCGGTGGCCCACGCGTTCGCGCGCAGGGTCATGGCCGGCATGTCCTGTTCGACCGCATCGAGCGTGCGGCCGAAGCAGGCGATATCGTCCAGGCCGGACGACTTGAACGCCTTGATCGCATCGTGCGGATGCTCGATCACCAGCGGATATTCGGTGGAGGTTTCCGGGACGTTGTACTTTTTCGCCAGCGCGTCGATGCTGGCCTGCACGCCGCCGGACTTGCTCAGCTGGTTAGCCTTCAGCGCCTTTTTATACAGTTCCTGCGCGGCGAAGATCGGCTTCCACCGCTCGATCCCGCTGTCCCTGCCGATGTACTTCAGCTTGAGTGTCTCCCAGCGCCCGTAAAGCGGTGCCGGCAGCACCTGCTGCAAGGTGGCACCGTTGTCATTCTTGCGGGCGCTATAGGCGGACGGCAGCAGAAACAGTTTACCGACGAAGCTCACGTCGACCTTGAGCTTGACGTCGGGCAGCTGCAGCACCTGCTGCGAGCCGGAGATTGCCGTTTCGACGTCGGCCGAGCGCCACTGCATCAGCTGCGGCAGCGGCGAGATCACGCCCAGCAGCAGCATGCTGTGCCCACCCTTGCTGACTTTCCACAGCCCCGGACCGGGCTGCACGCCGCTGACCGCCACGGCCGCGAGGTTGGTCACGCTGGAGGGAGAGGCTGGCACCGCCGCCGGCGCGGTCTGCGCCGCCGCACCGAGCGATAGAGCAAGCAGGCAGAATGCCGATACAACGCGCATAGAGTTTCCTTGATGGGCCAATCGTCGGGCTGCAGTATTGACCGCCATTTCCCTGGAAGGTGCGTGACGGCGCGTGGAAGTACATCCGGCATTCACGCTTGCGCTCATCGCAGCGCGTTTTGCTGATCGGCAGGCGTCACGTCATGGGCCAGACGCGCTTCTGGCGGGTACGGCGGCACGTCCACGTAATCCCCTGCGCGCAGGCGATCCTGCAGGCCGCGCCACCACACCGGATCGAAGATCTCGCCGTGCGCGTCGATCAGCGCGTCGCGCAGCACCTTTGGCACCCCGAGAAAGTTGACGAATAGCTCCGGAAACACGTCGTCCGGCGCGGCATAGACCGAGTCCTGCAGCGGCTGCATCTCGTCGTCCTCGTGCTGCTTGGGCAGCGCGCGGAAATGGCACTCGCCCAGCGTGCACAGCTCGTCGTAGTCGTAGAACACGGCGCGACCGTTGCGCGAGATGCCGAAGTTCTTCAGCAGCAGATCGCCGGGGAAAATATTGCTGCCGGCCAGATCCTTGATCGCCTGGCCGTAGTCGCACATCGCGCGCACCGCTTCCGCCGGCTCGGCTTCGCGCACGTACAGGTCCATCGGGCGCATGCGGTGCTCGACGTAGCAGTGGCCGATGACCAGATCGTCGCCGTCCACGCGCACGCTTTGCGCACATTCGTCCAGCAGCTCCTGCAGCAGCCCCTCCTCAAACTGGCGCAGTGGAAAACGCAGCTGGCCAAACTCCTGCGCGTCGATCAGACGGCCCACGCGGTCGTGATGAAACACCAGCCGGTATTTTTCCTCGACCTGCTTGCGCACCATGTCCTTCGGCCACGCAAAGCGGTCGCGGATCAGTTTGAAGACCACCGGGAGATCGCGCAGTGTGAACACCGCCATGACCATACCGCGCTTGCCGTCGGCGTGCACCAGACGCTCTTCCGGATGGACGGCCAGATGGCTGAATACACGACGATAGCGCTCGGTCTTGCCCTGCTTGGCGCGGCCGAGCACGGCGTAGAGCTCCTCCAGCGGCTTGTGCGGCAGCAAGGCGCGTACAAAGGAAACCACGGCGCCAACGTTGCCGATATCCGCGTGAAAATAGCTGCGCGCATAGCCGAACAGTATCGAAATCTGCTCGCGCACGGTCAGCAACGCATCGACCCGCACGCCGTCATCCGCGTGCGTCAGGGCGATCACCAGCGGATGGCGCCGATGGCCGACGCGCAGGCGCCCGACGAGATAGGCGCGGCGATCGCGGTAGAAAATGGCCTGGAGTAGATCGATGACTTCGACCGCCGGCAGAGCGGCGGCCTGCAGGCGCGCCTGCAGCTTGCGCGCCAACGCAGCGGCGCAGCCAACCCGGTCGGCAAAGGCGAAGCCGGCATCCGACAACAGACGCGCGCAAGCCGCAGATAGATCGCCGCCGACCTCGTAGTGCCGATGCGGCGCAGCGTCGCTGCCTTCGGAATCCGGCTCGCGTTCCAGCGCCACGAATTCGATATCCGAGGCAATGCCCCGCGTATGAAAATGGCGGCGCGACAGCGAGTTGAACCAGGTCTTGTAGAACTCGCGGTCGGTCAGGCCGGCGATCTGCTGCTCAAACGCCTGCCGCATCGACGCCCACAGCGGACGTGAGCGCACGCGATCATCCAACAGGCCGTCCAGCCGTCCCTGGGTCTCGCGGATGCAGCTGTCGTACAGATCGATCCGCTGGCGCGCATCCAGCGCGCTCCCCTGCCAGTCACGCCGCTCGAATCGCCGCTGCGCGCGACGCGTGATATCAGCAAAGCGGGCGTTGTAGTCGGCAAACGCGTCGACCAATAACGCCGCCGCAGCGCTTGCTTGCGGCATGGCGAGAGCGGGAACGGGCGGCTCGCGCGGAGGGGTCATCAGGCTAGTTTAGCGCTGGCCGTGTCGAACACTGATGGGTGATGCCTCAGCTGGCCTGCTCGACGCGGTTACGACCCCGGCGCTTGGCTTCGTAAAGCGCGCGATCGGCGCAGTCGATCAGGCTTTCCGGCGTGCCAGCCCTAGCCAGCGACGAACAGGCAACGCCCGCACTGACCGTGACATGTCCGAAGGGGCTAGCCGCATGCGGCAGCGCCAGCGCGTGGATGCGCTCGCACATGCGCAATGTCACCGCGCTGGCCGCCGCCAGCGTCGCCGCCGGCAGAATGACGACGAACTCCTCGCCACCGTAGCGGGCAAGGATATCGGCCGGGCGCAGCGACTTTTGCAGTTCGTCCGCGACAAGCTTCAGACAGGCGTCGCCGGCGGGATGGCCATAGCTGTCGTTGTACTGCTTGAACAGGTCGATATCGATGAGCACCAGCGAAATGACCTGATCGCCCCGCTGCACCATGCGCCATTCGCGCTCGATCGCCTCGTCGAAGGCACGGCGATTGAGCAGGCCGGTCAGTGCGTCGTGCATGGCCAGCTCTGCCAACGTACTGCGATCGTGCCGCAGCAGGTCTTCCGTCTCGATATGCCGAACCTGGCTGAGAATACTGCGCAGGCCGTAACCGAGCACGGCAACGACCACGCCGGCGATGCCCAGATCGGTGTGCTGACGCTGATAGAGCAGCAGCAGCGACAGCGTCAGTACCGATAGCGATAGCAGCAGCGGGCTGCCGCTGCGGACGAAGTGGACGAACAGAGAACTTTTGTGGACTACCTCCACGCGGGACGTTGGCGACCACGCCACCATCGCAAACAGCAGAAACGGCGCATCGATCACGACGTCGTAATAGCTACCGATATCCGGCGCCACGCCGAGCGCGACATGGTGGTTGTAGTACGCGGCGCAAATGCCGTACACGCCGGAATATGTTGCCAACGTGCGAAAGAGGTTTCGGTCGGCCGACGTTTCCGAGGCTGCGTAGCGGATCCATGTCGTCGCTGCCAGAAAAACGTTTTCCAAATCGAAGGTGTACGAAATGATGGTGGCCGACTGATTGCTCACCACGCCGTGCAGGGTGGTCCACGAAAACGTCAGTACGAAATAGAGATAACCCAGCACGATAGCGAGCAACGCGTCGATGCCGCGCTGTACCCCATTGCTGCGGTCCACGCCGATGGTGGCGACGGCATAGGTGATCGGCACGCCGTAGAGGATATAGAGCAGCATGCTGCCGCCCGGAACCTGGCTCGGATCGGACAGCGAAAGGTCGGCATCCAGGCTGCTGATCATGCCCAGGGTCCACAGCAGCAAACTGATCGCCGCCAGGCTCCAGCCCCGCGACAGAGCGAAACCTTCAATCCGGCATCGACGAAACGCGATCGCCGCACCCAGCAGCGGCGCAGCGATCAGAAAAACATAGGACGCCACCATCGCGTGTGCCGGCCAAAGCGTGATGGCGGCCACGTGCAAGAAGACAAACGCAATCGCCAGCACCCACTTCATCGTGCGCCAAACACCTCCTGTCCGTTCACCCCAAACGCTCGTTGGGATTACCTTAGTACAATTCAAAACGACCCGTGTGCACTGCGCCAACAAAAAAGGGGCCGCGAACGCGACCCCTTTTGTTCAACTCAACTGGCGTGCCGGTGGATCAGAGCGCTGCGATCAGCGCGTCGCCGAACTCGGAGCACTTCACTTCCTTGGCGCCGTCCATCATGCGGGCGAAGTCGTAGGTCACCGTTTTGGCCGCGATCACCTTGTCCATCGCCTCGATGATCTTGTCGGCCGCCTCGTTCCAACCCAGGTGACGCAGCAGCAGCTCGCCGGACAGAATCACCGAACCCGGGTTCACCTTGTCCTGGCCTGCATACTTCGGTGCCGTGCCGTGGGTCGCCTCGAACACCGCGTGGCCGGTGACGTAGTTGATGTTGCCGCCCGGCGCGATGCCGATGCCGCCGACTTCCGCCGCCAGCGCGTCGGAGATGTAGTCACCGTTGAGGTTCAGCGTGGCGACCACGTCGTACTCGGCCGCGCGGGTCATGATCTGCTGCAGAAACGCATCGGCGATCACGTCCTTGACCACGATCTCCTTGCCGTTGGTCGGATTCTTGAAGCTCATCCACGGGCCGCCGTCCAGCTCGACCGCACCGAACTCGTTCTTGGCCAGGGCATAGCCCCAGTCGCGGAACGCGCCTTCGGTGAACTTCATGATGTTGCCCTTGTGCACCAGGGTCACCGACTTGCGGTCGTTGTCGATGGCGTACTTGAAGGCCGCGCGCACCAGGCGCTCGGTGCCTTCCTTCGATACCGGCTTGATGCCGATGCCGGACGTGGTCGGGAAACGGATCTTCTTGAAGCGGTCGGGGAAGTTGTCCTGCAGCAACTGCAGAAACTTCTTCGCGTCGTCGGTGCCTTCCTGGAATTCGATGCCGGCGTAGATGTCTTCGCAGTTCTCGCGGAAGATCACCATGTCGACCGCCTCGGGCTTCTTCACCGGCGAGGGCACGCCTTTGAACCAGCGCACCGGGCGCAGGCAGGTGTAAAGATCCAGCTGCTGACGCAGCGCCACGTTGAGCGAACGGATGCCGCCGCCGACCGGCGTGGTCAGCGGACCCTTGATCGACACCAGGTACTCGCGGCAGGCCTCGACGGTTTCGTCGGGCAGCCAGCTGCCGGTTTCGTTGAAGGCCTTTTCGCCGGCCAGCACTTCCATCCAGTGGATCTTGCGCTCGCCGTTGTAGGCCTTGGCCACGGCCGCGTCGAGCACGCGCACCGAAGCGCGCCAGATATCGGGACCGATGCCGTCGCCTTCGATGAAGGGCACGATCGGCTGGTTCGGCACATGCAGCGTGCCGTCGGTAATGGTGATCTTGCTGCCGCCGCTCGGTGGCGTGGGCTTGTTGTCAGACATGGAAATCTCCGGCTGGTGAATCGGAACCTGCAAAAACATCAGGACGACATGGCGCCGCCCCGGACAGACACAAGACGCCCATTTTCGCCCGAATGGAGCGCGCTGACCATGCCGACCACAGGCGGCGGTTCATTGCTGCGCTGCGCAAAGGGAACGGCGCTGTCAGCGCCAATGAGAAGCATGTGGTGCAGCGGATGACCAACCAAGCGTATCGAGGCCGGGCGGCCAATAAAAAAGAGCGCGGATAACCGCGCTCTTTTCGTGTTTCTTGCGAGCGGCTTGTCGGGGCCATTACCGGCCATCGAGCAAGCTCTCTACCGCTTGGACGAATTAGTGTCCGGCAGTGGAGGTGCTGGCCGGGGCAGCCGCCGTGCTGGCCGGAGCCGTCGCAGCGGTGGAAGCCGGAGCCATGGCGGCGGTCGAAGCCGGAGCCATTGCAGCTGTGGAAGCCGGGGTCGGCGTGGCGGCCGGAGCGGCGGTGGCAGCGGCAGGCGGGGTCGAGTCAGCCGGCGCCGACGAAGAATCGTCGCTCTTGCCGCAAGCGCTGAGGGACAGGACGGCGGCCAGCGAGGCAGCGCAGATCAGGGTACGGGTCATCTTCATACAAACATCTCCAGTTCTAGGGTTGGAAGGAAATTTTTTACATCTGACCGGGTCTGATCCGATCGGGGTCCATAAGCTGATCACGACGGGCATCAAAAGCGGCTTCCATGCATCGGCGCTGCCGTCAAACTACCAGGCAACCGTGTACAGGCTATCACCTGGCGCGGTCGTTGTAGAAGATGGCCCGCTGGCGGATCACTTGAGAACCGGCGTGTTCTGGAGCGGTACGGACAAGAATCGGCAGTCGAACAGCGGTGCAAACCCCTTTCATGCCACGCCGATGGCGCATTCCCAGCGTTCAACCGCCGACAGCAATAAACCCTGGCGGGTTAACCGATGGTGAGCAGGACAATCAGGTAACACGCCGATCGGGTGCCGTCATGAAAGGCGGCGCCCTTTTTGAATGGACTCAACCCCTTACGCCGACGATCCGCCGGGAGCGCACACGCTCTCGCCGCCGGGCCCGCCAGCTTTTCCAGTGCGCGGCCAGGCAGGAGAAAATCACGTACAGTGCCGGCGTGCTCAGCAGGGTCAGGCTCTGCGAGATCAGCAGGCCGCCGATCATCGCGATGCCCAGCGGCCGGCGCAGCTCCGAGCCCTCGCCGAGCCCGATCGCGATCGGCATGGCAGCCAGAATCGCCACCATCGTCGTCATCATGATCGGGCGGAAGCGCACCAGGCAGGCCTCGCGTACCGCTTCGAGCGGGTTCTTGCCGTGCTCGCGCTCGGCCACCAGGGCGAAGTCGATCATCATGATCGCGTTTTTCTTGACGATGCCGATCAAAAGCACCAGCGCGATCTGCGCGATCACCGACAGCTCGGTGTCGGTGATCCACAGCGCCAGCAGCGCACCGGCGCCGGCGGCCGGCAAGGTGGAAAGAATCGTCACCGGATGGATCAGGCTCTCGTACAGCATGCCCAGCACGATGTAGACGGTGATGATCGCCGCGGCCACCAGCCACAGCATGCCGCTCTGCGACTGCTGGAAGCGGCGAAAATCGCCGCCGATGTTGAGCTTCATGTCGCCCGGCATGCGCATGTTGCTGGCGGTGGCCTGGATGATCTGCAGCGCTTCGCCCTGGCTGACGCCCGGCGCCAGATTGAAGCTAAGATCCATCGTGGTCTGCTGGTCTTCGTGCGTGACCTGGGTCGGTGCCAGACCTGCCTGCTGATGCGCGAAAGCAGTCAGCGGAATCATCTGGCCGCTGCTCGACTTGACGTAGGTCTTGTCCAGCGAGGCTGGCGAGGCGGTCTGATTCGGCAGCGCGTTGATCACCACCTTGTACTGGTTCAGATCCGAGTAGATCGTCGAAACCTGACGCTGGCCGAACGCGTCGTAGAGCGCGCCATCGATCGTGCCGATCGACAAGCCCAGCCGCGCCGCCTTGTCGCGATCGATGATGATGTCCTGCTCCAGGCCGGCGTCATCGACGTCGCTGCCGACATCTTTCAACTTCGGATTCTTGCGCAGCTCGGTAACCAGCTTGGGCAACCACAACTGCAGCTGGGCCAGATCGTCGCCCTGCAGCGACACCTGATATTGCGCACCCTGATTGGTGCCGCCACCGCCGAAGCTCGGCAGATCCTGGATCGGACGCAGGCGCACGTTGAGGTCGGGATAGCGCGCGGCCTTGGCGCTGAGCCGCGCCAGCACCGCGAAGGTGTCGTCGTTGCGGCCATCGGCGTGGCTTTTCAGCTGGATATCGAAAAATCCGCTGGCGCCCTGCCGACCGCTGCCCAAACGCGAGCCGACGGTCGCTACGTCCCTGTCTTTGAGCAGCATGTCGATCAGGCGCTGCTGGCGATTGACTGAATCCTGGAACGACACCGTGGCACCCGAGGTCGCGCGGCCGCGGATCAGGCCGGTGTCCTGTGGCGGAAACAGGCTGGCCTTGACCTGAGTGAACATGAAAATGGTGAAGACGATCAGCAACAGCGGCGTCAGCGAAAGCATCAGCGCATGGCGCAGCGAAAAATCCAGCGCGCGCGTGTAGACCGCGAGCATCTTGTCCTGCATCGACTCCAGCGCCCGACCCAGGCGCGACGGTTTTTCCGGCTCGCTGTGGCCTTTCAGGAACAGCCCGCACAGCGACGGCGTCAGCGTCAGCGACACGATGGCCGATATGACGATCGCCGCCACCAGCGTCATCGTGAATTCCTTGAAGAACAGACCGGTGATGCCGCCCATGAACAGCAGCGGGATAAACACCGCGACCAGCGAACCGGTGATCGAGACGATGGTGAAACCGATCTCGTGCGCACCGACCAGCGCGGCCTCGCGTCGCGTCATGCCCTGATCGATGTGCCGCACGACGTTTTCGATCACCACGATCGCATCGTCGACCACGAAGCCGATGGCGATGACCAGCGCCAGCAGGGTGAGGTTGTTGAGCGTATAGCCGAGGATGTACATCGTAGCCGCCGCACCGGCCAGCGACAGCGGCACGGCGAGCGCTGCAATCATCGTCGGCGCCAGCCGGCGCAGGAACATCGCCATCACCAGCACCACCATCGCCAGGCTGATCAGCAGGGTGGCCTGCACCTCGTGCAGCGAAGCACGGATGGTCGGCGTGCCGTCGAAATACGGCGTCAGCTTAGTGCCCGGCTGCAGGAAGCCGCGCAGCTCGGGTATCGCCGCCTTGACCCTGTCCACCGTCCCGATGATGTTGGCAGTGGACTGCTTGTACACGTACATCAGCACCGCCGGCTTGCCCTGAAACCAGGCTGCCTGATACGCGTCCTGCTGGCCGTCGTACACCGTGGCCACCGAGGACAGACGCACCGCCACGCCGTTCTGGTTGGAGATGACCAGGCTGGAAAAATCGGCGGCATCGTGCAGCGCGTCGTTGGCCGTCACGGCCATCGTGGTCTTGCCGTCGGACAGAAAACCCTGCGGCGAGGTGACGTTGGCGGCAGTCAGCGAGTTGCGCAAATCATCCGGCGACAGACCCATCGCGTTGAGCGCGCGCAGATTCACGTCCACACGCACCGCGGGGGTGGATGCGCCGGCAATATCCACCGACGCCACACCCTCGAGCTGACGCAGGCGCTGGGCAAGCAGCGAATCGGCGACGTCGTAAAGATCGCGCGCCGACTGCGTGTCGGACGTCAGCGCGAAGGCAATGATGGGATCGTCGTTCGGATTGGCCTTCTCGTAACTCGGCGGATTGTTGAGCCCCGACGGCAGATCGGACTGCGCGGCGTTGATCGCCGCCTGCACGTCGCGCGCCGCATCGTCGAGATTGCGCCCGCCGTCGAAAATCATGAACACCTGCGTGCTGCCCAGCGAGCTGGACGAGCGCAAGGTATCGATGCCGGTCACCTGGCCGAGGTGCCGCTCCAGCGGCGCCGCCACGGTCGACGCCATGGTGCCCGCGCTGGCGCCGGCCTGGCTGGCCTGCACGTAGATCACCGGTACCTGGATGTCCGGCAGCGCAGCCACACCGAGCAGGGCATAGCAGATGACGCCGACCACAAAAATGCCGATGGCCAGCAGCGACGTGCCGATCGGACGACGGATGAAAGGCCCGGAGATATTCATGCGGCGCGGCGACCCACGAGGCCGGCGCTGGGCTGATGAACATTCGTGCCGTGGTCAGCGGCTACGTCGAAGAAAGAGTGAACCTGAAAAACGCTTTGCACAGAACATCCGAAATCGAAAAGTGGGGCAAAAAGTGGCGTTTGCGGCACGGTCATGACGCGGCATGCCAGCGCATCACCATCAAGGCGAAAGGGGCGAACGGCTCGCGCCGCGCCCCTTTCCTGTCGTGCCGTCCGCACATGAACGGACGGTCGCCATCGAACCGCTGGAATCACGTCACGCTCCGCACCTGGCGGCTTCCTTGCGCATGGGCCAGCGCACGCCGCTGGCGGCGCGCTTCCATCCAGTCGGAGAAGCGCTCCATATGCAGGTAGATCACCGGCGTGGTGTACAGCGTCACCAGCTGCGACAGCAGCAGGCCGCCGACGATCGACACGCCGAGCGGGCGACGCAGCTCCGAGCCGATGCCGTTGCCCAGCGCCAGCGGCAATGCGCCAAGCATGGCCGCGGCGGTGGTCATCATGATCGGGCGGAAGCGCAGCAGGCAGGCCCGGCGGATCGCCTCGCGCGCGTTGAGCCCGGTACGTTTCGCCTCGATGGCGAAGTCGATCATCATGATCGCGTTCTTCTTGACGATGCCGATCAGCAGCACGATGCCGACGATGCCGTCGACCGACAGGCTCATGCCGCAGATGATCAGCGCGAGCAAGGCACCGACACCGGCCGGCGGCAGCGTCGAGATGATCGTCAGCGGATGGATATAGCTCTCGTACAGCACGCCCAGCACGATGTAGATCACGATGATCGCCGCGAGCAGCAGCAGCACCTCATCACCCAGGCTGTTGGAGAACTCGGCCGCCTTGCCGATGAACTGGCCGCGCACCTGCGCCGGAAATTTCAGCTGCTTTTCCACCTCGTGAATCGCGTCGACGCCCTGCGACAACGAATAGCCCGGCGCCAGATTGAACGACACCGTCACCGCCGGCAGCTGCTGCGAATGGCTTACTACCAGCGGCGCCGTGGTGACCTCGGAGCTGGCCAGCGAGGCGATCGGGATGATGCTGCCGGTACCGATGATCACGCCGGTATTGGCCACCGCGATACCGGTACTGGTGGACGAATTGCTCGACGCCGCCTGGCCGAAGCTGGTGGCATTGCTGCCGGTCAGCGCGCCGTTGCCGTTGCTCTTCACCGCCAGCTGGTTGAGCAGCGCCGTGCTGTTGCGGAACTGCGGCGCCACTTCCAGCACCACGCGGTACTGGTTGAGCTGGGTGAAGATGGTCGAAATCTGGCGCTGGCCGAACGAGTCGTACAGCGTGTCGTCGATGGTCTGCACCGGCACACCGAGGCGGCTGGCCTTGTCGCGATCGATGGTCAGCTTGAGCGCCGTACCCTGGTCGGCCAGGTTGTTGTCGACGTCGGCCAGCTCGGGCCGCTTGCGCAGCGCCTGGGTCATCTGGTTCGCGTAACCGGACAGCTCGGTCGAGTTCACGTCCGATAGCGAGTACTGGTATTCGGTCGCCGACACCTGGCTGTCCAGGGTCACGTCCTGCACCGGTTTCAGATACAGCGCCACGCCGGGAATATTGGCCGCGGCGTTCTGCAGGTCGGCGACGACGGTGTCGAGATTGGCGCGATCGCCGCGATCCTTCAGCACGATGCTGAGCTGGCCTTGGTTCAAGGTCGGGTTGACCGAACCGGCACCGATAAAGGCCGCCACGCCGGCCACGCCATCGACCTTGCGCAGCGCATTGGCAACCGCCTGCGTGCGCTGTTCCATCTGCGGGAACGCCACGTTCTGATCGGCCTGCACCACGCCGGTGATCATGCCGGTGTCCTGCTCTGGCAGCAGGCCCTTCGGGATGATGATGTACAAAATAATGGTGATGAACACGGTGATGCCGGCCACCACCATCGTCAGGCGCTGGTGGTCGAGCACCCAGTCGAGCGAACGCTCGTAGCCGCCGACGATGCGCGTCCACAGGTTCTTGGTGCCCGCCGCCGCGTGACGCTCGTGCACGTCGTCGCTGTCGGGCAGCTCGTCGGCCTTCAGCAGGTACGCGCACATCATCGGCGTCAGCGTCAACGACACCAGCATCGAGATGACCACCGCAATGGTCAGTACCCAGGCGAATTCGTGGAACAGGCGACCGGTAACACCGGGCATCAGCAACAGCGGCAGAAACACCGCCACCAGCGACACGGTCAGCGACAGCACGGTGAAGCCGATTTCCCTGGCGCCGACCTCGGCCGCCTCCTTGCCGTCCATGCCCTGCTCGATATAGCGCACGATGTTCTCGATCATCACGATCGCATCGTCCACCACGAAGCCGGTGGCGACCGCCAATGCCATCAGGGAAAGGTTATCCAGCGACATGCCGGTAAACGACATCACCGCAAAGGTACCCAGCAGCGACAGCGGCACCGCCACCGACGGAATCACCGTGGCCCACAGCCGGCGCAGGAAAACGAAGATCACCGCCACCACCAGGGCGATGGTGATCAGCAAGGTCATCTCCACGTCGTGCACCGAAGCGCGGATGGTCACGGTGCGATCGGCGAACACGTCCAGATGCACGTCGGCCGGCAGCACGGCCTGCAGCTGCGGCAGAATCTGCCGGATCGACTGCACCGTCTGCACGATATTGGCGCCCGGCTGACGGCGGATATCCAGCAGCACGGCGGACTTGCCGTTGGCCCACGCGGCAAGCTGATCGTTCTCTACGCCATCGACCACGCTGGCCACGTCGGACAAGCGCACCGGCGCATTGTTGCTGTAGCTGATGATGGTGTTCTTGTACTCGTCCGCAGTGGCCAGCTGGTCGTTGGTACCGATGCTGTAACTCTGCGTGGCGCCATTGAGCGTGCCCTTGGGGGCATTGACGTTGGCCTGGGTGAGCGAGTTGCGCACGTCCTCCATGGTCAGACCGAGGTTGGCCAGCTGCGCCGGATTCACCTGCACGCGTACGGCCGGGCGCACGTTGCCCGCGATCGAAACCAGGCCCACGCCCTGCACCTGCGACAGCTTCTGCGCCAGAATCGAATCGGCATAATTGTTGACGTCGCGCAGCGGCAGCGTGTCCGAGGTCAGCTGCAGCGTGAGGATGGGCGCATCGGCCGGATTGACGCGGTTGTACACCGGCGGATACGGCAAGGTGCTGGGCAGCGTGCCGCGCGCCTGATTGAGCTCCGACTGCACGTCCTGCGCGGCGATATCGATATCGCGATCCATATCGAACTGCAGCACGATCGTCGACAGGCCGGCCGACGAGTCGGAGGTCATCATCGACAGGCCGGAGATCTGGCCGAGATTGCGCTCCAGCGGCGTGGTTACCAGCGACGCCATGGTCGCCGCGCTGGCGCCCGGGTACTGCGTGGTGACGACCAGGCTGGGCGCCTCGATCTCGGGCAGCGCCGACACCGGCAGCTCGCGGTAACCAAGGATGCCGAGCAGCAGCACCGCCACCATCAGCAGCGAGGTGGCGATCGGTCGGCGGATGAAGAGGGTGGAGAATCCCATGAGGCGTCGGACCGTTGGCAGTTAAGAGCGGGGACGCGCGCAGCGCGAACGCCGCAGGCGGCCCGAAGGGCGAGCGGCAACGCCGCGAGTAACGGGGAACGGGGAACCACCCAAAGCGGTTCCCGCGCTCAACTCAACCTCACCCACCACGACGACCACCGCCCTGCTTGGCCTTCTGCATCTCGGCCGCGGTCGGTGCGGCCGGCACTTCGCCGGGCTTGAGCGCCTGCACCTTGCTGCCGGGCTTGAGCCGGAACTGGCCTTCGGTCACCACCTGATCGCCAACGGCCAGACCCTTGCTGATCATGACGTTGCTGGCGCCCACTTCGTTCGCCACGGTGACCGGCTGCATCTTGACCGTTTTGTCGGCCTGCAGCTGATACACGTAGTCGCCGTCCGGGCCGCGCTGCACGGCCTGCGCCGGAATCACCAGACCGTTGGCCGTGGTGCTCACCTTCAGCTGCACGTTGACGAACTGGCCGGGCCACAGGTTGCTGTCCAGATTCGGAAACTGCGCGCGCAGCTTGAACGTGCCGGTGGTGGTGTTGATCTGGTTGTCGATCACCTGCAGCACGCCGCCGCTGGCCAGCGGATGCGCGTCGGTCTTGTCCAGCGCCGCCACCGCGAGCTGGGCACCACCCTTGACCGCATTGCGCACCGTTTCCAGATTCTGTTCCGGCAGGTAGAAGATAACGTAGATCGGATGGATCTGGGTCAGCGTGACGATGGCGGTGGTGGTGGTCACCACGTTGCCCGGATCGATGCTGCGGATGCCGGTAACGCAATCGCAGGGCGAAATGATCTTGGTGTAGTCGAGCTGCACCTTGGCCGATTTCACCGCGGCGGCGTCGGAGGCCACGGTGGCCGCATCCGAGGCGACGGTATTGCGGTAGGTGTCCATGTCGAGCGCTGCCACGTAGCCTTGCCCGACCAGCGCCTGGTTGCGCTTGAACGTGCTCTGCGCGGTACCCAGCAGGGCTTCGTCCTGCTTCTGTTTGGCCACGGCCTGGTCGTAGTTGGCCTGGTAGGTGCGCGGATCGATCTGCGCCAGCACGTCGCCCTTCTTCACCGACTGACCTTCGGTAAAGTTGATCGTCATCATCTCGCCGCCGACCTGCGGATTGATCGTCACGGTGTTGAGCGCCTGCACGGTGCCCAGGCCGGTGAGATAGATCGGCACGGCCTGGCTGACCACTGGCTGCACGGTGACCGGCACCGGCGCGGCATCTTTTTCGCCCTGGGCATCCTGGCCCTTGGCCGCGGAAGCATCCGCGCCAGCGCCGCGGCGATGATGGCCACCGGCCGTCTCCGCCGGTTTGTGCAACAGCCGAAAGCCCACTAACGCCACCACGATCACAGCTATGACGATCAGGGCGATCTTCCAAAAACGCGACATGTGAAACTCCTGGACTTGAAACAACGCGGCAACGTGATCCACAAGGCAAAAGCCATGCACCGGTTGGCACGCATGGCGTATTTATCGGAGCTATTCGGGTCTCCCCCGGCCGGCACGACGACCGGCGGCTCCACTGGGACGAAATGATAGGTGCAGTGCAGCGGGCTTGAACAATGCCAGTTGACAGGGGTCGGCCATGACCGATGGCAGGGGCGGCTTCTTGCAGACCTCTTTTCGGCGGCTTCGTTCACGCTGCGCGCTCGGTCCCGAAAAATCGTTCCTTGGGCGTGATTCGCGCCGTGGATGCAGATGCGCCGGGCGGGCTTCGCTTATAACGGGCTTCGTCTATAATCCTGCGCTGGTTGCCTTTGAGCGAGCATGGCAACCGCGCGCAATAGCCAGCGCTGCAGCTGCCCCAGTGCAGGTCTGGCCAGACCACCGGTGCAACAGAACAGCCATCAGGTAAGCCGGAACAGCCGCACTGGCTCACCGCCCTGCCTACTGAAAGGAGTACGTGCGTGAGCGGTTCCATGAGCAATTCCGACAAGGCCACCATCCGTCAGCTGGTCATCATGGTGGGCGGCCTGGTCGTGCTGACCCTGGTCCTGATGTTCGCCGGCTACGAGATCTACGACCACGCACCGAAAGAAACCAACCCCAACGCCTCCGCGGCCGTGGCCGATCGCATCGCGCCCGCCGGCGCCGTCTATGCCGGCAATACCGGCCGCGCCGCGATGCAGGCGGCGGCCGATGCGGCGGCCAAGGCCGCGGCTTCGCAGGTGGCCTACGGCGGCACCACCGACGGCAAGACCATCTTCGACAACCTGTGCACCAGCTGCCACACCGCCGGTGTCGCCGGCGCGCCCAAGGTCGGCAACAAGGCCATGTGGGCGCCCCGCATCGCCGAGGGCCTGGACACGCTGGTCAAGCATGCCATCGAGGGCTATCACGGCCCGGACGGCAACTACATGCCGGCCAAGGGTGGCAACCCCGCGCTGACCGACGCGCAGGTCAAGGCAGCGGTCACCTGGATCGTCGATCAGGCCAAGTAAGCCGAATTACCAAGCCGCCCCCATCGCACCTACAGACGCCGCCTTCGGGCGGCGTTGCTGTATGTGCGTCGGGCACCGCATCGCGGAAACTGTCATCGGCATCTGCTAGCGTCGGTGCCCGGCTTCGGTCGCACGCATCGCCACCCTCTACTGGAATACTGCATGTCGTCTCGTCTGGTCGCTCTCGCTGTTCTTGCCTTGCTCGCCGGTTGCGCCAGCCAATCCACCAAGCTGCCCGACGGCGTGCGGGCCAAGGTGGCGATTCTGGAAACCACCGACGTGCACTCCAACGTGCTGAGCTACGACTATTACAAGCTCAAGCCGGACAGCACACTGGGCTACGAGCGCACCGCCACACTGATCCGCCGCGCCCGCGCGGAATTTCCCAACACCTTCCTGTTCGACAGTGGCGACACCATCCAGGGCAGCGTGCTGGCCGACTATCAGGCGCTGGTCAAACCGATCGCCTGCGATCAGGAGCTGGCGATCTACCGTGCGATGGACACGATCGGCTACGACGGCGGCACGGCCGGCAACCACGAGTTCAACTACGGCCTGGGCTTTCTCTCGCAGGCCACCGGCACGCCGATGAACGTCGACGGCGGCCGCACCGATCGCTGCGCCGGCCCGCATTTTCCGCTGGTGCTGGCGAACGTCGACAGCGCGCGCGACGGCCAGCCCATCTTCAAACCGTGGACGGTGGTGACGAAAACCATCGAAGCCACCACAGCCGACGGCAAGACGATCCGCGTGCCGCTGAAAATCGGCATCATTGGTTTCACCCCGCCGCCGATCATGCAGTGGGACAAGCAGAATCTGGCTGGCAAGGTCACCGTCACCGGCGTGGTCGAGGCGGCGCAAAAATACCTGCCCCAGCTGCAGGCGCAGCATCCCGACCTGATCGTGGCCATCCTGCACGGCGGCCTCGACACCGCGCCGTACACGCCGGCGATGGAAAACGGCGGCTGGTACCTGGCCGGCGTGCCGGGCATCGACGCGCTGCTGCTCGGCCACGCGCACACCGAATTCCCCGGCCCACACTACGCCGACATGAAAGATGTCGATGCGCAGCGCGGCTTCGTGCGCGGCGTGCCGGCCGTGATGGGCGGCTTCTTCGGCAAGGACCTGGGCGTGATCGAGCTGGCGCTCGATCGGCAGCAGGGCCGCTGGGTAATCGATCGCAGCGGCTCGCACAGCGAAGTGCGGCCGATCTGCGTTGCCGCCCCCGGTGCCAGCAAGTCGGCCAAGCCCGAGTGCGTGCCGGCCGATCCGCAGATCGCGCCGCTGCTCGATCAGACCCAGGCGGCCGCCATCGCCTACGTCAACACGCCGATCGGCGAAAGCCGCGTGCGCCTCAGCAGCTACTTTGCCGACGAAGGCAATATGACCGCGCTGGCCGTGGTCAACGCCGCGCAGGCCGACTACGTGAGGCGCGAGCTGCCGCGCACGCATCCCGAGCTGCGCGACGTGCCGGTGCTGTCCAGCGCCGCGGCCTTCCGCACCGGCTTTGGTGGCCCCGACGATTACACCGACGTCGCCGCCGGCTCGCTGACGCTGCGCAGGGCGGCCGATTTGTACTTCTATCCCAACACGCTGGCTGCCGTAAAAACCGACGGCGCCGGCCTCAAGGCGTGGCTGGAGAAATCGGCCGAGCGCTTCAATCTGATCGACCCAAACAAGACCATCGAACAGCCGCTGATCAACGACAAATACCCCGGTTTCAACGTCGACCAGATCCAGGGCGGCATCCACTACGTCATCGACGTGTCGAAGCCCGTCGGCCAGCGCATCACCGCGCTGACCTATCACGGCAAGCCGGTAACGCCGGAACAGCCCTTCGTCGTGGTCACCAACAACTACCGCGCCAGCGGTGGCGGCCACTTCCCCGGCCTCGACGGCAGCAGCATCGTGCTGGCCGCGCCGGACGGCACACGCGAAATTCTGGCCGACTGGTTGAAGCAGAAAAAGCGGATCGATGCGAGCGATCTCGAAGCGAGGTCGTGGCAGTTTGCGCCAATCAAAACCCGCGGCCCGATTGTCTTCACCGGCGCCAGCGGCAAGCAGGATGTGGCGAACGCGGCCGGGCTGACCAACATCCGCCTATCCCAAGACCACGGCGACGGCACGGCTACCTACACGATCGACTTGTCGAAAAGGTGATCGACGGATAGCGTGGGCGACATATCGCCTACGGTTGTTCGGCATGGGTTTCATCGGCCGCGGGGCACCGATGGCATTCGCTGAAGGCAACTCACCCCTTCGATCAACCACAACGTTAAGGCACCGATGATCGCGTTGGAAATCCAGGCCCTGTCGGAACGACGCGAAAACCTGCTGATCGAGATCGGTCGCGTCGTCCTCTCACAGGGGTTCACCCTGCAGCGTCAGCGCCTGGCTGATGACCAGCACGGCGTGCTGCTGACGATGGTAGTGCGCGGACCGGAGCGTAAGCAGCGCGCGCTGGCAGCGGCGATGGATGCGCAGGAGCGCATCATCAGCTATCAGATATCGGCGTTCGAAGAAGGTGTGCAGAAGCCGCACTTCGCCGCCTCGCGCCGCATCGCGTATCAGCCCGGCGCCCCGGCTACCGAGCCGCCTGTCGAACCCACGGTTGTCGAAGCGCCCGCGCCTGCTTTGGAGACGATCGACGCAGCCGAAGAGTCCCAAGTCGTCACCGCCGTCGAGCTACCGACCGAACCAGACTATGCGCAGGTGATGGCGGCTGATGTCCCGTTTGCCCTTGTATCGGCACCAGCGCCAGCGCCCACGGCACCTCCGATCGAGCCCTTCATCGAAATGATCCCGCTCGGCCCCGACGTCACGTCCGTCGACCAGATGCTCCCCAAGTTACTGAGCGACTACCCGGATATTTTCCCCCGTCTGCAGAAGCTGGAAGATTCGGTAGCCGAAGCCGCCCGTGCGTCATCGCTGCAGCTGGCGGGCCAGCGCCTGGGCGCGTCGATATTCGAACACGACCACGGCTCGAGCCGCGGGCTCGGATTGCTGGAGGCGATCGAGCGCGTCGGCATGCCGTCGCTCGGCCTGCTGGTCGAAGTCGATCAACAGGCCGAGCAGCTGCATATCCATCACAGCCCGATCTGCAGCGAGAGCGGTCAATCCGGCTGCGTGTTTTTAAGCGGCTTTCTGGAAGGTCTGCTGACGCCGGCTGTGCAGTCGCACCAGATCTCGATATTTTCTGTCTGCTGCCGCAGCTTTGGCGCGGGCGAGTGCATTCTGGCGATCTCGGATTGATCCGAGTTTTTGCGTGGATACGTCGCCCGTGGCGAGCCATCCGATACCATGCCACGCGTTTTTTCGTGCCTGAGCCCACGCTCTAAGACAAAACTAAGAAAACGGTGGTCGCGCTACACGCGGCTGCCGCAGAACTGTCATATGGCCTGATCACGCTAGCGGACTATTCCCACTACCGTGCAGGTTCGTATGCCAAGTCGATTCAGCGCTCTGCCGCACCGCTCCCGCTCGTTGGCGCTGCGCCCTTTGATCCGCAGTCTGCGCCAGAGCATGGCACCCCTGGGCTGGATTTTTGTGACGGGGCTGTCGCTGAGCGGCAACGTGTTTGCCACAGATGCGGCACCGAATGCGACGGCGCCGGCGGATGTCACCGCCCTGCCCGTCACGCCGCCCAAGCAGCTCGAAGAAGTGGAAGTGCGCGGCAACACCAGCACCTCTGCGCTGACCCAGGCGCCAACGCAGGCGGACCTGACCATTACCCAGCCGCAGTCGATCATCGGCCTGGACTGGATCAGCAACCACGTCTCGCCGACCGCCGACTACGCCACCATCGCCGCCATCGCGCCGGGCGTCACCAACGTCAGCCCGGCGGGCCCGGGCCTGGGCGAGTCGAAGCAGATGACCTTGCGCGGCTTTAATGACAACAGCTACAACGTGACCTACGACGGCATCCCGTTCGGCGACACCAACGACTTCAGCCATCACACCAGCAGCTATTTCCCGGCCAAGATGATCGGCCAGGTGCTGATCGATCGCGGCCCCGGCAACGCCAGCACGATCGGCGAGGCGACCTTCGGCGGCACGGTGGCACTGAGCTCGAAGGATGCGCGCGACACGTTCTCGTTCATACCCTCGCAGACCTACGGCAGCTACGGCACCTCGCTCACGCATCTGGAGCTCAACTCGGGCACCTTCGACAACGGCGGCAAGCTGATCGCCAGCGCGCAGTACCTCACCACCGATACGGCCAAGACGGACAGCGACTCCTCGCGCAAGACCGGCTACGTGAAGTACGTGCAGCCCGTCGGCGACAGCACCGAGATCACCTTTCTCAGCAACTACAACTACATCCGCTTCAACAATCCCAACCTCAGCTCGCTGACCCTGCAGCAGATCGCCACGCTCGGCCGCAACTTCGGTTTGAACAACGACCCCAAGAGCACCAACTGCGCCTGCTACAACTACCAGACCAAGGAAACCGATCTGGAATACATCGGCGTGCACAGCCGCCTGCCGGACAATTGGGAGCTTGACGACAAGCTCTATACCTACGCCTATAGCAACACCAGCCACGAAAGCCCGTACGTCGGCACCAAGACCTCGCCGACGGATATCGGCGGCTACATCAAGATCAACAAATACCGTGCCTTCGGCGATACGTTCGAGCTGACCCATACCGACGACTACGGCCAGTTCCGTACCGGCGGCTGGTACGAGTTCACCAGCAACGACCGCAGCAGCATCGCGATCGACTACAACCGCGGCGGCGCCATCGACGTCAAGCCGGGCCAGCCGATCTACGGCTCGTTCAACGCCAAGGGCGTGTACAGCGGACCGTTCAAGTACACCATGAACGATCGCATGCGCACGACCCAGCTCTACGCCGAATACGAGTGGCACGCCGCCGACAAGCTGACCATTACGCCCGGCGTGAAGGACGTCGACTTCAAGCGCTATATCGACGCACCGATCAACCAGACCACCAAGACACCGCTGTACTACGACCAGACCTCGCAGAAGACGTTGGGCTTTCTTACCGCCAACTATCTGCTGCGCGACGACTGGAGCATCTATGGCACCGTGGCGCAGGGCTTTCTGGCACCCAACCTCGACGAGTTCTACGTGAGCAATCCGGGCCAGAACAAGATCAAGCCGGAGGAAACCAAGAACTACCAGTTCGGCACGGTGTACAAGACCGATCGCTTCAACGCCGACGCGGACGTCTATTTCATCAACTTCCAGAACTACGCGTTTTCCACCACCATTCCCGGCACCACCGATCCGCTGAACTACGAGGCCAAGGGCGCGTATATCAAGGGCGTCGAGGCCGAGGCCACGTATTACCTCGGCGCCGGCACCAGCGCCTTCATCAACGGCTCGGCGCAGGACGCCACGTTCAAGGGCTCGAAGCTCGACGTGCCCAATGTGCCCAACCGCACTGCGGCGATCGGCCTGCTCTATGAAGACCAGGGCTTTTCCGCGTCGCTGTACGACAAGTTTTCCGGCCGCCAGACTGCCTACAACAGCACGTTCAATCCGGACATCGCCAGCACGGCCACCTCGACCATCCACAGCGGCGGCTTTTGGCAGGCGGCGGCCAGCATCGGCTATGGCCAGAACCTCAACGGCCCGGTGTTCAAGAGCTACAAAGTGCGGTTGGAAGTGGACAACCTGTTCGCCAGTCAGAACCTGGTGATTAACTCGGTCAGCGGCAACACCGGCTCGTATTACGTACTACCGGGCCGCAGCTGGTTCGCGTCCGTGTCGTTCGGACTCTGATCGAGGGGTAAGCGCACATCGCCTCTAAGTCGTTTGAAAGCGATCGGCGCAATACTGTGCGCTTGTCCCATGCCGCTCCGACAGACCATGCGGAGCGACAACCGGAGGAGCGCACGTTGCACATCATTCTCGTGGAAGACGACGCACCGCTCGGCGCCGCGATTCAGCGCGCGCTGGAACGTCTGTCCTATACGGTGACATGGCTGCACGACGGTCGCGCGGCGCTGGCCGCGCTGCGCGATGAAACCGCCGACCTCATGCTGCTGGACCTCGGCCTGCCGGGCAAGGATGGTCTGGACGTGCTGATCGAAGCCAGACGCAACAACATCAAGACGCCGGTGCTGGTGATGACCGCGCGCGATACGCTGGAAGCGCGCGTGGCCGGCCTCGACGCCGGCGCCGACGATTATCTGGTCAAGCCCTTCCATCTCGACGAGCTGGGCGCGCGCATCCGTTCGCTGACCCGACGCGTGCAGGGTCTGGCCGCCAATCGCATCGAGGCAGGCGCGCTCAGCCTCGACCTGGGCACCTCCGAAGTGACCTTTCGCGGCGAGCGTGTCGAGCTGACCCGACGCGAGTTTTCGCTGCTGCAGACGCTGATGGAGCGCGCCGGTCGACTGGTTCGGCGCGAAAGCCTGGAGAACTCGCTGTACGGGCTGGACAACGCCGTGGGCAGCAGCGCGCTGGAAGTGCTTGTGCACGCGCTGCGGCGCAAGCTGAGCTTCGAGACGATCCAGAACGTTCGTGGCTTCGGCTACATGATTCCGCGAGAACCGCAATGACGCCGACCAGCCTGCGTGCGCGGCTGCGCTGGTTGATCGTGATCGTGCTGGTCGTGGTGCTGGTGCCGCTGGGTGTGCTGAGCTTTCAGCGCACCATCCGAGAAGTCGATGAGCTGATGGACGGCCGGCTGGCCGAATCCGCGCGCACGCTCGAAGTACTGATCGGGCACGCCGGCATCGACTCGCTGCGTGGTACCGACGGCCACAGCGATCTGGTGCCCGTACCGAACGAAGCCGCCATTAAGCTGGCGCGCAGCAAACACTCCTACACCTACGAGGCCGAGGTCGGCTTTCAGGTGTTCGATCGTCTGGAGCGTCCCACGCTGGCCACCGCCAACGTGGTGAGCCTGCCCGCGCCCAGGCTGGGCGACGCGGACTTTCAGGACCTGCGCATCGGTGACTACCTCTGGCGCGTCTATACGCTGCGCGATGCGGCCGAGGGCGTGGTGATCCGCACCGCCGAACGCTACGACAGCCGCAACGGCATTCTCCGCGCGCTCTGGCTCGACCACGGCGTGCCGCTGCTGCTGGGACTGCCGCTGCTGGCCTTGCTGGTCGGCTGGGCGGTGACGCGCGGCCTGCGCCCGTTGGCGACGCTGGCGCAGGCGCTGTCGGCGCGCGAGCCGGGCAGCCGCCAGCCGATTCATCTGAATCAAGCACCGCAGGAACTGCAGCCGGTGCTGGCCGCGCTCAACGCCCAACTCGAACGTCAGGAAGATGCGCTCGAGCGCGAGCGGCGCTTCAGCGCGGACGTGGCGCACGAGCTGCGCACACCGCTGGCCTCGATCATGATCAATCTCGAGAGCGCGCTGGCCACCCACGATTTGAAAGAGGCGCAGGACAGTCTCGGCGGCGCGCAGCACAGCGTGGTCGCACTGGCGCGGCGGATCGAACAGCTGCTCGCCCTGGCGCGACTCGAAGCCGGCGTCGCCGCGCGCCAGCACACGACAATCGATCTGGTCGAGGTCGCCAGCGATGTGATCGAAGAGCTGACCACCATCATCGCCGAAAGTGGTGTGCAGCTCGACTTCATGCGGCTCCATCCACACGTCGTCGTGCAAGGTTACGAGGCCGCGCTGGCCGCCCTGCTGCGCAACCTGATCGAAAACGCCTTGCGCCACGTGCCGCAGGGTGGCCAGGTGCAGTTGGTCATCGGGCAGACGGAGAAGGAAGCCACGATCGACGTCATCGACGACGGCCCGGGCATTCCCGTCGAACAGCGCGCCGCCGTGTTCGCACGTTTTCATCGCGAAAAATCCAGCCGCGGCGAAGGCTACGGTCTGGGCCTTTCGATCGTGCAGCGCGCGGCCGAGCTGCACAACGCGTCGATCGAACTGCTCGATTCGCCGTTCGGCACCGGCCTGCGCGTGCGGGTCGCCATGCCACTGGCCGACTAACCGGGCAGCTCTGCAAGACGCCGCCCCGTCAGCTGATCGAACCGATCAGTGTCGACCGACTACCAGCACCGTAAAGCTGCCGGGTACGACAGATGGACGTCCATTCGCCTGCTTGGTAGCTCCGAACTTTGCCGCCGACAGATACAGCCGGTGCGACGACGGATCGAGCGCCAGCGTACGCGCGCTGACCTGAGTCGCGATGGTGTCTTTTACCGTGTAGTGATCCGCATCGTCTTCGTGGATCGCGGTGATCGTGCCGCTTTCGCCGTTGGAGCTGTAGACCATCGAGGCCGCATCGTCGAACACCACCGCATCGGGGCCGTCGCCGATCGGCAGCGTGGCGACGAGATGCCCGTTATCCGCATCGACCACGGCCATTTTCTGGTTGTCGCACACCGAGAACAGGCGATGATGCTGGCGATCGATCGCCAGACCGCTGGGCGATTCGCACGGTGCCAGCGACCAGGTGTTCAGCACGGTGTTCTTGGCCGAATCGATTTCAACCAGTTCGGATTTGTCTTCGATATTCACGTACACGTGGCCCGCGCCATCGGACACCGCAAACTCCGGCTTGCCCGGCAGCGCAATGGTGGCGATCACCGCATTGGTTGCCGGGTCGATCACGCTGGCGCTGCTGCTTTTGCCGTTGAGCGTCAGCACATGATGGGACGCCGTGTCGTAGACGATGGCGTCGGGGTTCAGGCCGGTGCCCTTGATCACTGCGACGGTCTTCAGCGTATCCAGATCGAACGCGGTGACCGTGGCTGCCTTTCCGTCGCTGGTGAAGCCGCGCTTGAGATCCTGCGCCACGGCGATGCCGTGCACGCCCTGGGTATCAGCAATGGTTCCAACCTGCCTGTCCTTTACGGCATCGATCACCAGCACGCGATCGCCGCGGCTGACGAACAGGTGATGGCGCGGCGCGTCGAAGCTGAGGTAATCCCAGCCGCCGTCACCGCCGAGATCCATGCGCGAGATCACCTGGTAGCCGCTGCCGGCATGTCCGGCGTCGGCTGCGATGGACGGAGCGGCGATTGACAGGGCGAGCGCCGCAGGCAGAACGTGGCGGAAAAGTTTGTGCATGAGACGGTCCTGACGAATGAGGGAGAGATCGATCGCGTGTCAGCATGAAAGCATCCCCTTACTGCCACCTTAGTGACAGCGCGCAAGATCCTGCCCCGCCGCCCTTTATCCATTAAGTCAAAGTGTCACGCTCCACAAAGTTCCTACTAAGCCGTGCCAGCTAACGTAGGGCGCCACATCAGCATGGCCGGAGCGCAGCTTGTCGCGATCAGTACTCAAGCAGACCGATGACGCGCTGCCGATATTTTCGGCTGCGCGGTCGCGCGCCCTGATCATCGGACTATGCTGGATCGGTAGCAGCATGCTCGGAGGATGCGCCACTTACCGCCCTGCGCCGCTGCCGACCGCTGTTGAACTGCCACATGACGTGGCGCGGTTGCAGGGCGCACCGAGCGATGGGCGCGTGCTCGATCTGCCGACGATCGAACGTCTCGTACTACTCAATAATCCCGACCTGCGCTCGGCGCGCGCTCAGCACGACGCGGCGCAGGCGCAAATGCTGCAAGCCGGGCTGCTGCCCAACCCGGCGATCAACGGCAGCATCGGCTATCTGATCTCCGGCGTAGGCGATGCCACCGCGTGGACGGCAGGCTTCAGCGAAGACATCCGCGCGCTGATCACCCTGTCGCCGCGACGGCAGGCGGCGAAAGCTGCCGCCGCGCAGATCGACGCCAGCCTGCTGTGGCAGGAATGGCAGACGATCGGCAAGGTGCGGCTGCTCGTGGTCGATCTGGTCGAGGGCGAGCGCCTACGCGCGCTGCAGAGCCACACGCTGGAGCAGCTGGCGCAGCGCAACCGGCAGCTGCGGCAAAGCGTCAATCAGGGTAATACCGACCTTACCGCTGCGGCACCGGATTTCGTCGCCGCGGCGGACGCGCAAACTGCCTATGACGATCTGCAGCGTCGCCTGCTCAGCCAGCATCACGATCTGGCCGCGCTACTTGGCCTGGCGGCCGATACCGCGATTGCGCTGCCGGCCGCGCTGGAAATCCCCGCGGCGGACGACGCGCGCATTCGGGCCAGCGCGCGGGACATCGAACGACGGCGTCCCGACCTCGTCGCGCTGCAGCTGGGCTATCAGGCACAGGAAGCGACGCTGCGCGCCGCCGTGCTGGCGCAGTTTCCGATGTTCTCGCTGGGCTACGCCGCATCGCAGGACAACAGCCGCGTGCGCAACGGCGGGCCGTCCATCACCTTCGACCTGCCGATCTTCGACCGCAACCAGGGCACTATCGCGATCGCCAAAGCGACCCGGCAGCAGTTGCGCGACGAATACGCCGCGCGGCTGTCGTCGGCGCACGGCGACATCGATGCACTGCTAACCGAACAGGCGCTGGCGCGTGCGCAGCTGGCCGACCTATTGCCAACCTTGCCCGCGGCCGTGCATGACGCCGATCAGGCAACCACCGCGCAGCAGCAGGGGCTGATCGGTCTGCGCACCTACGTCGATCTGCTGGTCGCCGCGCAAAGCCGCCAGGCCGCGGCCATCACCCTGCAGCAAACCGTGCTGGAGCAGCAGGTGGCGATGGATACGCTGCTCGGCACCGGCATGCCCGATTCCCTTCCCCAGGATGTCATTGCGCCATGAACACGCGTCTATGCCGATGCATTTTTGCGCTCGTCGCCCTGTCCTTGGCTGGCTGCGGGGGCAGCGCCGCCGATTCGGACGCCGGCGGCAGTGACAAGGTCAGCGCCGCCGTCATCACGCAGGCCGTGCATCAAGGCAGCCTGCCCGACGTCGTCAGCGCCTACGGCACGGCGGCACCCGCGATCGATGCGGCCTCGACGCTGAGCATTCAGGCCGAAGGGGCGGTGACACAGTTCGACGTCACGGCCGGCACCGCCGTGCACCGCGGCCAGCGCCTACTCACCTTCACGCTGTCGCCAACGGCAGCGGCGGCTTACCAGCAGGCGCGTACGGCGTTGAACGTAGCGCAGGCTGCACGCGAACACACTGCGCAACTGCTGGCCCACCAGCTCGCCACGCGCGACCAGCTGGCGCAAGCCGACAAGGCGGCGAGCGATGCGCGCTCGGCACTCGATGCGCTGCGTAAACAGCAGGGCGACGGCCGCACCATGGAACTGCTGGCGCCGGTCGACGGTATCGTCAGCAGTATCGCCGCGACCCGTGGTGACACCCTGCAGCCGGGCGCAGCACTGCTGTCGCTGGCGCGTGGCGGCGGCGTCTTGGTGAGCGTCGGCCTCGAGATGGATCCGCAGCATGCACCCGTGCCCGGCGACAAGGTCACGCTGGTGCCGCTGGGCGCCGGTGCGCCGGTGACCGGTGTGGTAAAGCGCGTGGCCGGCATGCTCGACCCGCACACGCATCTGCAGAACGCCGACATCGCGCCCGACAGTCCGGTGATCGCCGGCATGGGCTATCGCGCCGACATCACCGTCGGCCAGTGGCATGGCTGGTTGATACCGCGCGATGCGCTGGTCGAGGACGGTACGGCGTGGCAAGTGTTTCAGGTCGCTGGCGGCAAGGCGGTCAAGGTGCCGGTCACCCTCGTTGGCGAGTCCGATACGGTGTCGGTGGTCAGCGGCACGCTGGATGCACAACGCCCGCTCGTCGTCGTCGGCAATACCCAGCTCGAGGACGGCATGGCGGTCCGTACGGCGGAGCCGGTGAAGTGAGCGAGCCGATATCAAGGCGCCCCGACTGGCTCGCGCGTCACGGCAGAACGCTGATCATCGTGGCGCTGGCGCTGATGCTGGCCGGGTTGTTCAGCGCGCTGTCGTTGCCGGTCGGCCTGTTTCCGCAAGTGTCGTTTCCGCGCGTGGTGGTCGATCTGGATGCCGGCGATCGACCGGCCGATCAGACCGCGCTTTTGGTGACACGCCCTGTCGAAGAAGCGATCCGCACCGTGCCAGGCGTGGTGAGCCTGCGCTCGGACACCACGCGCGGATCGGCCCAGGTGTCGATCGATTTTGGCTGGGGCCGCGACATGACCTCGTCGACCCTACTGGTGGACGCGGCGATCGCGCGCGTGCTGCCCACCTTGCCTGTGGGCAGCACGTACGGCGTACGTCGGATGGACCCGACCGTGTTTCCGATCATCTCGTACGCCCTGCGCTCCGACACGCTGTCGCCAGTCGCGCTGCGCGACCTCGCGCAGTATCAGATCGTGCCGCTGTTGGCCGCCGTGCCCGGGCTCTCGCACGTCGACGTGCAGGGCGGCGAGACGGCCGAGATCGAAGTGGAGGCCGATCCGCAGAAGCTGGCCCTGCACGGCCTGGCGCTGAGTGACCTGGTGACCGCGCTGTCCGGCGCCAATGCGCGGCAAGCGGTCGGCCGCGTGCAGGATCACAACAAGCTGTATCTCGTCGTCGCCGATCATTCGCTCAAAGGGATCGATGCGCTGCGCAACGTCGTGGTGAAAAGCGATGCGACCGGCTGGCTCAAACTCGCCGATGTGGCGACGGTGCGCAACGGCTACCTGCCGCAGTGGATCAAGGTCGCCGAGGACGGCAAGCCGGCGGTGCTGTTCAACGTCTACGAGCAGCCGGACGGCAACGCCGTGCAGATCGCGCAGGCGGTACGCGACAAGCTGTCCGGCTTCGCGCTGCCGCGCGGCGTGACGATTCGCAACTGGTACGACCAGAGCGAGCTGGTCACCGAGTCGGCCAACAGCGTGCGCGATGCGGTGATCATCGGCCTGGTGCTGGCCGCGATCGTGATGCTGCTGTTTCTGCGCAACCTGCGCGTGACCCTGATCACCGTCATCGTGGTGCCGGCGACGCTGGCGGTGACGGTGCTGCTGCTGAGCGTGCTGGGGCTGAGCTTCAACATCATGACGCTGGGCGGCATCGCAGCCGCCGTGGGCCTGGTGATCGACGATGTGATCGTGATGATCGAACACATCGCGCGCCGCGCCGGCGCCGCGCCCACCCAGGCGCACGGCGCGGTCGGCGCCGATGCGGTGCTGCCGGCGGCGCGCGAATTCATGGCGCCGCTGTCGGGATCGAGTCTCGCCACGCTGATCGTGTTTATTCCGCTGGGTTTCCTCGACGGCGTGACCGGCGCGTTTTCGAAGGCGCTGTCGATCACCATGGCCAGCGCGCTGATCGTGTCCTGGCTGGTGACCGCGCTGGTGGTGCCGCTGCTGGCGCGCCAGCTGATCAACTTTCAGCGCTGGCAGGACCCCGGCAGCAACCCGCGCGGCTGGCTGCGGCGCGCGCATGGGCCGCTCTACGACGGGCTGACGCGGCGGCCGTGGCTGCTGGCCGTGGTGCTGGTGCCGCTGCTGGTGCTCGGCTACGTCGCCTACACCAAGGTCGCCACCGGCTTCATGCCGACGGTCGACGAAAGCGGTTTCGTCATGGACTACTACACCGCGCCCGGCACATCGCTGCCGGAAACCTCGCGGCAGGTCGGCCAGATCGAGGCCATTCTCAGAGCCCAACCCGAGGTCGACACGTTTTCGCGCCGGCTCGGCACCGGCCTCGGCGGCGATCTCGGACAGTCCTATCACGGCGATTTTTTCGTCAAGCTGAAGCCCGATCACGCGCGCGCCACCGAGGAGGTGATGAGCGCGGTACGCACCCGTATCGAAAGCGAAGTGCCCGGCGTGGAGATCGAACTGGCGCAGCTGATGGAAGATCTCATCGGCGATCTCACGGCCGTGCCGCAGCCGATCGAGATAAAACTCTACGGCACCAACCCCGGTGAGCTGGACGATCAGGCCGACAAGGTCGCCAAGGCGATCGGAAAAATCGACGGCGTGGTCGAGATCAAAAGCGGCGTGCAGCTCGCCGGCGATGCGCTCAACGTGAACATCGATGCAGCGCGTGCCGCGTTCGAAGGCATGACCGTCGACGCCATCACGCAGGCCGTCGATCAGGCCGTTTCCGGCACGGTCGCCACGCAGCTGCCGCAGCTGACCAAAAGCGTGGGCGTGCGCGTGTGGATTCCCGGCGCGATGCAGCTGAAGATTCCGCAGCTCGCGCGTCTGCCGATACGCGCGCCGGACGGCCACGTGTTTCCACTCGGGCGCGTGGCCACGCTGGAGCCGGTCAGCGGACAACCGCAGATCTCGCGCGAGGATCTGCAGCCGATGGTCGCCGTGACGGCGCGCATCGAAGGTCGTGGCATCGGCGCGGCGGTGGCCGATGTCAAAGCGCTGCTGGCCAAACCCGGCATGCTGGATGCGGGCGTGCGCTACGAGCTGGGTGGCCTTTACCAGCAGCAGCAGATCGCCTTCGTCGGTTTGAGCAAGGTCTTCGCTGCCGCACTGGTGGCCGAATTCATCCTGCTGATGTTTTTGTACCAGCGGCTGTGGCTGGCGCTGATCGTGCTGAGCTGCTCGCTGTTCTCCACCACGGCAGTTTTCATTGCGCTATGGCTGAGTGGCGTCGATCTCAACATCACGGCCATGATGGGCATGACCATGATCATCGGCATCGGCACCGAGATGGCGATTTTCTATGTCTCCGAGTACGTGAGCTTGGCGGACATCGTGGAGCCGCGGATGGCCCTGCGTCAGGCCAGCGTCGACCGCCTGCGGCCGATCACCATGACCACGCTGGCCGCGATCCTCACCCTGTTGCCGCTGGCGCTCGCGATCGGCCAGGGCTCAGGCCTGCAGCAACCGCTGGCGATCGCGATCATCGCCGGACTGATGCTGCAGTATCCGATGGTGCTGCTGGTGATGCCGATGCTGATCGGGTTTACGTTGAAACGCCGCGACTGATAACCATCACGACGGCCCCGAGCTGCGCGCAGGCCGGGGCCGTCGCGTGTCGAAGTGCCGATAATCAAAAAATGGATCGCGCGTTTCAACGGTGCCAAAACGAATCCACGGCGATACACGGGGTCGCCAGATAATCCTGCATTACATCTGACCATGTTTTCCGATCGGCGAATGAGCATTAGTCGACCCTTCGATCGGGCTGCATTCTTCGCCCCTGATCAAATGGCCTTAACCGATACTCTGCAATTTTGCCCGAAGTGCGATGCAGCTATGGAAATCTGCCATTTTCCGCGATATTCCAGTCCGAAAACCTCGGGTGATATCGGCATCGGCACCAGCGCAAACCTTTGCGCTCCAGTTCTTGCGAATACTTAGTTTTCGCTTAGTTTAAATGATTATTTTTGTATTTGAAAAATAATATCGATAATCCATTTTCGGTTATAAAAATGTCACGGTTTATGAATAGAAATAGATGGTCATTAACGACCCTATTTTCTGGATAATCATGAAGCGGATCAGTCGCACGACTCTTTTCACGAGCACTCAGCTTGCCCTTTGTCTGATAGCCAACCTGCCGTTTGCCAGCTACGCCAGCGATGCCACGCCAACAGCCGCTATCCCGGCGACAGCGACGAATGACGCCAGCGCAGACTCTTCCAAGAAGGTGAAGAATCTCGACGCGGTGAAGGTGACCGGTGCCGCCATCACAGTCGACAAGATCGCGCCGACCCAGGGTTCGATGATGGCGATCCAGCCGCAGTCGATCATCGGTGAGCAGTACCTACGCGAAAACGTGGCGCCGACCGGTGATTACACCGACGCCATCTCCATCGCGCCGAGCATCTCCACCGTCGCGCCGAACGGTCCGGGCCTGATGGAGGCGCAGAGCGTCACCATGCGCGGCTTCCAGGACGGCGAGTACAACGTCACCTTCGACGGCATTCCGTGGGGCGATTCGAACGACTTCACCCATCACTCGACCTCGTACTTCACCACCCAGGACACCGGCAGCATCGTGGTCGATCGTGGCCCGGGCACCGCGAGCACGCTGGGCAACGCCACGTTCGGGGGCACCATTGCGGTGGGCTCACGCACGCCGTCGGATACCGCGGGTATCGAGCCCTATCTGAGTTTCGGCAGCTTCGGCACCTGGGTCGAGGGCGCTCAGCTCCATACCGGTGCGATCCAGCAGACCGGCGGCACCACAGCGCTGATCAACCTGGAGAACGCCCGGTCGGATGGCTACCTGACGTACGCCGGGCAGCGCCGGCAGAACGTTTTCGCCAAGATCGTGCAGCCGATCGGCGACAACACCACGCTGACGTTTGTCGGCATGTACAACAACATCCACCAGAACGTGCCGCTGGGCGCGACGCGCGCCCAGATCGAGGCATACGGCCCGAACTATGGCTTGAACAACGATCCGTACAGCCAGGACTACTACGGCTACAACATCGACAATATCGACACCTATATGAGCTACGTCGGCCTGCACTCGGCGTTCGACGGCTGGACGATCGATAACAAGGCCTACACCTATTCGTACAACCACTTCGGCTGGAACGGCGAGGACCCGAATGGCGAAACGCCGAACGGCACCATCTACAGCCCGCTCGACGTGCCGGCCCAGGCGCTGCGCAATACCTACACGTCGTACGGCGACATTTTCCGCCTGGGCAAGGAACTGGGCCCCGGCGAGCTGCGCACCGGTTTCTGGTACGACCACCAGCGCAACCTGCGCACGCTCTATGAGGTGGACGCCAATCTCAACTACGCCTACAACGCGCCGACCCAGCTGGCCGCCACCGATCGCGACATGCGCGATACGCTGACCACCTTTCAGCCGTATCTCGAATACAACTGGAACATCACCGACCGGCTGTCCCTGACCGGCGGCGTGAAAGATGCCGACTTCAAGCGCGACATCAATGCCGTGGTGAATCAGAAAACCGGCGAGCCCCTGGTGTATTCCAAAGATTACAGCAAGGTGCTGCCGTCACTGGCGCTGCACTGGCAGCTGAGCGACAGCTGGACCGCCTATGCACAGCTCGCCAAGGGATTCCTGGCGCCCAACCTCAACACCTTCTACACCAGCGCACCGCAGGACAATACGGTCAAACCGCAGCAGACCATCAACAAGCAGATCGGTACGACATGGTCCGACGGTCGCCTCACGCTGTCGGCGGACGGCTACTACATCAACTTCAACAACAAGATCGAAAGCCGCACGGTCGGCGCCATCACCACCTTCTACAACGCCGGCGGAGCGGTCTACAAAGGGCTGGAGGGAGAGGCGACCTATCTGCTGGCTGACGGCTTCAGCGTGTATGCCAACGGCTCGCTCAATCGTGCCATCGACAACGCCACCAACCAGTGGCTGCCCAACGCGCCCAGCAAGACCGCCGCGCTGGGTGTGATCTACAGCAGCGGACCGCTGTATGCCTCGCTGATCGACAAATTCGTCGGTCACCGCTATGGCGATACCGGTCTGCAGCAGCCGTTCGGCGGCTACGCCACCACCAACTTTGCCACCAGCTATACGTTTGCCGAAGGTTTCGGAGCGCTCAAGAGCGTCAAGATCGGCGTGCAGGTCAACAATGTCTTCGACAACAAGAGCGTCTACTACCTTTCCGGCTACACCGCCCAGGACAACACGCCGCTGTATTTCACGATACCGGCGCGCAGCTACGAGCTGACGTTTTCGGCGAAGCTTTGATGGATGGCAAAAAGATTGCGTCGTTCGTTGCGGTAACGCAGCAAAATTACAGATGTAACATCCGTGCCTTTCACCGGGCCAGCACTTGTGGCACACGAGAAGAGTAGCCAATGCCACTTACTGAGGCGAGACAGCCTCTCATCCAATCGAAAGTGGCTCTCATCGAGTGGGCACAACGACTGCACCGCATTTGCCCAAGTGCTTTTTAATTATCGAATTAGTTGAGCTACGGCCTGGCGCGCTGACAGACCGTTTGCGAAAAGTCCATTATTGGCCAAGATCCATCCTGCGTCGGCTTTAACCCAAATGCGAAGAGAAACTGGATAGACTTGAAGCAAGTCACAGGGGAGATCAGGGATGAATCGTTTAACGTCTTGGCTTTTTCTCGCTGTTCTGTCTTGCACAGCACGACGTCCCCCCGCCTTGAGTAGCGGGTCTGTTTGGAGTCCGGTGTTACTTTAACTGCTTGGCGTAGGCGGCGGGTGTCAGTCCGCCCAGCGCCT